>JBGTAZ010000095.1:0-22937 GCA_041749615.1 Leptolyngbyaceae cyanobacterium | reverse complement strand
TGGCATCTACCACCGCAGGCTGCGGAATTGCCCCCGTTGGGCAGGCATCCATGCAGCGGGTGCAGGTGCCGCAATGAGCGGTATGGGGGCGATCGGCGGTTAACTCTAAATTAGTCAACACTTCTCCTAAAAAGACCCAAGAGCCATACTCGCGGGTGATCAGGTTGCCATTTTTGGCAATCCAGCCGATGCCAGCCTGTTCTGCCCATGCCTTCTCTTGCACGGGTCCAGTATCGGCATAGTAGCGCGCCTGCACCTCTTCCCCTTGCGCGTGCAGCCAAGTAGACAACGCCTTGAGTTTTTTGTGCAGCACCCGATGATAATCTCGCCCCCAGCCATAGCGAGAAATCTTGCCATAGCCCTTGCTGTCAGGACGGGAGACAGGCGCATAGTAGTTAAGCGCCACACAAATCACAGACTGCACTGTTGGCATAATCTGCTGAATCTCTTGACGTTTAGGATTCGCCATCCAATCCATGTCAGCGTGGTAACTCTGAGACAGCCAGGATTGCAAAGCCGCATTAGCCGACTCTAAAGGAGCTTGAACACTGGCAATGCCAACTTTGTGAAAGCCAACTTCCAATGCTTTTTGCTTAATTTGTAGGGTGAGGTCGGTTGACATGGAGGAAGAAAAAGGTATGGAGTGTTGGATATCACTTTTTTAAGTAGGAGGGCAAAATTAAATTCACTGTGAGGGTTGAGTTTCGACTGCGCTCAACCCGCGAAAAATCTGGGCTTGAGCATTGAGCGTAGTTGAAACGCGACGGTAAATAATTCTGTTCGTTTACTTAGGAGATATTACTTAGGAGATAGAGCGATCGCTATAGATCGTTCTGAAGCGGGGGAGATTTGCTGGCTTTTCTATCTACTGTATAGGCAGAAGGATATCTTCGTACTCGTTGGGTTGAGGGGCAATGCTTCTGAAAACTGCTATTTAACAGACTTTTTCTGAGGTCGCTGTATACTCCATCTGCGTCGATCTATTTTGAGTGAACCGGTGAGCGATCATGATTTAGGAGCGATCGCGATTTAGGCTTAAGCTAGCAATAGTTACTTCCCGCATTTGCGCTTCACTGGATGAAATTAACTACTCGTGGGCATTACAGCGTGAAGGCGCTGCTAGATTTGAGTTTTCAGCCAAAGTTTGGTCCAACGTCTGTAAACGCGATCGCCCAGCGGCAAGCTCTTCCTGCTCCCTATCTAGAAAAGCTGTTGATCGAGATGCGGCGGGCAGGATTGGTGCGATCGCTGCGTGGCTCACAGGGTGGCTATCAGCTTGCTCGTCCTCCGGCACAAATTTCCCTAGGGCAAATATTAGAAGCCGTGGGTGAAAGCGTTGATCCCTTACCCCGCCACAGCCCCAACGATGCCCATGCCGAAGATTGGGTGACCTTCACCCTTTGGAACCGCCTACACCACAAGCTCAAAGAAGCCCTCTACAGCATTTCCTTAGAAGATCTTTACTATGATGCTCGGAGTTGGCAAGCGGCTCAGGGACAGGCTTCCAGCTTTGTTGTGTAGCCTCTAGTTTTTCGCGCCTTTCTGCCCAACCATTAGCCCATGGGTTGGAGCCACTTCAGCTTTAGGATAAGTACATTTCACGGTAATTTTTAGGCTGCTTTGGGCTTTGCCACTGGCGATATAAGGCACTCCAGCATCCGCGCTTAAGTTCACGCCAAACTCTAAAGTCACCTCATCAATATTGGCAACACTACAGTTTTTAAATGCATTCATGCAGTAGTAGGCATCGGTGCGAATGGTGTTTTGCATTAGCTGCATGGATTGTGCCGGGTCAATCCGAGGAGATTGAAAGGTTGGCAGTCCTTTCTGTCCGGTGCGTGGTTGTTATAGCTCTGTATCAGGGGAAGCGATCGCACTGTTAATATTATCTTCAGCTTCGATGTACGGCATCATGCCATCATCAAGCTGCACGGGAACAAGCATAGTCACGGTATTTTCCTTTGAATTGTAGATGCGTTTTGAGTATTCTCTCAGTATTAGAAGGGTGATCAGGGGCGAAACCCCTTATGGGTAAGGCATAGTGGCATACCACGCAGAATTAGTACTGATTTTGGCGGCGCTTTTAGATTATGGAATTGGTGATCCGTGGAATTGGTGGCATCCGGTTCAGGGGATGGGCTGGCTCATTGATCGCTACACAAACCAGGCGTTCAAAACGTTCAATTCACCGATCGCTCTTCGACTGGCGGGGGTTGGTTTGGGACTAGGGTTGGTGTTGGGAACTGGCTCAGTCGGCTGGCTGATCGTGGCGATCGCGCAGCAAATTCATCCGTTGGCAGGGTTGATAACAGAGGTGATTTTGCTGGCAAGCTGTTTTGCGGGACGCAGTTTGAGAGATGCGGCGAATGAAGTGCTCCAGCCCTTGCAGACAGGCGATTTGGAGCAGGCGCGATCGCGGTTGAGTCGCTATGTGGGGCGAGATACCGAAACTCTGTCCGAGGCTGAAGTGCTGCGTGCCGTGTTGGAAACCGTGACCGAAAATGCAACGGATGGCGTGATGGCTCCGTTGTTTTATGCGATCGCGGGATCGATGATGCCGGCGATCGGGAGTGTGCCATTGGCATTGGGCTACAAAGCTGCCAGCACTCTCGATTCGATGGTGGGCTATCGCGATTCGCCCTACACTCACCTAGGCTGGTTTAGCGCCAAGCTGGATGATGGCTTAACTTGGTTGCCCTGTCGCCTGGTCGTTTTGACGATCGCGATCGTGTCTGGTAAGCCTCGCCATGTCTGGCAAATTTGCAGGCGCGATGCCCCCCAAGATCCTAGCCCCAACTCTGGCTGGAGCGAGGCTGCTTATGCGGCGGCGTTGGGCGTGCAAGTGGGGGGAACCAACTGGTATCGTGGCGTTGCCAAACAAAAGCCGTTGTTGGGTGAGGCAACCCAAAACATCGCGCCAGACCACATTTTTGCTGCGCTTCACCTGACCCGACGGTGCTTTATGATTTGGCTGGCGATTGCCGTTCTTGTCCTGTGGTTTTTAAGATTGATAGCCCCCTAGAGTGATAGCCCCTAAAGCAAGAATTCTGCGATCGCGACTGCCGCCCCATTCGCCTCAACACCCAGCGTCACCCAGTCAGCCGCCGCTTTCACCGCTTCCGGGGCATTCCCCATGGCAACCCCAATCCCGGCATACTGAATCATTTCTAGATCGTTGAAATTATCTCCAATCACCATGACATTTTCTGGCTGAATGCCCAGATAGTCTTCTGCCAAATATTGAACCGCCGTCCCTTTGTTGACCAAGGGATTCGTTGCCTCGACAAAAATAGGGACGGATTTTGTCAGATAGAGTTCGTCGGCAGGATGGCGATCGCGCAACTCTGCCAACACCCGATCCATCAACACCGGATCTTCTCCTAACGCCAGCACTTTGGTTGGCTCTTGATCCAGCAGCGATCGCAGGTCACCCACGGGAATAGGAATTACGCTGGTGCGATAGCCATAGTCTTTGCTATCGGGCGTAAGTTCTCGCACATAAAGCTGATCATCAATATAAAGATGAACCGAAAGCTGATCGCGCAATTCTGGCTGTTCGCAATAGTCCAGCAGTGCCGCAGCCAAGTGAGTCGGCATTGTCCAGTGGCGATGCACCTGTTCGGTAGTTGGATCTTTGATTAGGGCACCCTGATAAGCCATCAACGGCAGCGTGGCACCGATCGCTTGATGAAAGCGGAGCGCCGAGCAATACATGCGCCCAGTGGCGATCGCCACCTGTATTCCGTTTGCCTGGGCTGCTTGAACTGCTTGCTTGATCGGCTCACGAACTTCGTTGGAAACCCCAGCGATCGTGCCATCAATATCCAGTACCAGCAGTTGAATAGTCGCCTTGGAAGAATTGGGTAGTTGCATAGGATAGTCGTGGGGCGGGGTGATTGAGCAAAAGATACTTGCCGATGCTAAGCCTGGATTGCCAGAAAAGCAATGCAAATTTTGCAAATTTTCCGTGCATTTTTACATTTGATGCCCATAATTGGAGGGCATTCCAGTCAATCTGGAGGGCAAGCAGGGCAGATTGACATAGAAAATATTGACATAGAAAATAGGGTCAGGCTATGACAGAAGTACAAAGTCGTCGGTGGGCAGTTCATCGAGGATTGTTGGCGGCATTGTGGCTGACGCTGATGATTTTGGCAATGAAAGTATGGGTCGGGTTGGCAATCCAATCTCTCAGCCTGCTGGCATCCTCCATCCATACCCTCGTCACGAGCTTTAGTTTCATGCTCAGTGGGCTGACCCTCGTCTTTCCTGATGATTCCCGGCGAAACCCTTGGGGACATCGCCAAACCGACACAATTTTGACCCTAGGGGTCACTGGCTTCGTTGGATTTACAGGGTTTACAGTGCTGGGTAGCGCCCTTCAGCAACTCTCTAAAATCCTGAGGGGAGAGGAAATCTTTCCGGTTGAGCCAATCAATTTATCGTTGATTTATCTATTTTTTGGCATAATTGCAATTAACCTTTGCTTGGGAATTTTTGGGCGATCGCAGGCTCGAAGGGTAGAAAATTCCTGGCTGGGGTTCAGCGTTGGAATGAGCCTGCAAGATACGGCGGTGATGATAATTGTCACAATTGGATTAATCGGCTCAAGGTGGGCACCGGGTTGGCTTGATCCTATTCTGTCGATCGGTCTGATCGGGGTTGCGATCGCCAATGGCTGGCGGGTACTCAATCACCAGATTCCTTCCCTCGTCAGGCAAGTCGCGATCGCGCCGGAAGCCATCACAAACACGATTCGCCGCGTGGAAGGGATTCTGCACTGTTATGGAATTCAGTCACAAGGGCTGGTAGGGCGATGGATTTATGTAGAGATGACCCTGATGATTCATCCCGACTATTTCCACCTATCCAACACCATTATTCACCAAGTACAGCAGGCAATCTCCCAAGATTATGGATCTGCTCACGTCGTGGTTCATATTGAACGCGATTCCGCCAAGCAGATCCCTCACGGGAATCGCGCACCTCTGCGCGGCTAACCAAACAAACGCTATTTCTCTAAAAATACGATGTCAAGCAAATCAGCTTGAAAAACGATGCGACTATTGCGCTGATCCAGCAAATTATTCAGCTTAAGTTCGATATCATCCACCACAAGCCGATCATTTTGACCCGGATTTGCCTCCAGCCATTCATCAAGATTTCCTCGAAAGCCGCCATTGACTGCCTTGAGATAATCCGTCGCGCGGCGAAAGAGTTTAGGCAAAATGAGTTGCCCCATCACACCCACCGAGGTTTGATCGATCAGTTTGAATTCAGACGTTTTATCGACTGCCCAAATTCCCAACTCTGCATCGCGTGCCATTGCCGCCGCTTCGCGCATTTTTTCACGATGAGCCAAAGGTGCGGAGGAATATGCCGTGTAGTATGCCGTGCCCTCTTGCAACATGCGGTAGTTGATGGTTTTTTCAAGTAGGTCTTTGCCCACAAAGATCCACTCACCGTTTTCTAATTCCCTAGATTCCTCGCCCAGTAGCACATAGGAAACGGGTCGCCCATTGGCTTCGCCTGCTTTTGTCAAAATGGCTCCAGGAATTTGGTCTGGCTCCGCAGTTTTCACCTTATTGCCAACAAAGGTAATGTTTTTAAAGCCCATCCAGTTCAATAGGCGATCGCGTGCCTCATCACCCAAAGGCTGAGCGGCTGAACCATAATGCACCTCTGGCGCATCCACCATTTCAAACCGGAGTTGCACGCTGCCATCCTTGGATGGCTTGATCCGATAGGAACGATGCAGCGCTTTGTAAAGAGTCGGGTCATCGGCAATAAAACGAACCGAATCTCCATCCGGCTCCTTGCCCACAATAGTGAAATTGCCCACAATAACTCGGTAATAGGGTGCAGTCACAAGCTCTCTCCTTTGCAAAGTATCCTGTTGTTGATTCACTGCCCTTGGACTCTATCCGGATCATCGCAAATGACCTAGCTAGTGCCATCACTCACACGGGCACCTCTAGATTAATCGGCAGCAAAATGTGGGATGGGTGATTCTCGGCTGAATCTACGCCAACGCCACTCATCACCGTTAGCGTGATAATTTGCTGATCGATCAATCGAGTTTCACCTGCCGATTTACCCGTCCCGGCATTGACTGGATAAGCCGGAAAGCACGCAGCACTTATGCTCAGGCGAATCGCATAACCTGGCTGAATGCCCATACAAGTAGGCTGAAGCGCAAAAGTCAGCGGGTCAGTTTTTTGTCCTGGCTGCACATGAATATAGCCCTGAGCAAAATTGTAAACCGCGCCGTTGGGATGCACCGTTGATAAGACCGCGCCCAGATCAAAGATCGGAGTATCGGCGAAACAATGCACGTTGAGGATCACGTCTCCGACTAGGTGCAAAGCTTCCGTTAAAGGGGCGGAGGTGTAAGTCAAAATATCCGTGCGGCAATCCAACGCCGATCGCTCAAACGAGCCAGCCGGAAAAGCCGCATGACCTCCATAAGCGGGAACGGGTCGCCAGGGGTCGTGAACCAGAACATCTGAGGAATGGGGAGAGGGGCGAAGGGTGGATGGTGAGGGTTGAATGAGCTTGCCATCGCGTGTATCCATGCCAGCGAGTCCGGTGCTGGAGAAATAGAAAGGGGTAGGTTCGGTGGAATTCCACGAATTGAAGGATCGCCATTGGTTTGTGCCCATCTCGAATAGCTGAATCGGCGGTTCGTTGAGCAAGCCCGTATCGTTGCCTTTGAGGAAGTGGTCAAACCAGCGGATTTGCAGGCGATCGCAGGGATTATTCGCTTCACTGCCAAAGTCGATCACGCCAACCCGCTGACCCCAAGGCAAATGTGCCCAGGGACCCACAATCAACTGCTGACGATAGTGGCTACGGCTGGCGATATCGTTGTAAAGGCTGAGGGTGCCCCGCAAAAAGGGATCAAACCAGCCGCCAATATGGAGCATGGGCAAATCTACATCGTGCAGGTAGGTTTTGGGTGAAAGAGTTTCCCAATAGGCTCCTGGCTGAGGATGGGCTAGCCACTCGTGATAAAACGAGGTCGGGTCAAGTTCACTTAAAACCCGCGATCGCGTAGGCACCGTTTCATCAAAGGTCAAATTCTTGGCGGCTCCAGCGAGAGCACCAAAAGCGGCTTCATCGCCCTTCCGTCGTGCCGTTTCAGCCGCCAGTTGCAGTGCCCAACTCAGGTTTGCTTGTAAACAAAAGGCACCATTTTCATATGCCCAGTCGCCATATAAATCGTAGGCAAGCATAGCAGGGCACAGAGTTTTGAGCGCGGTCGGCTTAGCAGCCGCAGCATATAGCTGAGTCATGCCTTGATAGGAAAAGCCATACATTCCCACTGCGCCTGTGCTGCCAGCTAGGTCTGCTGCCCATTGCACGGAATCGAAACCATCCTCAATTTCGTGAGCAAATGGGTTGAATTCCCCTTCTGAGGTGCCGCGCCCTCGCACATCTTGAATCACCACAATGTAGCCCTGGGCGGCATACCAAGTGGGATGGGCATAGACCACAGTGGACGCGATCGCCCGTCCATAGGGTTGCCGCATCAGCAATATGGGAAACTCACCCTCTACCGCCGGACGATACACATCTGCATCTAGCCTCACGCGATCGCGCGTCCGCATAGAAACCATTTCTTGTGAAACCGGATAAATCATTCAGATCAATTTGAACCGCCAAATTGATCCTAAAGTAAGTTTCCCAATTCGCTTGCGACCTCAGGCATTCATGAATTATCAGGCATTCATGAATTAGTAGTTTGGGCAGCCAAAAGCTGCTTCAGCTTCTCTAAATCTTGTGCCCATCGCGGATCAGGCTGAACACTTTCTAAATCAGGAGGGCTAGTGGCTCCGCCGCCTTTGCGAACTTTGGTGTTCGCCCCCTTACTCGCCGCTTTCCTTACTCCACTAGACACAGGAGCAGACGTATCCGCAGCAGGTTGTAGGTCATCTTCTTTCTCCTTAGTTCGAGGGAGCGCTTTCTCGATTTTCATTGCACTATCATGCAAAACATGCCCATTAAATTTTTCGATGAATGCATCCGCTTCCTCATCTGTTTTAACAGTCACAAAACCAAAGCCTCGACACTTATTGGTCTTCCGATCCGTAATAATCTTCGTTGAGATTGAATCAGCTAATTCTACAAAAGCGGCTTCAAGCTCTTGACGAGTTAGCTCTTCCGACAAGTTACCTATGTATAGACGAACGGACATTGAAAATACCTCCCAAATTAGATATTAACCAAACAAACTTTTTCTATTAACACAGCAATCCATTCGGTGATATGCACACCCAAAACCCGACAAAACTATTCCTTGCATTAAACAAATACTTAAAATACAGCTTACTAAAGCAACATCATAATGAGTCACAAGTTCTTTGGTTGCGCTAGTTAGATGAAGCTGAAATAGCATGACTGTTACGCAAGACTTAAGGATAAATCGCTGAACAAATTGAGGGGTTGCTCTAATGTGTTGCTTTGCTTGAGTACGTATGCCACCCATTAAGGTATCACGGTAATGCTGCCCCTGCCATACCGAAACCGAATCTCTGCCTATTAACTGGCTATCAATTCGCTCACTTTTCTAAAAAGGCGTGGTTTATCAAGCCAGAAATAAACGTACTAGAAACCTGAGACAACCCAACTTATTGTAACAAAAATGCAACAACAAGTCTGGAGCAATCATCTTCAGCAGAAAAGCGGGCATTGCTGAAGGCAGGTATGATTTCCACGGGTAGGTGAATCTCTCGTTGCTGAATGCAAACATGATTTCCCTCATCCCCAGCCCTTTTCTCTACGGAGAAAGGAGCCGCCACTCTTGTCCCCAGATTCAGCAATGCCCGAAAAGCTGATTAAATCGCGGCTAGTCTTCGGCAAAGATATATCGATACAGTTCGGCAGGATCAGGCTCTGGACTTTCTAAAGCAAATTCAACGGCTTGTTCGACTTCTGCCTGAATTTTCTTCTCGATCTCCTTTAGTTCATCGTGGGTTGCTAAATTTTGTTCAATCAAATAAGTTGAAAACTTTTTAATTGGATCTCGTGCAAACCAGAGTTCTTTTTCTGCCTTAGAGCGGAGTTCATCGGGATCTGCCAGGGAATGCCCCCGAAACCGATAGGTCAGGCATTCGATCAACGTGGGACCTTCGCCAGCGCGTGCCCGTGCCACTGCCTCTTGAGCCACAGTATGGACTGCCATGATATCCATGCCATCCACCTCTACTCCGGGCAACCCAAACACACTTGCCTTTTTGTAAATTTCTGGCTGGGCAGTTGAGCGATCGTGCGCCATGCCGATCGCCCACTTATTATTTTCCACCACAAATAGAATGTGCAATTTCCACAACGCTGCCATATTCAGGCATTCAAAAAACTGACCGTTATTGGTCGTGCCATCGCCAAAAAAAGCAGCAGTCACTTGATCGGCGGTTTCATCTCCCAACACTTCCCGGCGATACTTTGATTGAAAGGCGGCTCCAGTGGCAACAGGAATTCCTTCGCCAATGAAAGCAAACCCGCCTAATAAGCGATGCTCGGCAGAAAATAGATGCATGGAACCGCCGCGCCCTTTACTGCAACCGGTGGCTTTACCAAATAGCTCTGCCATCACGTTCTTCGCGGGAACCCCGGCACTGAGGGCATGGACGTGATCGCGATAGGTGCTGCAAACGTAGTCTTCACCAGGGCGCATCGCTTTGATCACCCCGCTGGCGATCGCTTCTTGCCCGTTATATAAGTGGACAAAGCCGAACATTTTGCCGCGATAATACATTTCAGCGCATTTATCTTCAAAGAAACGCCCTAAAATCATGTCTTCATAAAGCACCATCCCCTCTTCTTTGGTAATGGTGACGATCGCGGATGGCAAACTGGGAACCGTTCTCTCCTGAACCATGGGCGCTGTTTTGACCTCAGACACTCTTTGAAAATCTTCCTAGAACTTATGTTGCTGACCGGAGTATTCTGCTTATTCTGGGTGTAAGCTTCCACTCTATTGAGTAATAATGGTCAATCAACGATCCGTCTTCTAGCATCTTGACAGGATGCTGTAAGACGTTACCATAGCTTAACTTGCTTCTTACGGTTGGGGAAGTCTCCTGTGCGTATTCCGCTTGATTATTATCGAATTCTGGGCTTACCCATTCAGGCGACCAACGACCAGTTGCGTCAGGCTCATCGCGATCGCACGTTGCAGTTGCCCCGACGAGAATATTCTGATGCGGCAATTACCGCGCGCAAGCAATTGATTGATCAGGCATATGCCGTGCTGTCCGATGCTGAACATCGACAGCGGTACGATACAAGCTTTCTTGCCAAAACCTACGAATTTTCTTCTGAGAATGATTTACTCTCTGCCCACGCACCTTCCGCTTATGTCGGGGCAACGGATATTGCTGAAGTTGATCCCCACGCGCCTAGCATCGAAATTGAGCAAACTCAATTGATTGGCGCATTGCTGATCTTGCAAGAATGGGGAGAGTATGAGCTAGTCCTGAAGTTGGGGCGACCCTTCTTAACTGGAGGAGCCGCCAGCTTAAAAGACGGGCAATATGGAGAGCCTGCCATTGTTTTTTCAGATGTGGTGCTGACCGTGGCATTGGCATGTCTTGAGCTAGGGCGAGAGCAGTGGCAGCAAACTCAGTACGAAAACGCCAGTGAAGCCCTAGAGACGGGGCAGCAGCTTTTACTGCGGGAGGGATTGTTTGCCAATGTGCGTGGAGAAATTCAATCTGACTTATATCGGTTGCGCCCTTATCGCATTTTGGAGCTACTTGCAACGTCCGAAGACATGGTAGATGCCCGCAGTAAAGGCATTGGACTTTTACAGGCAATGCTGCAAGATCGCGGCGGGATTGATGGGGCGAATGAGGATCAATCGGGGCTGAATGTAGATGATTTTTTACGCTTCATTCAGCAAATTCGTGCCTATCTGACGGCGGAAGAACAGCAGTATTTATTTGAGCGGGAGGCAAATCGCCCTTCGGCAGTGGCAACCTATTTGGCGGTGTATGCGCTGCTGGCAAGAGGGTTTGCCGACCATTACCCAGAGTTGGTGCAGCGTGCAAAGCAGTATTTAACTCGACTCAGCGATCGCCAAGATGTGAACTTGGAAAAGGCGGTTTGTTCCCTGTTGCTCGGTCAAACTGAGGAAGCCAGTCAAGCGCTGGAACTGAGTCGAGAACAAGACTCGATCGCCTTTATCCGTCAGCATTCTCAAGAATCCCCTGATCTCCTGCCTGGGCTTTGCCTCTACACAGAGCGCTGGTTTCAAGATGAAGTATTTCCCCACTTCCGCGACTTAGCCCAGTGCCAAGCAGTCCTCAAGGAATATTTTGCTGCTCCTCATGTCCAAAGCTATTTAGAGCAATTGCCGGACGCAGACGCGGCTAATCATCGAGTTCCATTCCGGGCTTCAGAGGTTGCCAACCCATCCAATCGGGGGATGCCGAATCCGGTGGCAGTGGCGACCTATGCCGCTAGCGAGAATGGATTTCAGCCTGTTATGGCAAATCGTGAACCCGCCGCCCATTCGGACTCTTATGCCAATTGGGAGCGAGAAACCGATCAAGAATCGCTTATAGCCGCAGCAAAAGCTCGAATTGCCTCTCGTTCTGCGACTGCAACGATAGGATCGGACATCCCCAATGATTCTGTTATGCCCATGGCAGAGCGAGATGGTGAAGCACTGAGAGCGGGGGAACCAGAGATGCCCCGTCCGATTGAACAGAGTCATCGTCGGGGCGATTCCCAGGGAGATCGTTTGACGAATCGCCCCAAGTCGGTCAATGGCGGGGGGGCGGCTCGGAACTCTCATCGCAGCGATCGCTTGAAAGTTGCTCCCCAGTTTGCTCGATGGGTATTGCCCGGATTGGCGCTCTTAGGAGTCGTTGCCTTAGGGTTTCTGCTTTCCTGGCTTGCCAAAGGCTGGCAAAACAATTCTGGGCAAGTGTCCCAGCAGCAAGACGAAAAGCTATTAATCCAATTAGACAAACCCCTGATTGATTTGGGTGCTAGTTCGTCGATCGCAGCGACAACCCTAGATAAAGTGTCTGCCCAATCCGTGCTTTCCTCCTGGCTTGCCGCAAAATCGAAGGCGATGGGGGCTACTTATGAAATCGATCAACTGAATACCATTCTGGTCGATCCGAGTCTATCGGCTTGGCGCACGGATGCCGAGGATCTCAAGCGCAACGGCGAGTATCGCGTGTATCAACATGATGTCACGGTTGAGAGTGTGGAACTATTGCCAGCCAGTACCACGACCGATCCTAGCGCTCCCAGTCCGCAAGCGAGTGTTTCTGCTCCAGGCGAGACTAATCCCAGTCCCGCTGTGACCGCGATCGCAGAAGGCACCAGTCCATCCCCGCTTGCCAGCGCCGCTTCACCGGGGGCATCGCCTTCAACAACGCCTGTTCCTGCCGTCGCGAATGAAGCAAAGGTCGTGGCTGGGGTGAAAGAAACGACGGAAATTTACCGTAATGGTAAGGTTGAGGGATCTCCGCAAACCGACAATTTGCGGGTTCAATACAATTTGGTGCGAAAAGATGGCAAATGGCGGATTCAAGATTGGCAAATGCTTTAGAGTCATCTTTCAGTGAACGGATTAAGCTTAGAGCCTACGCCGAACCGATTTTTTATTGCGATCGTGCCGCCCCCAGAGATTCAAGCGATCGCCCACGCTCTTCAGCGTCAGTTTGCTGAACAGTATGCCAGCCAAGCTGCCCAAAAGTCGCCCCCTCACATTACGCTTCAGCCGCCGTTTCAATGGCTGTCACAAGAATTACCCAATTTAGAGCAGTCACTAGCCCAATTTGCCATGCGGCAAGCGCCGTTTGAGGTCGAGTGCAATGGATTTGCGGCGTTTCCACCCAAAGTAATTTATATTCACGTGGTCAAAACGGCGGCGCTGCTGAATCTGCAAATAAGTTTAATGGCTGATCTAGAAACAACCCTAGAAATTGGGGATGCCACCACACATCAGCGACCCTTTACGCCCCATATGACCGTTGCGTTTCGAGATTTGACCCAGCCCAATTTCAACGCCGCGTGGCAACTATTTCAAGGGCGATCGCTCCAGCTTAAATTTCTGGCAGCTTCCCTCAGTCTGTTGCGCCACGATGGGCACCAATGGCACCTCCATAAAACGTTTCCATTTGCTGAAAAAGTTTAAGCTCCGTAGCGAGTGCTACCCAGCCCAGAAAAGCGACAGGCTAAAATGAATTTTTATAAAGTTTTATCTGTTTATTGATAAAGAAAACTCTTAGCCGCTTGTTCCCAAAAAGGATGTTGTACGAATGTCACAGTTTGCTGAGAAATCCTCTCTTCATCGGGTTGTGATTGTGGGCGGCGGCTTTGGCGGGCTGTATGCAGCAAAATCCCTGCGGCGATCGCCCGTTCAGGTCACCCTCATCGATCGCCGTAATTTTCACCTATTTCAACCGCTGCTCTATCAAGTTGCCACGGGTAGCCTGTCTCCCGCAGACATTTCTTCGCCGTTGCGCGGCATTTTGAGCCACTGCAAGAACACCAGCGTTTTGATGGACGAAGTGATAGACATCGATCCGCAGCAGCAAATCGTCAAAATGCAGGAACAGGACATTGCCTACGATTCGCTGATTGTGGCAACGGGAGTCAGTCACCATTACTTTGGCAATGACCATTGGGAAAGCACTGCACCCGGACTGAAAACCATTGAAGATGCGTTGGAAATCCGTCGGCGGATTTTTAGTGCGTTTGAAACGGCAGAAAAAGAACTCGACCCGGAAAAGCGCCAAGCATGGTTAACCTTTGTGATTGTGGGCGGCGGACCGACAGGAGTAGAACTGGCAGGGGCGATCGCAGAACTTGCCTTTAACACCCTGAAAAAAGACTTTCGCAGCATCGACACCACCACCGCCAAAATAATTTTGCTAGAAGGCATGGATCGCCTGCTGCCGCCCTACCCGCCCGATCTATCGGAAAAAGCCGCGATCTCCCTCACCAAACTAGGGGTCACCGTTTGCACCAAAACCCTGGTGACTAACATTGAAGACCACATCGTTACGGCTAAGCAGGGCGACCATATCGAGCAAATTCCCGCTCGCACCATTCTTTGGGCAGCCGGGGTCAAAGCCTCTGGCATGGGAAAAGTTTTGGCAGATTGCACCGGAGTCAGCCTCGATCGCGTTGGTCGCGTCATGGTGGAACCCGATCTCAGCATCGCTGGACATCCCAATATTTTCGTGATTGGCGACTTGGCAAACTTTCCCCACCAAGGCGAAAAGCCGCTTCCAGGGATTGCTCCGGTTGCCGTTCAAGAAGGGAAATATCTTGCCAAACTGATCACCGAACAACTGCGGGGGAATACGCTATCGGCGTTCCGCTATGAAGAAGTGGGCAACCTGGCAGTGATTGGACAAAACGCCGCCGTTGCAGATTTAGGCTTCGTCAAGCTATCCGGTTTTCTTGCCTGGTTTGTTTGGAGCTTTGCCCACATTTACTATCTGATTGAATTTGATAACAAGCTAGTGGTCATGGTTCAATGGGGCTGGAGCTACTTCACCCGCAATCGTGGCGCTCGGTTGATCACGGGTGAAAGCACCCTCGGTCGCGTGGAAACATCCAGCAAGGGCGATCGCCCCTCGCCGTTGGAACGCAAAGCTCCCGTTGAAGTTTAAGCCGTAGATCTCTTAGCGGTAGTAGCCCTGATACCAATCGACAAAGCGGGCAATTCCGTCCGCGATGGTTGTGTTCGGCGCAAATCCAAAATCGGCTGACAAAGCCTGGACATCGGCATAGGTCGTCAACACTTCTCCTGGCTGCATGGGTAATAGGTTTAGAGTTGCCTGTTTGCCCAACGCTTTTTCCAATGTTTGGATCAGCGTCATCAGTTCAATCGGCTGGTTATTGCCAATGTTATACACTCGATAAGGCGCTTGGCTGTCGGGCTGTTCTGCCAGATCTAAGCGGGAATCGACACCTTCAGGGGGATGCAACATCACCCGCACCACTCCTTCAATAATGTCGTCAATGTAGGTAAAGTCGCGCTGCATTTTGCCAAAGTTATACACATCGATCGCCTCTCCAGCAAGAATGGCGCGGGTAAATTTGAAATACGCCATATCGGGTCTGCCCCAGGGACCATACACCGTGAAAAACCGCAGCCCGGTCATGGGCAACGCATACAAATGACTGTAAGTATGGGCAATTAACTCATTCGCTTTCTTGGTCGCGGCGTATAAAGAAACCGGATGATCGGTGCGATCGCTTTCCGCAAAGGGCACTTTTGTATTCGCACCATACACCGAACTGGATGACGCAAAAACTAGGTGCTTCACTGCTTGCTGCCGACACCCTTCCAGCACATTCACCAAGCCCGACACGTTGCTGTCTACATAAGTCCACGGGTTTTGCAGAGAATAGCGGATTCCTGCCTGCGCCGCCAAATTCACCACACAATCGAAAGCCTGCTGTTGAAATAAATCAGCCATGCCAGCGCGATCGCTTAAATCTAGCTCCTGAAACGTAAAGCCTGATTGGGGCTGCAATTGGGCAAGGCGATCGCGCTTTAAACTGATCGCATAATAATCATTCAAATTGTCAATGCCATAGACCTGTATCCCATCCTGCAACAGTCGCCGCGCCAGATGAAACCCAATAAACCCAGCCGCCCCCGTCACTAAAACTTTCATCCAGTTATTCTACTTAAGCACTAATATTTTTCTTAAAATCTTGTCGAAACTAAAAGCCAGAAGCATTGGCTATTCAATGACTTCTGGCTTCTAACTCCTAATTTCTAAAAGATTCGATGGCTATCCAGTAGGGTCTCACAATCCCCTTAAAAAAGCCCACGAACGGGGGCTGGCGCTGGCGTTTGAGGCTGCGGAGCAGGTTGCGCAAACGGAGGCGTGGTGATTGGCTGCGGCGACAAATCCTGCGGGACTTGCAGCGGCGACTCTACATAGGGAATAAAGGTTGGATCAACTTCTCGCGGAAATGCTTGGGTATCGATGCAAGAACTGAGCGCCACTGGCGATGATAAGCCGGATGCACCCCGACTAATACCGACGACGCAATTGGCATATTGCACCGGTTGCAGGCTGCGGCGGCAGCTATCTAATACGTCTCCCGCAACAGAATCTTTTAGGGTGCGGCTAATGCCATTTACACAAAATGCCATATCTTCTGGGCGACGAACTTGGCGACATGCATTCAACGCATCGGTCGGTTCATAACCGCTCACTTTGCTAATGTCAAGCACACAGGTAGACAAATTTTGGGGATACTGTGCCCGTGAACAGGCGGAAACTGCTAGTTCTGCGGCAATTTTGAGATTAATTAAATAGGCAGCACAGTTTCGGAAATCTGTTTCGGAATCTTTACGAGCCGCGATCGCCGGGGAAATGGGAGCCGCGATCGCCACCAAACCAGAGAGCATCACCAGGCTGGCAAAGGTTTTAGGTAACCGAGTTGCCCATAAATCAGAGATTGCAGACAGGCTAGATGGGCAGATCTGGAGTAATTTCATACCTTTTGCAGCATTAACGACATATCGTAAGACGAGTAAATCAAGACAAGCAAGTCAAGACAAGCAAATATAGTTTAAAGCGTGAAATAAGAATAACCGCAATTTAGCTAAAATCAACGCGCAAAACCATTCAAAGTTGAAACCGTTCAAAGGTGCGTTAATTGTCTCCCATTTAAGCAATCCTCCCAAAAGACGGCACGCGATCGCGTTTCTTTTCTCTGATTACATGAAGAAATTCTAATTTTTGCTGCACAACTGACATCAAAAAGCCCGTCTTTAATCAATTACAGTAAGAAGAGTGGATGATAAATTCACTGATCTGCCGAGAGGATAGCCCGTATGCATTTGAGTGAGCTGACCCACCCTAACCAGTTACACGGTTTGTCTATTTATCAACTTCAGCAAATTGCCCGCCAGATTCGCGAGAAGCATCTGGAAACCGTTGCTGCAATTGGTGGGCACCTGGGTCCTGGTTTAGGGGTGGTAGAACTGACGGTTGCTCTGTATCAAACTTTAGACCTCGATCGCGACAAAGTGATTTGGGATGTGGGGCATCAAGCCTATCCCCACAAAATGTTGACCGGACGCTATGCCCGCTTCAACACGCTCCGCCAAAAAGACGGGATTGCCGGATATTTAAAACGCTGCGAAAGCAAATTTGACCATTTTGGCGCGGGTCATGCCTCTACCAGCATTTCTGCTGCCCTGGGGATGGCGATCGCCCGTGACTCCCAAGGCGAGACCTACAAAACAGTAGCGGTAATCGGTGATGGAGCCTTGACGGGTGGGATGGCACTCGAAGCCATCAACCATGCCGGACATTTGCCCAAAACTAACTTACTCGTAGTGCTCAACGATAACGAAATGTCGATTTCGCCCAACGTTGGGGCAATTCCCCGCTATCTCAACAAAATGCGGCTGAGTCCCCCGGTTCAGTTCCTTGCCGAAAACCTAGAAGAACAAATCAAGCATTTGCCGTTTGTGGGAGACACCCTTTCCCCCGACCTCGCGCGAATCAAAGAAGGCATGAAGCGGCTAGCGGTGCCGAAGGTTGGAGCCGTCTTTGAAGAGTTGGGCTTTACCTACATGGGTCCGATCGATGGGCACAACTTGGAAGAACTAATCGCCACCTTCCAACAGGCACACAAGCACACCGGTCCCGTTTTGGTGCATGTTGCCACCATCAAGGGCAAAGGCTACGAAGTTGCCGAAAAAGATCAAGTCGGCTACCACGCTCAAAGCCCGTTTAACCTAGCGACGGGTAAGGCAATTCCTTCTACCAAACCCAAACCACCGGGTTACTCGAAGGTGTTTGGCGAAACCCTCACCAAAATTGCCGAGAGCAATCCTAGAGTGATTGGCATTACGGCTGCGATGTCTACTGGCACTGGACTGGATATTTTGCAGAAGCGGCTGCCGGAGCAATTCATCGACGTGGGCATTGCAGAGCAACATGCAGTGACCCTGGCGGCAGGGCTTGCCTGCGAGGGAATGCGCCCGGTTGCGGCAATTTACTCTACGTTTATCCAACGCGCCTTCGACCAAATTGTGCATGATGTCTGCATTCAAAATCTCCCCGTCTTCTTCTGTTTAGATAGAGCCGGAATTGTGGGCGCAGATGGACCGACGCACCAAGGGATGTATGACATTGCCTATATGCGCTGTATTCCCAACCTGGTAATGATGGCTCCCAAAGATGAAGCTGAACTGCAACGGATGATTGTGACGGGCATTAACCATTTGGATAGCCCGATCGCCATGCGTTATCCCAGAGGCAATGGCTACGGGGTGCCGCTGATGGAAGAAGGCTGGGAGCCTTTGCCTATTGGTAAAGGCGAAATTTTGCGGCAGGGGGATGATGTGTTGCTGGTTGCCTATGGCTCCATGGTTTATCCATCGATGCAGGTGGCAGAAATTCTGAGCGAACACAGCATCGAAGCCACGGTGATCAATGCCCGGTTTGCCAAGCCTTTGGATACGGAACTCATCCTGCCGTTGGCACAGCAGATTGGGCAGGTAGTGACGCTGGAAGAAGGCTGCTTACCGGGTGGTTTTGGCTCCGCGATCGCTGAAGCACTGCTAGATGCCGAGATTGCCGTCCCGCTCACTCGGATTGGCGTTCCCGATCAGCTAGTGGATCATGCTTCACCGGATCAATCCAAGACAGCGTTGGGTTTAATGCCTTCCCAAATGGCAGAGCGGATTTTGAAGCTGTTTGCTAAACAACCGTCAGCCGTCACGGTTTAAAAGTCTGTGCGAGTAAGACTGATTAGGGGTGGGCAAAATGCTCACCCTTTTTTATGAGCTGTTTTTCCAACCCGTTCAGTGAAGCCGACCCATAAGTATTGATACCAATTTAAACGGAGGCTACGACAGATCTGAGCTTGAAACCGTAGCTGAGTAAGGCTTCTACAATTCCAAACTCAAAATATCTCCTACGGAGACGCTGAGTGCAAGGCACGCGCTGCGCGAACGCGAACAAAACTCAAAACGGTATGAGACCTCTAATGACAAAGGTGTGTTTCGTCATTATTCAGCAGGTGCCCTTTGCTACAGTCTGCAAGCTCTTTCTATTCAATAATCATGGGTTAAGCCATCTAATTCACTGAAGACTAACTCTGTTTAAATTGAAGGCGGACGGCGGCTTTAGCGGCGTAACGGATGGCAAAGCAATGGTTTCTTTTGCAGAGATAAAACCCAGGATTATTGTGTGTGGATTGGATGCAACCGGATACAAAATCTTCCGGTTGCTGAAGCACCAAGGTATCGCCGTTGTGGGCATTCACGATCGCTCCTTGCCCGGTGAAGGAGATGACGTGATCATTGGCGACCTGCAAGCGGCACAAACCCTTTTAGAGGCAGGGATTCGCGATGCCCAAACCTTGGTGTTGACGGACAGTGAAGATGGCACTAATTTGGGCGTTTTAATGCAGGCACGAGTGCTCAATCCCCGAATTCGGATTGTGAATCGCCTGTTTAATACCAGTTTGGGAGAGCGGTTGGATAGTACGTTGCCCGACCACATCACCATGAGCGTTGCCTCGCTTTGTGCGCCGATTTTTGCATTTTCGGCGTTGGGCAGTGCGGCAATTGGTCAATTGAGACTGTTTAACCAAACGTGGCCCATTCATCAAGTGTATGTCGATGAGTCTCATCCTTGGCGCGGACGCAAGCTGAGTGAACTTTGGGACGATCGCGATCGCATGTTGATTTACTACATCCCCGCCAAGACAAGGCTGGATCTGGTGTCGGCAGTGGTGCAAGGGCACTCGCTGCAAGTGGGCGATCGCCTGATTGTGGGCACAAAACCAACGGTACACGCGGCTCAACAGCGATCGCTATCTCAACGATTAAACAAATTATTGACGGGCTTAAAATATCTGCGGCAACATAGCCAAGGGCTTTTAGCGAGCTTGCTGCTGCTATTAGTGATGATTTTCATCTCCACGCTGGTCTATGTCTCGTCCATTCTCAAAACATCGCCTGTGGATGCCCTCTACTTTTCTGTCAGCATGATTACGGGCGCGGGAGACAGTTTAGTCACGGTGGGCAATCCCCCTGACAGCCTGAAACTGTTTACCATTTTCACCATGTTGATTGGGGCTGCCATCATTGGCTTGTCCTACGCATTGCTAAATGATTTCGTTTTGGGCACTCGGTTCAGTCGCTTTTGGGAGGCGGCGCGGATTCCGCAAAAACAGCATTTTATTGTCTGCGGGTTGGGCAGTGTGGGCGTGCAAATTGTGACCCATTTGCACAAGTGTGGACATGAAGTAGTGGTGGTAGAAAAAGATCCTAATTGTCGCTTTCTGAGCACGGTGCGATCGCAAAAAATCCCGGTGATTCAAGGCGATACCACCCTGCCCACCACGCTCAAAGCCGCCAATTTTGCCACGGCTCAAGCGTTGATCACCGTCACCAGCAACGACACGGTCAACTTGGAAACTGCCCTCAACGCCAAAAGCCTCAACCCCAAAGTGCCCGTGATCGTTCGCTATCACGACCCAGAGTTTGCCTGGATGGCGCAACTGGTGTTCGAGTTTGATGCGGTGCTGAGTCCAGCGGAACTGGTGGCTCCCGCGTTTGCCGCCGCCGCTTTAGGGGGGCGCGTTTTGGGCAATGGCATGACCGCAGATAGCCTCTGGGTCGCATTAGCAACTCTGATTACGCCTGCTCATCCCTTTTGTGGGAGATGCGTTCGGGAAATGGCAGTTACCGCAGACTTTGTGCCGCTCTACCTGGAAACCAATTCTCAAACCGTCCACGGTTGGGATTTGCTGGAAGTTTGTCTGAGTGCGGGTGATGTGCTGTATCTAACGATGCCAGCCAACCGCTTAGAGCAATTGTGGCAATCAACGCCCGCTCAATTTATGCGATCGGGCGCATCATAGAAAATATCGCCAATCGGCTGCTCTCATGATTGCTGATGATCGCTGGTGAATTAACAGCAGTTTTCGCCCCCCTAGCCCCCCAATTCTGGGGGGAACTAGAGCCAAAGTCCCCCAGAATTGGGGGATTTAGGGGGCTTATAGAGTTTGCAAGCGTGGCACGTTCATCTGAAAATGGCTGTAACGCACTGTGAAACGTTCCCGTAGGATGACCGCACCCTAGCAGCGCGATCGCGTCAATGCATCCACCAATTAACGCTACGATCGCCAGAGTCGCACGTTTCCATCTTTAGCTGTAGCAAATGTCCCTGACTCAAACTATTCCAGTTCTAGATCTACAACTGTTTCAGGCTGATGACCGCGATCGCCAACGGTTCGTCAACCAGTTGGGTCATGCCTTAGAAACCAACGGCTTTTTTGCAGTGACCAACCACGGCGTTGATCCTGCCTTGATCCAATCGGCTTATCAAGTAGCGCAGCAATTTTTTGAACTGCCCACCGCGACAAAACGCCAGTATGAACTGCCAGCCCTGAATGGACAGCGGGGCTTCACTTCTTTTGGGAAAGAACACGCCAAAGACCATTCTGCCCCCGATTTGAAAGAATTTTGGCACACCGGACGCGAATTACCTGCTTCCCATCCGCTTGCCGCCAGTTATGCCACCAATTTGCAGGTGACAGAAGTTCCCCAGTTTCACCCGGTGATTGCCCAGCTTTATGCTCAACTGGAAGCCTGCGCGATCGCGCTGCTGCAAGCCTGCGCCCTTTATCTGGAAGAGCCGGAAACCCTGCTAGCAGAGATGGTGCAGGATGGCGATACGATTCTGCGGATCATTCACTATCCACCGATTCCACCTGATATTGATCCTGCCAGCCTCAGAGCGGCTCCACACGAAGACATTAATTTGATTACGTTGCTGTGTGAAGCGACGGCGGATGGGCTGGAACTATTGCAGCGAGATGGCTCTTGGCTACCCATCCGATCGCTGCCGGGGCAAATCATTGTAGACAGCGGCGACATGTTGCAACAACTGACCAATGGTTTACTGAAAAGCACGACTCATCGCGTGGTTAATCCAGGGAATGAGCGCGATCGGCGTTTTTCCATGCCTTTTTTCGTTCATCCGCGCCAAGAAGTGGATTTGACTCCGTTACCCAACTGTATTGCCAAAACTGGAACCCAGCGATTTCCCTCAATCACTGCCGGAGCCTACTTGATGCAGCGTTTGCGAGAAATTGGATTAGTCCCCTAAACTTTACCCCGCGCTCAGCCACCAGCGGCAAAGGTTGCCATGATTGCCGCCGATAAAACCAATCCGGGAGACAACATCAAAATCAACATAAATAAGTCGTGAGTATTCATGGGCGTGGGTTGGACTCCAATAGGATCGTGCTTGCTACCTTAATGCTAGTTAGTTAAAGCATCATTTTTCACTCAAACTCTTGAAAAAAGCTAAAGATTGACCCCAGAATACCAGAACCCTTTCACCCCGGAAGCGAAATGCCAAAAACCACATCCGCATTCAAAGAATGGCAAGTAGTAATGAACGCCCTAGAACAGGGAGAAACCATTTTGCTATTGCGGAAGGGCGGCATTCGGGAAACGGGGGGCAAGTTTAGCGTGCAGCATGAAGAGGTGTTGCTGTATCCGACCTATGAACATCAGCAGCCAGAGTTGCTCAAGCCCGACTATGCGGCTCAGGTTCAGCCTGTGGAGTCTGGCTGGCATTCGGATCAGGTGAGAATTGGGTCATGGGCAAAGATTACGGAAATTATCCAAATTACAGAAGCAGAGGCGATCGCTCGCCTATTACCGTTTCACATCTGGAATATGCAATGCATCACAGAGCGGCTGAAGTGGAAGCCCAGTCAACCGATCCATGGACTGCTGCTCCGAGTCTATAAGCTGCCTGAACGATACCTGTCTAGGTGTTATTTAGCTGCCAGATAAAAGTTTTGCCGTTGAGACATGGGGATGTTTTGGATCTTTAACTCGCGGTGGTGTTTTAGTCTTACTTTTTCTAGGTTGTTTACGAAATCGTTTCAGATTCACTTGT
>JBGTAZ010000094.1:0-18545 GCA_041749615.1 Leptolyngbyaceae cyanobacterium | reverse complement strand
TCCTGGGTTAATCGCTGCGTCGGTTTGAATGAAGTTGACGCGCTTGTCGGGCACGCGCACTTCAGAGCTACTGCGTCCAGTGGCGCTGATGATGCCCACGGTGACGGTGTTATCCAGCCCCAGCGGGTTGCCGATCGCGATCGCCCACTCACCCGGTCTCAGCCGCTCCGAATCGCCTATTGTGACTGTGGGCAAATTGGTTGCTTCCACCTTGATCACCGCCACATCGGTCAGGGAATCTGCACCCAGTACTCGCCCTTTCAACTCCCGTCCATCTTTCATCGTCACGGTCACCGTGTCGGCACCGCTGACTACATGGGCATTGGTCACAATCAACCCATTAGACCGAATAATGAAGCCTGATCCCTGCCCTCGCTCTACCCGATTTGAAGGGGCTGAAGGAATTTGCGACCCAAAAAATTGACGGAAAAACGGATCGTTAAACATGGCAGGCATCCGAGCTTGCCCTTTCACCGTTCGAGACGAATCGATCCGCACGACCGCCGATCCAACGCGATCGACTGCGTTTACTACAAAGTTGGGATCATTGCCTGAAAGAATGCCGCTACTCCGGCTGGGCACTTGGGCGATTTCGAGCGGCTTTGCCTCGCGAAGTGCAACAGTAGGAGCTACGACAGATTGCTGTGCGACTGCACCAGCGGAAACCCAGCGATCGCCCATCAATGTCACTCCGACCCCAAACAGGGGTAGTGTCAGATAGACAGCGGACTTTTTCCATGAAAATCTTTGAGATTCAGGTTGATTAGGTGAAGTGTTCATCGGAATCCTGTTTTGCAGTGAATTTAATAGCCGTTCATTCAAACTGTAGCGAAGGAAGATGACGTTTAGATAACGTTTCCGTCACAGAAAGATGATGGTAATGTCATCCTTAATTTGGACGTAGAAATGCACTTTTTGCTCCTCACCCGGTCTTACAGCCGTTTTCAGATGAATGTGCCACGCTTGCAAGCTCTGGAAGCCCCCTAAATCCCCCAATTCTGGGGGACTTCAACGCTAGTTCCCACCAGAATTGGGGGGCTAGGGGGGCGAAAACTGCTGTAATCCAAGTTTCCCTATCTGTCATTTTAAGTTCATCTCCGAAACATGGCATCGACATATCGCTTTGCGAGTATGAGACCACAGGTGAATGAACTGCGGTAGACATCAACCCCCATTTCAAGATCAAGAGATTGGCTGAGTTGGCTAGGGTGAATCCTTTACAGGAAGGGTGCCTTGGGTTTGATGTCTACCTTTTTATTTGGGAACTGGCAAAGTTTTGAATTTTGAATTTTGAGTGTTGAGTGTTGAGTGTTGAGAACAGCGGTAAAGTTACTCAATCCTCTTTCTAAACAAAGCGGTGAGTGAATTCGCAGGTTAGGTCGATGCGCCCTTTCCGCAGCATGGCAGGGTCGAGGCGCTCGGTTGTGTTGCAGGTCATGAGAATCACGAGTTTTTGATCGGATTGCATTCCCATTTCGTCGATGACACTGCGGTAAAGCGTGCCATCCAGCAAGCTGAGAATGTGTTCGGTTTTGTTGCTATATTGCGCCACTTCCATAGAGCGGTCTTGGGCAAGGTTGTCGGCTTCGTTGATGATTAGGCAGATGCGTTCGAGGTAAGGAGGCGGGGCGAAGTTTTGGACGGCATCGTGATCCAAAATAAAGGTGACATAGCCGAGGGACACCAAAATCTCTTTGGCGATCGCCTGAGTCCACACCGTTTTACCCGTGCCCGGTTCGCCGCTCACCAGTACAGCCAGTTGATCTTGATCCAAAATCGCTTGCTGCACCTTATCGGTAAAGTCTTGAATGTCTTTGGGAAAACTGCGAATCGAAAACTGGGATTGGATCTGTCCCACGCGGCTCTGATAGCCGCTGAGCATCACTGCCAGCCCGTGGGTGACTTTACGAACCAAGGGTCTGAGATCGCGTGCTAGCAACGTTAGGCGGCGCTCCTTGCCCACATTGTCAATTTGCAGCCACATTTCCGGGTCTTCCCAGTAGCCATAGGCAGTGTTGATCACATCCAGCCGGTCCCAGTTGGCAAATTGCTCAATTGGAAAGTAGAAGTAGCGATCGAGGTAGTGCTGAGTGACGAGGGTGGGTCGTCCTAAAAACTTGAGAATTTTGAGAATAATGATTTCTCGCAGCCGACTGAAGACGTGATCGATCGCGATCGCATCCCGACTAATCATTGGTTTGATCGGCGTTTCCACACTCAACACATCGGTAAAACGATGGTCGGGGTAGGGCGGATCGGGCGTGATGTAATTCCAAAAATCGTCCACATGATACCGCGCTTCAGTGGAAAACAAATTCATGATATTTGCCCACCAAGCAAATTCATTGCGCCCCGCGATGTTTGCCAAGTTGCTGTTGAGACTGAACCATTTGTGGGCAAGTTCAGGCGTGTCTCGCAGCATCAAGTCTGCCAAAAATTTAGGATCAATTTGTCGATAGTAAGGTCGCCATCCCGCGCTCAAAAGCCCCTGCGCTTGCGGCTGCCTGGAGTTGTAGGAATCAAATTGCTCGAAATAGGTCATAGCGATGGATGAAGAAGCGTGGGGAATGCAGCGGAGGGAGCGCACATAATCACTGTGAATCACTGGGGGGAAGCGCTTCTGAATAGATTGAAAATATTACTGAATAGACCATTGAAGCGATCGCTGGCGATCGCAAGAACACAAACGTTCCCTCATGATAACCAGTGAATCTAAAAATCGCCCGGTTTTATACTACATTTGTAGCACGATAAAATATTTGAACTGACAAGCCAAGCAAAAGTGATACCAATTTGAAATTGAAACGCGACAGATGATCTACTGGAAGCGGCAATGTTTCTTTGTCTTACAACTCAAAATATCTCCTAGGTCAACGCTACGCGAACAAAATTCAAAACTCAAAACGGTATGGCTATTTGGCATTCGGCATTCGACCTAGCTTCTCTTCAACAACGGTGCTGCCTGTAAGAGGGTTTGGGTGTAAACATGCTGAGGATTGGAGAAAATGTCGTGGGTTTGCCCCAGTTCAACGATTTTTCCGGCTTGCATCACGGCAATGCGATCGCAAAAATAGCGCGCCACCGAAAGATCATGCGTAATAAATAGATAGGTCAGATGAAAGTCTTGTTTGAGTTCCTGCATCAAGTCCAACACCTGCGCCTGCACCGTGGCATCTAGCATACTCACCGGTTCATCGCAAATTACCAGTTGAGGACGGGTAATCAGGGCACGGGCGATCGCCACCCGCTGCTGTTGCCCCCCCGAAAGCTCCGATGGATAGCAGGAGTAATAGGCTGCTGCGGGAGTTAAGCGCACCCGTTCTAGCATTTCTAGCACCGCTTTTTTGGCAGCGATCGGCGTGGCTAATTGATGAATCAGTAGCGGGTCAGCAATGCTTTGTCCCACTGTCATTTTCGGATTGAGGCAGGCACGCGGATCTTGAAAGATCATTTGCATATCTCGTCGCTGCCGTTGCATGGCGACACGCGCCAAATCAGGCAGATTGCGTCCTAAAAACTCAACCCGTCCAGAAGTAGGGCGCACAAGCTGCAAAATAGTGCGCGACAAAGTGCTTTTGCCACAGCCCGATTCGCCCACCAATCCTAGGGTTTCGCCGGGGTAAATCTCCAGGGTAATGTCATCTACGGCTTTTAAGGTTTGTGCTGTTCCGGAGACTAATCGCACAATCAGGTTGGATTCTAAACTGTAGTGTTTTGTGAGATTTTGCAGTCGGAGAAGGGGGGGGGAAGGGTTTGGAGTTCGGGTTTTAGGGTTTGAGATTTGAGAATCATCGATCGCTTGCACATGCAGGGCGGCTTGCAACAGCGATCGCGTGTAGTCATGCTGCGGATCAGTGAGGACTGATTGGGTGTCGCCTGTTTCCACAAATTTTCCGGTGTGCATCACGGCAATGCGATCGCAGTATTCCCCAACCAGTGCCAAATCGTGGGAAATCAGCAGCAGCGCCATATCTCGCTCACTGCATAAGCGTGTTAGCTCCTGCAAAATTTGGGCAGATACCGTTACATCTAGGCTGGTGGTAGGTTCGTCTGCCACAATTAGCTTGGGGTTGAGCAGCAATGCCAGGGCGATCGCCACCCGTTGCCGCATCCCGCCGCTGAACTCATGGGGATACTGCGCCCAGCGATTGGCAGGAATTTTCACCGCTTCTAGAACGGAGATCGCCCGATCTTTTGCCTGTGATCGCGACAATCTTGGTTGGTGAGCTTGCAGCGTTTCCACACAGTGATCGCCAATCGTCATCAGCGCATCCAGCCGCGTCATCGGGTCTTGGAACACCAGCGCCACCGATTCTCCTCGAAAGCGGCGCAAAGCGGATGGCTCAAGGTCTAACACCGATTGTCCGGCAAACTGAATGGTGCCCTGGGTTACACTTCCCGCTGGCAGCAACCGCAGCAATGCTCGCCCTAGGGTTGATTTGCCGCAGCCCGATTCGCCCACCAACCCCAAGCGATCGCCTGCCCCCAATTCAAAAGAAACCCCATCTACTGACCAAATCGGCTGGTGCTTTGCAGTCCCTAATTGCCCTTGCCGCGTGGGATAGGCGATTCTCAGTTGATCAACTTGGAGTATGGGGTCGGTCATAGTTTGGGGTTTGGGGTTTGGGGTTCAGGGTTCGGAGTTTTGAGTTTTGAGTTTTGAGTTTTGAGTTTTGAGTTTTGAGTTTTGAGTTTTGAGTTTTGAGTTCAGAAGGGAAGTTTTGAATTCGCCATTCGTCATATTTCCTACGGAGACGCTACGCGAACGTCATTTGTCATTCGTTTTTGTGGCTTGCAGTAATTCTTCGGGATGATGAATCAAAAAATCAGGATTTTCTGCTGCTAAGGCTTGGCTAGAGTTAAAGCCCCAGGTGACTGAGATGATTGGGATGCCGATTTTTCGGGCGGCTTCAATGTCGCGGGTTTCGTCACCCACATAGATTAGGTCTGCTAGGTTCAGCCGTTGCTGTTTGACCACGCGCTGGATTACTTTATCTTTGCCAAAAAGAGCTAAGCCAGATTCCACAAAGTCAAAGATATTTAACAAGTTTTGAGCGGCGAGAAATGCGGCTACATTTTCCCGCGAGTTGGAGGTGACAATGCCGAGGCAGTTGCCCTGTTGTTTTAGCGATCGCAGAACTGACTCCATACCCGGAAACACCTGTAAATGGGGGATTTCGCGGCTCAACCCTTGTCGTAAACGGCGTACTAAAAAGGGGATTTTGAGGGGAGACAGTTTCGATTGTTTAATGATCTCCTTAGAACTAAGGTTTTTGAGTTGATCAATATCATCTGCTTGAGTCACAGGATAACCAAACTCAGCAGCCAGCTTATTACTAATTTTCCAAACTGCTTCAAAAGAGTCTGCGATCGTTCCATCAAAGTCAAAAATGATTACTTTCACGGCTGAGAAAAGTGCATGGAACATCTAAACAAGGCGATTAAGCCCACTTTAATAACGCAATTGAAATAACGCAATTACAACGATGACTTAGCAAACCGTATCGAATCAAATTCATCGGATCAAATTCATCGGATCAGCCCATTCCCATTGAACCCATTATAAATTTGTCATGAATCTTTGATAAGCCTTTCTTATGAAGGATATTTCCCTTAAAAAAGTTAGATATGATACAGGAAGAAAGTAAAACGTTCATCTTATCTAGTGATGCAAATCACGTGAGCCTAGTTCAGATAAGACGGAAGTAGGGACTTTTCCCGAAGGAACGCGCCTCACTCACCCTACAGAATCATTCTTTGCGAGGCGAACCATGAACCTTATTTATCGCGGTAACAGCTACGAATACAACCCATCTTTCTTAGAAGTGAGGGAAGTTGATGCTTTAAAGCATGATCAAAGCGCTCAACGCTGCAAAACTTTAGTCGAATCAAACTATTCATTGATCTATCGCGGTACTGCTTATACGACTGCCCAAATCGCTCAAGCATTTGCATTTGCACCTGTTTCGGGTAGTCGTCAGCTACTCACTTATCGGGGTACGCAGTACATCAGAAATGCAAACGGCATAGTAGAGTTTGCCAGATCTGCGAAAGCGTCATTTGCTCCTAAAGCAATTACTGCTGACTTTTTAGAGGCGGCGAGCGTTCATCATGAAAATCTACGCCGTAACGTGCAGCGTCGGATTGAGGTTGCAAAAGAACAGGGAAACCAAAATCTGGTGAGCCAGCTAGAAGCCGAATCTAAACAGCTTGCTCGTTAGTAGACACAGTAGACAAAACCTGTGAAGGGCTTTTGTTTATGTAGAAATTAAAGGGTTTGCGTTTTCCTTGCAGTTTGTAGAAGGTGGTGTAGTTAGATCTACGTCACCTTTTATTTTTTACTCTAGTCCTAGTTCGCGTTTGAGTAAGCTGATGGATTTGGAGACGATGAAGTTTTCGCAGCAAATAAGTTGAGGACGGCGAATCAGTTCTTCGCGAACGGCAGCGATCGCTGCCTTCACCATGGCGCAACTTGCTTGGTCACTAATGATCGTTTGGGCACTCCGGGCGATCGCGGCAAGCTTGTAGGCATCGCTGACTTGCCCCGTCATCACCAGCAAATCATCGCCGCGCAAACTGTGAATAATCACATTGGCAACGCTCACCGTTTCGGCACTCAGGCTAACCACGCCTAAACAACTGCCTTTGGGTAAGCCCCGGATCACCTTAATTTCAGATTCAAAGTCATAAATATCCACGGGGATGACCCGCACCGATTTAGGAGCCGCAATTTCTTCCGCTTGAGCGATAAAGTAGCGACTGGTGACCACCGTTCCAGAGCGTGTTTGATCTAAAGTTTGCTCCAATTCTTCTAACGGCACTAGCTGAATCGGAATATTTAGCGCTCGTTCCAAATCCCGCACAATCACTTCGCCTGCTTCAATATCGTGGGCAGGAGCAGTCACTAGCACTTGGGCACTACAGCGAAGCCGCCAATCAATTTCGCCCAGTAGGAGTTCCCTTGCCTGATTGAGGGAACAGCCTAGTTTTAGCAAGTCATCCAAGCTGCCTTGCACGACTTTGTAGGCTTCCGGATTTTGATCTAATACGGGGGATTTGACTTTTGCGCCGCCGTCCTGAGCCGGATCACGCACATAAATCCCAGAGCCAGCTTGAGCATCGACGACTCCTGCTTCTTCTAACTGGCGATAGACTTTGCTGATGGTGTTGCGATGCAAACCAGTTTGCATTGCCAATTGGCGAGTGCTGGGCAGGCGATGCCCCGGTGGAAACTGCCGGGAGGCGATCGCAAACAAAATTTGGTTATAAAGCTGATTCGATGCAGGAATATCACTGTCCTGCTGGATTTGAAACTGTACCATCATTTGAGTCTCCAGTTCACCTCAACACTTGAAGAGGACTACAGTAGCTTGGCTTGTCTCCATCTATTGTGTGTTCCTATTCAGGAAACTGGCACACACGCTTTAAGCTTACTTTACAATTCATGCTGTGTCTGATTGGGTTAACCAGTTTCTATGAGTTCAGCTTCAGCCTTCTACTAACCCAGCAGTCACTTATCCGGATGATGACGGTAAACCTCTTTTGACTATCTCCTTTTGACTATTGACAGTTTGCACCAAATTTCAGACTCTAGCGATAGCAAATGAGCGATCGCAGTAAGGGAACTAAAACATGGAAGACATTAAAACAGGGTGGGTGAAGGTGCCCAATGGAGAGTTACAGATTGATGCTTATGTGGCTGAACCAGTTGAACCCATTACCGAGGAAATTGTTCCCGGAGTGATTGTCATTCAAGAGATTTTTGGCGTAAATGCCCACATTCGAGACGTGACGGAACGGCTGGCACGGGAAGGCTATCGGGCAATCGCGCCAGCCATTTTTCAGCGCACCGCCCCCGGTTTTGAAGTGGGCTACACGATGGATGAAACCATTTTGGGACGACAGCACAAAGATCTGACGACTGCCGATCAGTTATTAAGCGATGTTCAGGCAACGATCAACTATTTAAAGGCGATGCCCACCGTCAAGAAAACCGGATTTGGCGCGATCGGCTTTTGCTTTGGCGGACATGTCGCCTATCTCGCCGCCACGCTGCCAGATATTCAAGCAACAGCCTCTTTTTATGGTGCAGGCATTGCTACCCTAACTCCTGGTGGCGGCGATCCTACCATCACCCGCACTGCTGACATTACAGGCACCCTCTATGCTTTCTTTGGCGATCGCGATCCGCTGATTCCCAACGCGCAAACCGAGCAAATAGAAGCCGCACTTCAATCACACAACAGTTCCCATCAGGTGTTTCGCTATCCAGCAGGGCACGGTTTTTTCTGCGATCGTCGCCCAGACTATAACGCCCAAGCCGCAGCAGACTCTTGGAATCACGTTCAGCAATTATTCAAAGACCATTTATAACCAACTGCCAAGCCGCCCCTGCCGATTCGCTCGACGCATTAATCTAAAATAATGAGCGGATGTATGAGCCGACACGATAAAATCAACATCTGATAGAAATGCCGCCGATTCTCTAGCATTATTTCTGTTTCAGTGCTTAACTCAGTTCCCCCTAGCCACATTTTCCCCCGCCACTGTTATGTTTGAAGCACTCTCTGAACGATTGGAAGGAGCCTGGAAAAAGCTTCGCGGTCAAGACAAAATTTCTGAATCAAATATTCAAGAAGCGGTGCGAGAAGTCCGCCGTGCTTTGCTCGAAGCCGATGTTAACCTCCAAGTGGTCAAAGACTTTGTGGCAGAGGTGGAAACCAAAGCCCTAGGTGCGGAGGTGGTTGCAGGGGTTCGTCCTGATCAACAATTTATTGAAATTGTTTATAACGAACTGCTGCAAACTATGGGAGAAACCAATGCTCCCCTAGCCGAAGCCGCAACCGCTCCAACGATTATCCTGATGGCGGGTTTGCAGGGAACTGGGAAAACCACGGCAACTGCCAAGCTAGCCTTGCATCTGCGGAAGTTGAACCGGAGTACGTTGCTCGTGGCTACGGATGTGTACCGACCTGCCGCGATCGACCAGTTGATCACCCTCGGTAAGCAGATCGATGTGCCTGTGTTTGACCTGGGCAAAGATGCGAATCCGGTTGAAATTGCCCGACAAGGGGTCGAAAAAGCAAAAGCCGACGGTATTAACACCGTAATTATTGACACGGCGGGTCGGCTGCAAATTGATGCCGACATGATGGCAGAGCTTGTTCAAATCAAAAACCTCGTGCAGCCCCACGAAGTCTTGCTGGTCGTGGATGCCATGACGGGGCAAGAAGCCGCCAACCTCACCCGCACCTTTCATGACCAAATTGGCATCACCGGAGCCATTCTCACCAAAATGGATGGCGATACGCGGGGTGGGGCAGCGCTCTCAGTCCGGCAAATTTCTGGACAGCCGATCAAGTTCATCGGTACGGGCGAAAAGGTTGAGGCATTGCAGCCGTTCTATCCCGATCGCATGGCATCGCGCATTTTGGGCATGGGCGACGTGCTGACCTTGGTGGAAAAAGCGCGGGAAGAAGTGGATCTGGTCGAAGCTGAAAAAATGCAGGAGAAAATTCTCACTGCAAAATTTGACTTTTACCGATTTTCTCAAACAAACTCGTTTGCTGAAAAACATGGGTTCTCTGGGCGGCATCATGAAAATGATTCCAGGAATGAACAAGCTCAGCAGTGATCAGCTTGAAAAAGGCGAAACCGAACTCAAGCGCGCCGAAGCCATGATTGGCTCCATGACGCTTTTAGAACGCAAAGATCCCGATTTGCTCTCCAGTTCTCCCAGTCGCCGCCGCCGGATTGCGCGTGGTTCAGGGCATACCGAAAAAGATGTGGGCGAACTGGTCAGCAAATTCCAGCAAATGCGAACCATGATGCAGCAGCTAGGACAAGGCAATTTTCCGGGCGGCATGGGTGGATTGCCGGGAATGGGCGGAATGCCGGGAATGCCAGGAATGGGCGGTGGTCGCCCTCAGCCGGGTTGGCGAGGTGGCGGCGGCGCTCCAGCTAAAAAAAAGAAGGACAAGAAAAAGAAAGGATTCGGCACGTTATAGAAGAGTTGATGGGCGATCGCTTCATCAGTCCGCCAAGAATATTATTTGAGGAGAATCTGTTCGCGACTTGCTCTAAAAGCTTGTTAAGGCGGTTTTCTGTCGCGGCGTTATTTAGAAGCTTTCGGGCGATCGCCCCTATAAATAGGATATTCAGAAAGTTCGGGCTAATGTACAGAAAACAGACGGAAAGTTTTTGAATACCTACCCGCCAGGATTTTTATGCGGACAGTTTCTTTCTAAGAAAAGTTAGCTGTTTACTTGCTTACTCGTACTATTACTTAACAAAAATGTCAAACAAGGTTGCGAAAGAATTTGAAGTGCATGGAGAGTCTACAAAGCTTGTTATTTTGTTGCACGCTTGCACTTCTTCGCCGAGTAAATTGAACCACGTTTATGATGCGGTTCTTCAAGTAATTCCCAACGCAGACATTTTTATTCCCGAATTGCCAACTTCCATATTTTCATTAGCAAATCCTATTGAGATAGTTCTTAGGCTTCTTAATAAAATCGATCAATTCTGGACAGAGAGGAAAGAAAGAAGCGATAAGAAATCCTATGAAGGAATTATTATAATTGGGCATAGTCTAGGTGCTCTTTTGGGTAGAAAACTTTATGTGTATGCCTGTGGAGAGCCTAAACATAATTTATTTGAACCAGAAGTAGAGCAAAAAATCTGCCGGGATTGGGCAGATAAGGTTGAGAGAATCATCCTGCTGGCTGGAATGAACCGAGGATGGGAAATTTCACACCATATGCCTTTAAATCATGTGATTCTATGGACGGTAGGTGTCGCAATTGGGAACCTTATATTTCTCGTCTCAAAAAGTCGCCCTTTAATCTTCCATATCAGACGTGGTTCTCCATTTCTTACAAATCTCAGAATTCAGTGGCTTGCTATGAAGCAAACTATAGGTGTAAAGAGTGCAGATAAAACTCTAGTAATTCAGTTATTAGGTTCGGTGGATGACATAGTTAGCCCTGATGATAATGTTGACTTGATCAGTGGAAAAGATTTTTATTATTTGGATGTACCAAGGTCTAGTCATACAGATGTAATCGACATCGATAGCACAAAGGCTGGTGAAGAAAGAAAAAAAGTTTTTAATCTAGCTCTTACTGCATCAGCAACGCAATTAAAAGAACACAATACATCACCTCAAGACTTTCAAGACTTACCATTTTCAGTCAATCGTCCAGATGTTCAGAATGTTGTTTTTGTAATACACGGTATCCGTGATCTGGGGTATTGGACTCGAAAGATTGCCCGTCGCGTACAAAAAATGGGTAAGGATAGGAATATTACTATCGCATCGGAAACTTCAACTTATGGTTATTTCCCAATGCTTTCATTTCTTTTACCTTGGAAGCGTCGTGAAAAGGTTGAATGGTTGATGGATGAGTATGCTCAGGCATTAGCTATGTATCCAAAAGCCGAATTTTCATTTATTGGACATAGTAATGGCACTTATCTTTTAGCTAAAGCACTTCAGGAGTAACCATCTTGTCGTTTTAAGAATGTGGTATTTGCTGGTAGTGTAGTTCGGACAGACTACAACTGGTCTAAATATATTGAAAAAGGACAAGTTAAAGCAGTTCTGAACTATGTAGCAACTGGGGATTTTGTAGTAGCAATCTTTCCGAAAGCATTCCAACTTTTGGGACTGCAAGATTTGGGTAGTGCCGGTCATGATGGATTTAATTCAAACAATTCAGTATCCAACGTTAAATTTGTCAAAGGAGATCATGGAGCTGCTTTGAATGAATTAAATTGGGATTCTATTGCAGCCTTTATAGTTGATAGCAATCCGAATCTTCTTCCATCCCAGATCGCCTCTACTAAGCCCTCCCCCATTGTAATTTTAGTGGGTAGGATAGCACCAGTTATATGGCTAATAATATTGCTAGTTTTAATATTGATAGGTTACTTTATTCTCTTTAATACTTACTGGGCGGAGTGGCAGAAAACCACTGCATTCTTGGTATACATATGGAGTATTTATCAGACATTAACAAAAATTTAGCCGTCAAGTACTGGTTCTACAGCTAACAACTCTCATGCACACCGATCGCCAAAATTTGATCTGTTACGATGCAGAGGTGAAATGCGGCGGATGATGCACACCTTTGGGCTACTTAAGTTACTGCTCTAGACATTAGCGGCAGGCTATTCATATGCACTCAAAGTTTTGAAAATTTACAAGTAAAGAGCGATCGCACTTCTCGATCCAATCCAACAGCGATCGCGCTTTCCTTTCATAGGGTGAGGCGATCGCACAGCGGCATTTCCTATACTTGCAGAATCATCACGCACCATCGGATTCGGGGTGGGGAACTGGGATGGCGATCAGTGTTTCGATTTTTTCGTTTTGATCGAGGTCGAGGATGCGATCGCCCGCTGTATCTCGCCCTTCCATGGGCACCATTGCTAAATTAAGCCGCACCATCCGATCTTGGTTCGTGAGCAGTATCACCTCAGCTTCAGAGCGCACCGCAGCGAATCCTGCCAAAGCGTCGGTTTTTACTTTGAACTGCATCCCATAGGCACCTAATCCCCCTGGAGTCGCCAACCGCAGCATGGCAATCGGCATCCGTTTCCCATAGCCTCTTTCGGTCATCAGCAATAAGATGCCGCCTGGAGACGCGATCGCCGCCCCCACCAACTGTTCTCGCTTACCCAATCGCATTACCAGTTGCCCTTGGGCAGTGCGGCTTTGAATGGGTAGATGGTCGTCATTCACCTCCACGCGCACCATCCGACCGCTGGATGCTGCAATCACCAGTTGTTCACCCGGCTGAGCGATCGCGATGCTGGCGATCCGATCCGCCTCCTTGAGCTTGAGCGCCGTTAACCCTCTGCCAGTCAACCCCACAAAGTCTTCCAAGGGTAAGCGCTTGACGCGCCCTTGTTGGGTGACAATCAATAAGTTCTTACCTTCACACTGATCCGGCAGGATAAAACTGCCCACAATCCCATCAGGGTCGCTTTGAGCCGCAGTCGGCAGCAACGTAATCAAGGGTGCCCCTTTAGAGCGTGCCGTCGCTTGTGGGATGTCATCTACTCGTGTGGCATAGGCTCTGCCGCTGCGAGTCATGGCAATCAACTCTTTGGCGGTGGTTGTGAACTGGGTTTGCACGGTGAAATCGTCCAATTCAGACAAGATCGCCCCAGGCATTTCGCCGTTGCGGTTACGGGATTGCCGCTGAAAGGCTTTGGGCGTAATTCGTCTGATGTAACCCCGTTGAGTCACTTCTAGGACGGTTTCTGTAACTTCAGTGTCATCAAATAAGGAATCAAGAGGTGGGAGTGAAGAATCGGGTGTTTGAGCTTTTTTAGTTTTAGTTGAGTCTTGGCTTTTGGTTTCTGACTCTGCTTCGATGAGAGGTGGAGCGCCGATCGCCAAGATTTTTGTGCGACGTGGATCGCCAAACTTTTTCTTCAGCGATCGCAGGTCTTTTTTCAGCGATTTCAAGAGTTCATTGCGATTGCCTAACAGCGTTTGCAATCCTGACATTTCGGCGGTCAGTTCGCTTGCTTCGGTTTGCAATTTTTCTCGCTCAATCCCGGTGAGGCGGCGCAGCGGCATGGCAAGGATGGCATCGGATTGGCGATCGCTGAGGTCAAATCGCTGCTGAAACTCAGCTTTTGCCGTAGTGCCATCGGGCGCACTGCGAAGAATATCGATCACCGCATCCAGATTTTCGAGCGCGGTTAGCAGTCCTTGCAGAATGTGATGGCGGTTTTCGGCTTCCGTCAGTTGATGCTGATAGCGGCGGGTTAGTGTTTCTTCGCGAAAGGCGATGAAACACTGGAGCATATCCCGCAGCGGCATTTGGCGCGGCAAGCCGTGATCCAATGCCAGCATGGTGATGCCAAAGTTGCTTTGCAGGGCAGTTTGGCGATAGAGCGCGTTGAGAACTTTTTGGGGATTAGTGTCTCGCTTTAGTTCAATCACGACTCGAATGCCATCGCGATCGCTTTCATCGCGCAAGTCTGCAATGCCCTCCAGCTTTCCCTGGTTCACCAGGTCTGCCATCTTTTCGATCCAGCCAGCCTTGTTCACCTGAAACGGCAGTTCCGTGACGATAATTGCCGTGCGGCGATTGCGTCCTCGCCCAAAGGGAACCTCTTCAAATCGCGATACGCCGCGCACCGGCACACTGCCTTTGCCCGTGGTATAAGCCTCCCAAACCCCCTGAGTGTCAATAATTTCGCCGCCCGTGGGAAAGTCAGGACCGGGGATGAGTTGCACCAGTTTTTCATCGGGCAACGCGGGATTGTCGATCAAGGCAATCAGCCCGTCTACGACTTCGCCCAGGTTGTGGGGTGGAATGTTGGTTGCCATGCCAACTGCAATCCCCGAACTGCCGTTGAGTAGCAGAATCGGCAGTTGCGCGGGCAGCACCGTCGGTTCCTGCTGGGAGTTGTCAAAATTGCCAATAAAATCGACGGTGGCATCGCCAATCTCGGTGAGCAATGCCTCGTTGCCAATCGGGGCTAGCCGCGTTTCGGTGTATCGCATGGCGGCAGGTGGATCGTCATCCACGGAACCAAAGTTGCCATGACCGCCCAGCAATGGATAGCGGCTGGAAAACTCTTGTACCAGGCGAACCAAGGCATCGTAAACCGATTGATCGCCGTGGGGGTGATATTTGCCCAACACGTCGCCCACCACCCGCGCACATTTGCGATAGGGGCGATCGGGCACTAACCCTAATTCATGCATCGCATATAAAATGCGGCGATGCACGGGTTTGAGTCCATCGCGCACATCTGGCAAGGCGCGCCCAACAATCACACTCATGGCATATTCGAGATAGGACTGCTGCATTTCGGTATGCAAAGCGGTCGCAATCACCTGTCCACCAGAAAACACATCTAATTGTTTAGCCATGAGCTTTTCCTACTATCTGCACTTCTCACGCTCGTTGTGTAATCTAGAACTGACATCATTTAGCATAATGGCAACTTGAGAACTGATCGCCTTAATTCCTTGCCCTAAGTCCTGGATGTAAGATCTTATTGGCTGTTTTGCCAACTTTTGTAACGCTGAACCCATTAGTAAGGAGCATAGGATGAAGACAGTTTTGATTGTGGAAGATGATTTGATGAATGCTAAGGTTTTTTCAAAAATTTTGCAGAAGCGCGGTGGTTTGGGAGTGAGGCATACCGAAAATGTGGATGAGGTCATGCAAATTGCTCAAGACGGTGAGGCGGATATTATTTTGATGGATGTGTCGTTGTCACGCAGTGTTTACCAGGGAAAGTCGGTAGATGGAATCAAGATTACCCAAATGTTGAAAAGTGACCCCAATACGGCTAAGTTGCCGATTATTTTGGTGACTGCCCACGCCATGGAGGGCGATCGCGAAAATTTTCTGAAACAGAGCGGGGCAGATGGCTATATTTCTAAGCCCGTGATTGATCATCAGATATTTGTCGATCAGGTGTTGGCGCTGCTGCCAGAATAGGCAGAGCGTTGGCATGTCCTCTCCTAGAGAGAATCGCACCGTTTCAGCACGATCATGAGAGCAAATTAGGTGCATCACCAACCCCGCTCTTCAAAGAACATAAGTACTACCATAAGCCAAATTGGGTCACACGGGTTAGAGGCTTGATCCTGTAATACTCAGCTCCCGCCTCCAAACCGCACGCTAGATCCGCCCTAACGATTACCCCTTAACTCCACTGGCGGCTTCGGTCGGCACAATGTAGCGTTGCATCAGCAAGAAGAACAGGATAATCGGCGCAATAGAAATTACAGACCCGGCGGCAATTAAGCGCCAATCTAGGGAAAAAGTGCCAGCTAGGGAGGCAACGCCTAGGGGCAGCGTGTAATATTCTGGGCGATCAAGGACAATTAGTGGCCACAAAAAGTCACTCCAGGAGCCGATAAAAACAAAAATCGCCAAGGTGACGAGGGCGGGACGAATAGAGGGCAGCATCACATACCACCAGATGCCAAGCTCCGTGCAGCCATCAATCCGCGCCGCTTCTTCCAGTTCTTTGGGTACGCCTTGAAATGCTTGCCGCAGCAAAAAGATGCCAAAAGCAGACGCGATCGCCGGAAAAATAATCCCCAAATAGCTATTGCGTAAGCCCAACTGCACCGCCAGCACATACAGCGGAATCATCACAATCTGAAACGGGATCATGATGGTCGCCACGATCGCCGTAAAAATTGCCTGTCGTCCGCGAAACTGAAGCCGCGCCAATGGATACGCCGCCAGCGAACAGAACAACAAATTCAGCGCCACCGTTAGCACCGAAACAATCACGCTGTTGGTAATGTAGCGCCCAAACGGATGAGACTTCCAAACCGTAACAAAGTTTTGAAACGTCGGCTGGCTGGGAATTAGACGCGGCGGAAACTGAAAAATATCCTCCGTCGGCGACTTCAGCGACGTGCTGACCAGCCACACCAAAGGAATCAACATCGCGATCGCGATCGTCCCCAACAGGGCATACATTCCAATTGTTTTCCAGCGGTGCGATCGATGTTGCATTGATAGCGAGGTTGCATTGATAAAGTTATTAAGTCGAGAACAAAAACTTTGCAGCTAGAGGGAACTAATTGGCTCAGCAATAAAAAATTGACATGCAATTTCGCCGACTACATAGCACATGAGCAATAGCGTAATGCTTCGCAGTTGCTTGTACCATACTCTATCCCCCGCTCTACTTACAAAGTTCCAGACCTTTACTAATCAAAGAAACAATATGGTCAGGCGGTTGGCATGAAATTTAATCCCGCAAAACTTTTAAAACATCCTCTTAGAATGAGGATATATCTGATTCGTATCAATCCCAACTACAGAGGCGATCGCCCAGCGATACGCTGAATAATTGATGCAATCTTGTGCGAATGTGTGTAAATCACCAATCGCGGTCACTCTCTCAGAGATTTTCCTATGCTTGAATCCTATCGTAATCATGTTGCCGATCGCGCTGCTCTGGGCATTCCACCCTTGCCATTGAGCGCTCAACAAATGTCTGAATTGGGTGAATTATTGAAAAATCCGCCCGTGGGCGAAGAAGCTTTCTTAGTGGAATTGCTGCGCGATCGTGTGCCGCCTGGTGTGGATCAAGCCGCTTATGTGAAAGCTGGATTTTTGACGGCGATCGCCAAAGGTGAGATCACCAGCCCCCTCGTTTCTCCCAAAGCCGCCGTGGAACTCTTGGGCACCATGATGGGGGGCTACAACGTCCACGCCCTGATTGACTTGCTCCAGTCGCCTGATGCAGAGCTAGCAGCGACCGCCGTTGCCGCCCTCAGCAAAACCATGCTCGTTTACGATGCCTTCCACGACATTCAAGAACTGGCTAGCAGCAACGCTAATGCTAAACAAGTGATGGACTCTTGGGCAAATGCGAACTGGTTCACCAGCCGTCCCAAACTGCCAGAATCCATTACCGTCACCGTCTTTAAGGTTCCCGGCGAAACCAATACCGACGATCTATCTCCCGCGCCCCACGCCACCAGCCGCCCCGACATTCCCCTCCATGCCCTGGTGATGCTGGAAACGCGCCAGCCCGGTTCTCTGGAAACGATTGTGGAACTGAAGCAAAAAGGACATCCCGTTGCCTATGTGGGCGATGTGGTGGGTACAGGTTCCTCTCGCAAATCCGCCATCAACTCCGTCCTTTGGCACATTGGCAACGATATTCCTTGTGTGCCCAACAAACGTACTGGCGGCTATATTCTCGGTAGCAAAATCGCGCCCATTTTCTTTAACACAGCGGAAGATTCCGGTGCGCTGCCGATCGAGTGCGATGTCACAAAGCTAGAAACGGGCGACGTGATCACGATCTATCCTTATAAAGGTGAAATCACCAGCGAAACAGGCGAGGTTCTTTCCACATTTACCCTCAAACCCGACACGATTTTGGATGAAGTGCGGGCAGGCGGACGGATTCCCCTGCTGATTGGGCGCACCCTGACGGATAAAACCCGCGCGGTGTTGGGCTTGTCGCCGAGTCCCGTGTTTGCCCGTCCCACAGTGCCCACTGATACGGGCAAAGGCTTTACTCTGGCGCAAAAAATGGTCGGTAAAGCCTGCGGTCTTCCCGGCGTGCGTCCCGGCACTTATTGCGAACCGCTGATGACTACAGTCGGTTCCCAAGACACGACTGGACCCATGACCCGCGATGAGCTAAAAGAACTGGCGTGTCTGGGTTTTGGCGCAGATTTAGTGATGCAGAGTTTTTGTCACACGGCTGCCTATCCCAAGCCCGTAGATATCAAAACTCACCATGATTTGCCTGACTTTATGCACGAGCGCGGCGGCGTTGCCCTGCGACCGGGCGATGGCATCATTCACTCTTGGTTGAACCGAATGTTAATGCCAGATACCGTGGGCACGGGCGGCGATTCCCATACCCGCTTTCCCTTGGGAATCTCCTTCCCCGCTGGTTCTGGTTTGGTGGCGTTTGCGGCGGCGTTGGGTGTGATGCCGCTGGATATGCCAGAATCGGTGCTGGTCAAGTTTAAAGGCACCCTGCAACCGGGGGTGACGTTGCGGGATGTGGTGAATGCAATT
>JBGTAZ010000093.1:0-5306 GCA_041749615.1 Leptolyngbyaceae cyanobacterium | reverse complement strand
GGCACTGTTGACCGAGTAACTGCCGCAGCGCATCATATAAGCGAGGGGTTTCTTCCATAGGGATGTCTGGTGATGTGGTAATCCTCAGAGTACTTGGATTTGACCCCTCCTTTGAGGAGATGTGTCAGTCAGCCAGGGTGACAGACACACGCTAACAATATGCTCATAACGCCAATGTGCACCGACCACCAAAAAATTATCTGTTGAAATTCAAAGATTATCTGCGATGGGTGATTGGCAACGTTACCTCTTCACAATCTCACGATCGCACCCGTACCCCCTCCTCGAATCTGCGCTCCAACGCCTCAACTCGCATCTTCAGTTCCGCTAACTCACTCTCTGGGTTCTTGGGGTGGTAATGCTCCTTCAGCGATCGCTTTAACAGGTGCGATCGCTGCTCCTCCGACTTCCCTAAATTGATCCTCTGACTTCAATTTACCCGCTTAAACCCGTGTGACATTATTTCAACACTGGCGGGTAAACTGCGGGGTCTTCCAGTTTGCGAGACTTGGGTTTACTCAACAAAAACCACCACAGTTCCAAGCCATGTCCATGGTTAGAAAAGTTTTAAGGGTTGAGTGTTGAGTTTTAAGTTGGGAAGCCACTCCCCAAACTGAGTTCGCCTCCCTAAAACTCAAAATTTGCAATTATGCAACGGTGTACCCTGCGGCGGCGATCGCTTGCTTAACGGTTGCTTCAGGCTGTTGAGTTTCGATTTTGACCTGCTTTGTTTTGGGATCTGCTTCAACGGTTGCGGTTGCGTCGATCGCGGTTATCGCATTCGTAATGGTGGTCACACAAGCAGAACAAGCCAGATTGGGAACCTTGAATTCGAGCGTCATGAGGTTAATCCTTAAATCACTACTTTTATCTTGGAGTCTCTAGTTCGCTAGAGAGTCAAGCCCTTTATTCAACAGTTCGGCAGAAATTGTCTTGACTCACACCGGGATCTCTTCTGTTTCACAGGAATGAAAGCGTTCAGCCATTGCTTCAGTTTCCAAATTTGGACAAATAGTTTGGTCTGCAACGTCTTCTGGTGAATAATCCTGCCAGCCTGACAACAACCCTTGCAGTTCAGAGCGCAACAGTTGTAATGATTCAATTTGCTGGGTAATTTGTTGAACTTTCTTCTGGAGATTTTGCTTGACATCATCACAAGGCAGTTGTCCCTGGTCATGCACCACCAGCAGGTCTTGAATCTCTCGCAGGCTCAGACCCAACGCCTGCGATCGCTTAATAAATGCCAGCCGACCTAACACCGTTGGCTCAAATAATCGGTAGTTCGTTTCTGAACGGTGAACCGTGGGCGTGAGCAATCCAATCTCTTCGTAGTAGCGAATCGTTTTGATGGGGAGATCGCTACTGGTTGACACTTCGCCAATTTTCAAGAAGTTCTTTGTATCGGTGATCGTCATGTTCTCCCCCTCGCCTTTGACAACTTCAAGGACTTGCTATTTTCATTGTGGAGTCTCTAGTTTGCGGGAGGGTCAAGAAACCAGTGGACTAGAGGCAGGTTTAAAGTATGCTCAGACTCTTAATGTCCGCTGTATTAGCGATAAACACAACTCTCCAAGGGTTTAGAAGCAGAAATAATTTAGCGGCAATGGCTCTAAGCCAGTCAAAGGGGCGATCGCGTTTTGATTAAACTTTGTATCAAATTAGACCAAATTTTTGCTACCGAGAGTGTCTAAGGGCACATTAAGCCTAGATTTGGTTTGCGGCTAACTCGGGGGGCAGAAAATGTACGACTATGAGCTTTTACAAGAATACCTGGAAGGTCAACGAGATTTCAGGGGGGTTGATCTCTCTCAAATCAGTCTGCTGGGAGCAAACCTGGCAGACATCATTTTGGAGGGTGCTAATCTCACTGGAACGAGTTTGCCCTCAGCCTATCTTGCGGCGGCTAACTTCTCTCGAGTCAACTTAACAGAGACGAATCTCCAGCAGGCATTCTTAAGCAGAGCCAACCTGAGCTTTGCCAAGCTCAACCACGCCAATCTGACCGATGCCGATTTAACGAAAGCAAACCTAAAGGGAGCCTCACTGGTGCGGGCAAACCTCAGCGGTGCAAAGCTGAGTGGCGCAAACCTGAATGGAGTGAACCTACGGGAAGCTAATTTGCAGGCAGTGAATTTTTGCGGAGCAGATTTACGGGGGATTAATCTGCGGTCAGCCAATCTGACGGACGCAAATTTGAGTTGGGCAAACCTGAGTGGTGCCCGGTTAAGTGGAGCCAAGCTGCACGGAGCGATCTTAACCGGGGCGAAACTGAACGAAGCTTACTTAAACGGTGTGGATTTACATGAGACTGATCTCAGTGGCATTAACCTGAGTGAAGCAAAGCTGAATGGCGCTAATCTACAAGCAGCAAACCTCACAGCCGCAAACTTGAGCGCCGCCCATTTACGGTCAGCTATTCTGTCATGGGCAATCCTGCGGGCAGCCGATCTGAGTGATGCTGATTTGCGCGGTGCTAGCCTAAAGCACACGAACCTGGAGCGATCGCTGTATACAGAAGATACCCAATTTCCGCGAGGCTTCGACCTGCTCGCACACGGAGCCTGCCTTGCCATCGATGAAACAATGGCAGCTTGAGATCACTGCTGTCCCAATTCGCTCAACCATAGACCAAACAAATTTTTAGATCGAGGCATAGAACATGGTGCCAATGGATATAACAACCTGCCTGATGATGACCGAAGGACAGCAGGAATGCTGGCAAACGCTTTGCCATGATCTCACAGCCAGACTTGCCACCGCTGAAATTGAACTGCAAAATGCTCATGCTGACTACCAACAGGTCGAGGCTGCACGCCAACAGCTTGAGGAAAAACTAGAGGAAACGCAAGCCCAGAAACAGGCTTTAATCGATGCCTCTGCGGCGCAAACGCGACAGTTTAGCGAAACCCTCAAACGACTGCGGCAAAACCAGGCTCAGATTGTGCAGGCTGAGAAGATGTCTAGCTTGGGGCAACTCGTCGCAGGCGTAGCGCACGAAATTAACAACCCCGTTAACTTTATCTATGGCAATCTCTCCCACGCTGGTGATTATATTCAAGATCTGACAACCCTGTTAGCACTGTATCAAAACCACTATCCTCAGCCCGTTGCGGCGATTCAGGCAGAAGCAGAGGCAATTGATCTCGACTTTCTTATAGAAGATTTGCCCAAGCTTTTGACCTCTATGAAAATAGGGGCTGAACGTATTCAGAAGATTGTGCTGTCTCTGCGGAGCTTTTCACGCATGGACGAGGCTGAGGTAAAGGAAGTCAATATCCATGAAGGGATTGATAGTACGCTGATGATTTTGCAAAACCGACTCAAGGCAAAGTCAGACCGTCCCGCAATCGTGGTGGTCAAGCAGTACAGCGAATTGCCGGAGGTGGAGTGCTATGCCGGACAGCTAAACCAGGTGTTTATGAACGTGTTGGCAAACGCGATCGACGCACTAGAAGAAAACTTTGAAAAAAGTGCGTCACACATCGAGATCGAGGCTCTAGCAGAGAGCCTGGAAGCAACTCAAATGGCACCGACCATCACGATTGGTACGGAAGTTATAGACTGCGATCGCGTTCGTATTCGCGTTGCTGATAATGGTTCGGGCATTCCAGAGCCAGTGCAGACCAAGCTATTTGATCCCTTTTTCACCACTAAACCGCTGGGCAAAGGAACAGGGCTAGGGTTGTCCATTAGTTACCAGATCATCAGTGAGAGACATGCTGGCAGTTTGAAATGCATTTCCTCACCGGGGCAGGGATCAGAGTTTGTGATAGAGATTCCCGTGAGATCGCGACAAAAATGATCGCAGCGTCTTCACCCAAATGAAGCCCAGTCTCCGTCCAGCCAAATTGTTTGACTTGTTGATCTTGGCTCATGTCTTCCAAGGGTTTCTACAATGGATGCCCTGATTTTTATAGCGTTGAGATAACAACATGATGCAATCCGTCGTTCAACAGCAATATGACCAGCTTGCCAAAATCTATGATCAGCGTTGGAAAACCTACATCGGCAACACTCTAAATTTTGTGAACCAGTGGGCAGCGATTCCTGCGGAGGCGAACGTGCTCGATATCGCCTGTGGAACGGGTGAGTTTGAGCGATTGCTGGTGCAAGTCAACCCCAATCAACAGATTTTAGGAATTGATATCTCAACAGAAATGCTAGCGATCGCTCAACAAAAACTTGCTGGCTATAGTTCTGTTCGGTTTGAGCAGGGAAGCGTTACCACAATCCCCGCTGTTGATGAACAGTTTGATGTAGTGGTGTGTGCGAATGCTTTCCATTATTTCGATCAGCCCCTTGAGGCACTGGCAGACATGAAACGAGTGCTGAAGCCAGAGGGAAAAATAGTGATCCTAGATTGGTGCAAGGACTATTTCGTCTGTCGTTTTTATGATGCCGTCTTGAAACTAACCGACCCAGGCTACCGGCAATGCTACACGCAGTCAGAATTTCACCATTTTTTCTCTGATGCCCAACTGTCTATTCAGGCTGCAACCAAGATTCGATTTGGACCGGCGTGGGAATTTATGATCGTTACCGCCGCTAAAGATGCAATTTTATGTTGAGTTCCATGATTCAATGGGCGATCGCCCGTCGTTGGCTAGTGATTGTGGGCGCAATGATCTTGACCATCTGGATTTTTCGTACCATCATCCAAATGCCGCTAGATGTATTTCCTACCTTTGCCCCACCACAGGTGGAAATTCAAACGGAAGCACCGGGACTCGCGCCGGAAGAAGTAGAATCGTTGGTGACGCTGCCGATCGAGCGCGCGATTAATGGTACACCGGGCGTTTCGGCAGTGCGGTCCTCCAGCGCCGCCAGTATTTCAGTCGTGAGAGTCGTGTTTAACTGGGGCACCGACATTTATCAAGCAAGGCAGTTAGTGACAGAGCGATTACAGTCTGCCCAAAGTAAACTGCCAGAAGGAATTGAGAGTCCCCAAGTCGCGCCCATTAGCTCGCCGATTGGCACGATCGCCACCTACGCTTTCACATCCAAAACTACTGACTTGATGGACGTGCGGCGGATTGTCGATTGGCAAATCACAAATCGCTTGCTGGCTGTGCCGGGAGTCACGCAAGTGATCGTATTTGGCAGCGATGTCCGGCAATATCAAGTGCTGGTCGCGCCCGAAAAACTACAGGCGTTCAACGTCTCTCTTTATCCCTCATGGGTCACTTTAAGCAGAGGAAAAGATAAGTTGTAAGTTGAGCCGATGCACTAATGGACAAATGAAGTCATTCATCTTTTGCGTCAGATGGTCAAATCCAGCTTCCAGTGAGGCGGTAGGAAAAACCTCT
>JBGTAZ010000092.1:0-9930 GCA_041749615.1 Leptolyngbyaceae cyanobacterium | reverse complement strand
GGTGCGGGAGCAGCACAGCCGAACATTTCTAGAGAGAAGATTATTCATACAATTGTTCCTCTTCCTCCCCTTGCCGAACAACGCCGCATTGTCGCCAAAATCGATCGCCTCATGGCTCGTTGTGATGAACTGGAAAAGCTGCGGGCAGAACGCAACCAAAAACGAATTACCATCCACACTGCTGCCCTCGATCGCCTGCTGACAGCCAAGGAGAGCGACGATTTCAGCACCGCTTGGCGCTTTATCACCCAACACTTTGGCGAACTCTACTCAGTCAAAGAGAACGTGGCGGAACTGCGTAAGACGATCCTGCAACTGGCTGTCATGGGCAAACTGGTGCCACAAGACCCGACAGATGAGCCTGCTAGTGAGTTGTTGAAGGCGATCGAGGCTGAGAAGCAACAATTGGTGAAAGAAGGGAAACTTAAACCGCCTAAACCATTGACTGAACTTAAGCCGGAGGAGATACCGTATGAGTTGCCTAAAGGATGGGAGTGGGCAAACTTACAAGATTTGTTAGCGATTGTTAATGATGGAGACCATCAGCCTCCTCCAAAAGCAGGATCTGGCATTCCTTTTCTAGTTATTGGAAACTTAAATACAGGAAGGATTTCTTTCAACGGTTGTAGATTTGTTCCTGAAAATTACTACCAATCATTGGATTGGGGAAGAAAACCAGCTTTAAATGATGTTTTATACACAGTAACTGGTTCTTATGGTATTCCCATTCATGTTGATAAAGGTGATAAATTCTGTGTTCAGCGTCACGTTGCAATTCTCAAATCGGTTAAATCTTCCCCTATAGAATACTTGACTCGTTTATTGAAGTCTAACTACGCCTTCAGCTATGCAACTTCAGTTGCAACTGGCATTGCACAGAAGACAGTACCACTTTCAGGACTGAGAAAAATGCCGATTGCAATTCCACCTGTAAATGAACAACGTCGAATCGTTGCCAAAATTGATCAACTTATGGCTCATTGCGATCAGTTAGAAAAGCAAATTGACGCTGCCACAAACAAACGAACCACCTTACTCAATGCCGTAATGGCTCAGGCGTAAAGGAGAAACCATGCGCCTGAAATCAGTTTATATCAGCCAGTACAAAAACCTCAAAGACTTCACCCTGAACTTCGACGGCAGCAGCTTTATCGATGTCTTTGTTGGCAAAAACGGTACTGGAAAATCAAACTTGTTTGAGGCGCTGATCGAGATGTTGAGTTCCTGTAGCGATTAAGTCAAACTCAGAGAAGCAATTACCCATCCCACTGAGTCTAACTCAATCTCTTCAATTGTCAGATGTCAACTTATCCAACTCGTCCAGCAACTTAGTAATCCGATCCTTTTTCTTGCGATCGCCCCAAGTCTCACTCTTCTGCAACCGCTTGCCAATTTCACCCAATCGCTCAACCAGAACTTTCTCAGGCGTTGGTTCCGATTCTGGTGCTAGCTCTTTAATCGCTGCTTTGATCTCGTTTAGCGACAGGTTCTTAGCAATTGTCTGCTTCAGCAACTTTGACCGTTGTGTCTCGTCCTTTACACGAGCGATCGTCTGAGCCTTCGTATATTCCAGCTTTCCTTGACGGAGAACATCCAACACATCTTCCGGCAACTTTAACAGCGGCAAGCGACTAGAACGAAAGCTGTCAATACTAAACCGACCCACCCCTGCCATGACAGTTTGAACAGTTTCCAATTGGGACAAAACGTTTTGTCCCAATTCCTGACCTCGATGTTTTGCCCGATGCGCCTGATAAAACAACGAAGTCACATCCTCCCTCGTTGTCTCTAGAGCGATCGCCAGCAGATCTAACACGGCATCTGTTTCTTCCACCGGGTTTAAGTCTTCCCGTTGCAAATTTTCTATCAACGCAACCTGGATGGCCTGGCGATCGTCCAACTCACGCACAACGATCGGAACTTCCTCTAACCCTATTTCCCGCGCTGCTCGTAACCGCCGTTCTCCGGCAACCAGTTCATACCCGCCACTTTCAAGAGGGCGAACGAGCAAAGGCTCTAAGATTCCGTGTTCGGCAATAGACTGGACGAGTTGAGCTAATTTATCAGAGTCGAAAAAGCGGCGAGGTTGTTTTGCTGGTAATTGAATTTTTTCAATTGAGATAGATAGATCCTGATGTTGGTCTTCGGTAGCAGGCGTTTCCCGATTCAGGATCGCTGCCACATTTCGCAACTCAGGTTTTGGTGCGCGTTTACGGGTTACCACTATAAAGACTCCAGACTCTGCGAAATGGCAGTTAAGATAGCGAGGGCAGGATGTTTTGGATCATATACTCCCAGGGGTAAATGCTGCATTGAAGCATCAGCAAATGCTACAGCGCGGGAGATAGCCGGAAAAACAGGTGCAATGCCGCTGAATTGTTCTGTTACAGCTTCCAAAATCTCTTTACTTTGCGCCGTGCGATCGTGCAGATTAGGGATGACACCAGCTATCTTCAAATCTGGTGCAACTCCTTCCTGCTGGAGTTCACTAATCGTACCTAACAATAAATCTAACCCAACAAAGCTCTTATACTGTGTCTGCATCGGGATCAGAATATGGGTTGAGGCTACTAGGGAAAGAATGCTCAGAACCCCTAACGTAGGCGGGCAGTCGATCAACACAAAGTCATAGCTTTGCTCAACAGGCGACAAAGCCTTTTTAAGACGAGTCTCCTTGGCGATCGCCGTCGCAAGCCTGACATCAGCTGCACTAAGCGTTAGATTACTGGGCACCAGATCCATCTGATGAATTCCGCTCAAAATACGTAACGGCTCCCGCTCTAAGATGCTTTGAGCTACTGTACCCTCAAGCTCATGAGGTTGTAACCCCATAAACACAGTCAAAGAAGATTGTGGGTCCATGTCCACAAGTAAGACTCGATGTCCTTGCTTAGTCAGGGAGTACCCTAAGTTCATTGCAAGGGTCGTCTTACCAGTCCCTCCGGCTTGATTAAAGAATGAAATGACGTTTGTCACGGTTCAAATTGTGCAACACAGGGCTAGTGTACAGTGAGTTCGGTGCAAACATATTATCTGCTTCGATATAGATGGAAACTAATTGAAAAGTAAATTCTGAGTAGAGCAGCCAACCATGTTTTTAGTAAAGGATACCAGCAAGCTTCGCGAAGAGAGAATTAAACAATTCCTGAATGATGGCTTGACTCTGGCTGCTCTATTAATTGACGCCTGCCTGCCAGTCCACAGGCAAGAAAAGATGTAAGCCTTGCAGAAGGCAATCTAAAAATTAATCTTGGGTCTCCTCTAACTCAGACACCATCGCTTCTAGCTCTATCTCCAGCTGTTCAACAGTTGGTAGACAATCTTGTAGGGCTAAGGGAAGCTCATCACGCAACTTATAGGTCGAGACACCAATCGGATTTTGAACCGCATCCAAGGCAAATTCAACTGTTGTCTTCTTTTTAGATCTGCATAGGATAATCCCAATTGTTGGATTCTCCACTTCAGTACACAAGATGTTGTTCACTGCTGAAATATAGAAATTCATCTTTCCAGAGTACTCTGGTTTGAATTCTGTCACCTTCAAATCAATCACGATATAGCAGTGTAGCTTCAGGTGATAAAACAGCAGATCGAGAAAATACTCGTCCCCCTCTACTTCCAGACGATACTGGCTACCAACAAAGGCAAAGCCAATACCTAGCTCTAATAAGAAGTCCCGGATACGCTCTACTAGAGCCCGTTCTAGATCCCGCTCTTTAACATTTTCGCTAATAGTCAGAAAATCAAAGTTATAAGGATCTTTAACTAACTGCTGAGCTAAGTCAGAATCGAGGGCTGGTAGAGTACGCTCAAAATTTGTGATTGCTCCCCCTTGACGAGTAAACAGATTGCTCTCAATTTGCAGTGTTAGAACATCACGGCTCCAGCCATTCTCTAGTATTTTTTGGGCATACCACAACCGTTGATTATCAGATTTCAGCTTGTTCAACAGCGTCTGATTATGCCCCCAAGGAATTTGTGCTATGACTCGTAGCACAATTTGCTCATCGGGGTAGGCTTCAGCAAGTGCCCGCATATATTTTAAGTTGCGTGAGGAAAAGCCCGACATATTAGGAAATTCCCGCTTCAGGTCTTGCGCTAGACGGTCAATTACCTTTGCACCCCATCCTTCCTGCTGTTGCCGAATCAAAATCTCTCGACCAATCTGCCAGTAGAGCAGAATGAGTTCATTGTTAACTGCTAGTGCCGCCCTAACTTGTGCTTGGCGAATCCGCTCTTTCAACGACCGCAAGAATGTAGTGTATTTTTCGTCAATGGGGAATAGAGAACCAGATTTAGGCACTAGTAAGTTAACTCCCAACAATAGTTCACATAGAGCAAGTTATTCCATGAATACTATATATCTAGCGCTTACCACTATTAGACATTCTGCTTCTGTTAACAACATACTTTACCGCGATCGAAAGACGCGCACCGATTGGGGATGCACCACCAGCCGGACGTGTTCTCCAACTGCAAATTCATCAGGCGATCGCACCTGCAATTCCTCACCTATTGCTGTCCGCAGCAAATAGCGATAGTCACGCCCTAAAAATTGTCGATCATGCACCGTCACCATTCCGGTGGCATCCAGTTTCAAGTCAATCTCTTCCTGGCGAATCATAAGTTCTGCGGTTTCGCCCTCAGAAGGAACGCGATCGGACTGCACTGGAGGACAAAACGCACCAATCTCCGTCTGCCATGCCTGATGATGCCAGCGAGCAGGCAAAAAATTTGCCTGGGTAATGAACTCCGCCACAAAGCGCGTTGCTGGTTCTTGATAAATTTGCTGAGGAGTCCCAATTTGCTGGAGTCGTCCGGACTGCATGACCGCAACGCGATCGCACAATGCCAAAGCTTCTTCTTGGTCATGCGTGACAAAAATCGCGGTGGTGTGGGTGAATTTGAGGATTTCACGGATTTCCTGTCGCAGTCTGAGCCGCACTTGCACATCTAAATTGCTCAGCGGTTAATCAAGCAGCAGAAATTTGGGTCGTGGGGCGATTGCCCGTGCAAAAGCGACTCGCTGCTGCTGCCCGCCCGACAGTTCATGCGGGTAGGAGTGGGCTTTGTTCTCTAAGTGAATCAAAGTCAAGGCAGAGCACACAGCAGCGGCAATCGTAGCTCGATCGCTGTTCTGGAGCCCAAAAGCGATATTTTCAGCAACAGTCAGATGGGGAAACAAAGCAAAATCTTGGAACACCATGCCGACCGATCGCTGCTCTGGAGGAGTCGATCGCTTAGAGTCAGCCACTGTTACGCCTGCTATTTGAATTTGCCCAGACTGGGGCTGCTCAAATCCGGCAATTAGCCGCAACAGCGTTGTTTTACCGCAGCCAGACGATCCCAATAGTCCCAAAACTTCGCCTGAATACAGCGAGAACGAAACATCTGCTACGGCAGGACGTGATCGGTCAAATTGTTTAGAAACTCTCTCTAAGTGCAAAAGCATCATGCAAGGCTTGCGTTTAACAACGAAAAAGCTTATTGATAGAAATCATCAATAATCTTACCGTAATCCTACTAATTTACCTTGAAAAATTTTCGCATTAAGCTTTGCTTTTCCGGCTGGACGCTGCTCGTCGGCTTGATCGCCGCGATCGGTTCTGCCCCAATTCTGTTTGTCTTTGGCAGCATTTTCACTCACTCCGATTTGTGGAACCACCTTGCTGCAACGGTTTTACCGCGCTACATCTGGAATTCCTGCGGGCTGATGCTGGGCGTGGGGGCAGGGGTGGCGATCATTGGCGTGACAACCGCTTGGCTGGTGACAAGCTGTCGCTTTCCTGGCTCACGATCGCTCGAATGGATGCTGCTTCTACCATTAGCAACTCCAGCCTATGTCCTCGCCTATGTCTACACTGACTGGCTAGAGTTTTCTGGAGGGGTGCAAACCGCCTTGCGAGCCTACTTCGGCTGGCAAGTGCAAGACTACTGGTTTCCCAACGTGCGATCAATCGGCGGGGCGATCGTTTTGCTTACGCTTGTTTTGTACCCTTACGTCTACCTGCTGGTACGAGTCGCCTTTCTAGAGCAGTCGCGCCGTACTTTAGAAGCGAGTCGTGTTTTGGGCTGTTCCCCTTGGCGTAGTTTTTTTACCGTAGCCCTGCCCCTCGCGCGTCCCGCTGTCGCTGCTGGTGTAGCACTTGCTTTAATGGAATCGCTCAACGACTTCGGCACCGTGCAATATTTTGGCGTCGAAACCTTCACTACCGGAATTTATCGCGCCTGGTTTGGCATGGGCGATCGCGTTGCGGCAGCCCAGCTTGCGGCGCTGCTGCTGCTATTTATCTTGGGTCTCGTTGGGCTAGAACGATGGTCCCGCGGACAATCTCGCTACTACGGAGTAAGCACCAGCAACTCCGTTTCACCTTATCAATTGACAGGGAAACGAGCAGTACTCGCTGGCTCGATCTGTCTACTGCCCGTTCTGCTCGGCTTTATCTTGCCCGTGATTTTGCTGCTGCGAATTGCGCGTAACTGGAACGCCGATCGCTTCTGGCAGTTTGCGGCCAACAGCTTGATTCTAGCGGCGATCACAGCACTGGCGGCAGGAGCAATTGCCGTGATCATTGCCTACGGAGTTCGCTTGCGTGCAAGCTGGAGCATGACGATCGCAGCGCGAATTGCCAGTTTAGGCTACGCAATTCCCGGAACAGTTATTGCCGTTGGTGTCTTGATCCCGCTTGGCTGGCTCGACAATGCGATCGATACTTGGGCACAATCTACCTTCGGTTTTTCCACAGGTTTATTGTTTAGCGGCACGATCGCCGCCTTGATTTTTGCCTACCTCGTTCGCTTTTTGGCTCTGTCGATCGGCAGTGTCGAAGCAGGACTACTCAAAATTCGCCCTAGCCTCGATGAAGCTGCCCGCAGTCTAGGTCGCACTCCAACCACAACGCTGACCAGCGTTCATCTACCGCTAATGTGGAGCAGCTTAGTCAGTGCTGCTTTACTAGTTTTCGTCGATGTGATGAAGGAACTGCCTGCCACCCTGGTCATGCGTCCGTTTAACTTCGACACGCTTGCGGTTCGAGTTTACCGCTTAGCCGTTGATGAACGCTTAGCAGAAGCAGCCATGCCCGCGATCGCCCTAGTTGTCGTTGGACTAGTGCCCGTGATGCTCTTGAGTCGGCGACTGAGGCGATCGCGTTCAGCAAGCTGAATGCTCAAGTAGTTAATCAAGCGGTAATTTTAATTGCTGTTGCCCAAACACAGGGTTATGCAACAAACATAACCCTTACACTTAACTACTTCCAGCCAGCGCGATCGGCAATCTTCACCGCTTCTGGGTTATTACGTCCTAAAGCAGAAACATTGACTGTATCAGCTTTGAAGTCGCCCAGCGCTGCTACTGCAGAATCAGCCTTTACTCCTTCCACAACTGGAAATTCGTGGCTGCCTTTGACAAAGACAGCTTGAGCATCAGGACTAGCAAGGAATTCCAGAAAAGCGATCGCATTTTCTTGATTTGGGGAACCAGTGACGATGCCCGCACCACTGATATTGATATGGGTGCCGCGATCGTTCTGATTCGGGAAGAACAGTCCAATCTTTTTAGCCACTTCACGTTCAGCCGCATCCTTCGAGGTAGCTAGACGCGCCCAGTAGTAGTGGTTAACAATCGCTACATCACACTGTCCGGCCGCAACAGCTTTGATTTGGTCAGTGTCGCCACCTTCGGGTTCACGAGCTAAGTTTGCCACGATCGCTTTTGACCACTGCTCAGTCGCTTCAGCCCCTTTCGATTCAATCATCGAGCCAAGCAAAGATTGATTATAGATGTTGCTGGAACTGCGGATGCACACTTCACCCTTCCACTGAGGCTCAGCCAAAGCTTCGTAGGTTGAAAGTTGTGAAGGCTGAACTTCCGCTTTGTTGTAGGCGATGACTCTGGCTCGCTGCGTCAAGCCGAACCAAAGATTACCGGGATGTTGAAGATTGTCGGGGATGGCGGCTTCGAGTTTTTTTGACTGCACAGGCTGCAAAATGTTCGCCTGCTCTGCCCGCCACAGGCGTCCGGCATCGACTGTAATCAACACATCAGCCGGACTATTTTGACCTTCGCTCTTGATCCGCTCGATTAGTTCGTCATCTTTGCCTTCGATCAAATTGACGCGAATGCCCGTTGCCTCAGTGAATTCCTTGTAGATTTCGTCGTCACTGTCATAGTGGCGAGAAGAGTAAACGTTGACGACTTTTTCTTGAGTGCTGCTGGCTTCCTTGCTGCCATTGTTAGGCGCATCTGCACATCCGGTTGCAGTCAGGGCAGTTGCGATCGCAACTGCTACAAATCCTCGAAGCTCCATCTTTCTCTCCTAAGTGCATGAAGTGAACAAAGTTTGGCAAATTCCAGTGACTGAAGAATTTGCTTAATGACATTAATTCTTAAAAGACTCTACTTTTCGACAATATGATGAACGGCGATCGCCTGTCAATGCTTAATTCAAATAGAAGTTTTTCTTAATAAGAGGTTGCCTCAGAATACGGAAAAAATTGTATGTTAAGGTTTTTGCAAATCTGATTTCGCCGTCAGCCATGCCAGATGCTTAGTGCTTTGTTGAGCATTATCCCTGGTGATAGGGGTCGAGCCGAGATCTGTGCAAAATAGTGCCATCAATTTTGATTGGCCTAGATTTGACCTATATCACTCAAAAGTTATGGTCTGAAACCCTCATTCTTTCGTAGAAGATGATCGTTCCAATGCCCCAAAGTCGTTTGATGAGTTGATCGAGCGCGCAGCTAATCAGGCTGCTAGGTTGCAGGGGTTTTAGTGTCTAAAATATACGTGTAGCGACTGTTTCCAAGATCCGTGGCACTATTTCATACCTATCTCGGCTTGACCCCTATTTAGGACTGCCGAGGGCTTGTAGCCGTGCAGCATTTTCTTAATCCGCTTGATTTATAGAACCCATTTGACATCTTATAAAGGCGCTGCAAGCCGCTTCAGCATTAGCCTAACAAAGCAAAGATCGATTTTGGCTTTGGCATGAGATAGAGTTCGCTCAAAGTTCTTCACTAAACTTTTACAACGCTCCATCCAAGCATTAGACCTTTCGATCACCCACCTTGCGACTGCTGGCACAAATCCAGATTTTCCTTGGGCTGCCTTCTCTTGTTTCGAGGGCTTAGTCGAAAGCTCAAACCTGATTTTCGTCATGATCTCAGGATAAACCTTTTCCAACGCTTCAATCAAAAAGTCAATATGATAACCGTGGTCTAGCAAGATGGTAATCTTAGGAATATTAACGGGTTTTAATTTGAAATAATCGAGGTTGAGCGTCAACATCTCAATCAATCCCGTATCATCTGAAACATTAGCTTTTGTGCAGTGCGTAAAGAAGGGAAACCCAAGTATGTCAACGGCTAGATGTCTCTTGATGCCATTGGTCGATTTATAAAAACAAAACCCCTTCGATTCTACACTGGCATTACAGGTATTCTTCACAGCTTGAGAGTCAATGATGATTAACGTCGTCCACTGAGGCTTTTTTTTTACCTGTTCGCGGACTTGTTCATGTAACGTTGCCATGAGAGTTTCCATCACCCCTGCTGCGCGCCACTGTTTGTAGTGCCAATAAACGGTTGAGTAAGGGGGCAGGTCTTTAGGCAGGTCTTCCCAATTGCATCCATTCTTGAGTTGATAGAGAATTCCATCTAGAATTTCTCGTTTTGTCCAATTGCAGGGTCTAGTCCGTTTCTTCTGGGGTAAGACCTGGAGCAACAGAGGTTCAAGAATTGTCCATTCTTTATCCGTAAGACTGCTGGAATATGCCATGATGATTAAACTAAAGGGGTGTAGGTAGCTTAATTTAAGACTGTAAAGATGTCAAATCAGTTCTATACGCCAGCGTGAACGCTGCTCTGAGTAGTAACCAGCCTCTGGACGCGGGAACCCTAGAAGGGCGCAGAACCACGCCTTTGGGAGCA
>JBGTAZ010000091.1:0-5869 GCA_041749615.1 Leptolyngbyaceae cyanobacterium | reverse complement strand
AATAAGCTGCATGTCGCCATACTCGATGCCGTTGTGAACCATTTTGACATAGTGACCCGCGCCACCGGGTCCAATGTAGGCGACACAGGGTCCATCATCGACCTGTGCTGCAATCTTCGTCAGAATCGGTTCTAGGTTGTCATAAGCCTGCTTTGTGCCTCCGGGCATCATGCTAGGACCGAGCAGTGCGCCTTCTTCTCCGCCACTTACGCCCATGCCGATGAAAGTGAACTTGTCGGCTTCTAAGGCTTTAGCCCGACGTTGAGTATCGGTAAACAGGGAGTTGCCGCCATCGATCAAAACGTCGCCTTCATCTAGGAGCGGTTTGAGTTGCTCGATCACGGCATCTACAGGAGCACCTGCTTTCACCATGATTAGAATGCGACGGGGACGCTCTAAGGAGGCGACAAAATCTTCTAAGGTGTAAGCTGCGACACAGTTTTTGCCTTGGGCGCGCGTTGCCATGAAGTGATCAGTTTTTTCACGGCTGCGATTGTAGACGGAAATAGGAAATCCTTTACTTTCAACGTTTAATGCTAGATTTTCGCCCATAACGGCGAGACCGATTACACCAAATTGCTGTGCCATAAAACTCTCTGGTAATTCTACAAAGTACCGGGACTCGTTCCCATTAGGTTAGACCAATCACACAAGATTATCTAAAAAAACAATATTAAGCTGTTGCGCTTTTGACGGATGCATACTGAAACACATCTTTTTTGGGTAAGAAATGTGTGAAGGCTACTGACACGGGAGCGATCGCAAAGCGTAAAGCGATGCAAAATTGAAAGACTGAAAATCGAAAGCTCTCTCACAGAGTAGAGTGATAGGTAGTTGTTCAGCACAATGGAAACCGGATAATGCTGGCGTATATTCTTGCATTCACAATTGGCTCAGGTAGCTTTGCCCTATACATGGCTGCCTTCTTTTTTCCAGAAGTTCACCGCAAAAATGACTTTGTTTGGAGTGGGGTCGGGCTATTTTATGCGCTGGTGCTGTGGGTATGTGCTGAACGGATTACAGGAGGCTTGTTGCTAGGACAAACCGCTAGTGTGGCGCTTCTAGGCTGGCTGGGTTGGCAAACATTTTTGCTGCGGCGGCAAGTGGCTCCGCTGGATCAACAAACGCCGCTGCCGACTGCGGATGAGGTGAAAGCCTCGTTGGCTGGGCTAACGAGCGCTGAAGGTCGGACTGGAGTAGCGGGGCAGGCGACTCGGGTGTTCAATCAGGTGAAACAGGGGGTGCAAGGGGCTGTTGCGGGTGTGAGTTCTTTGAAGCGATCGCCCACTCAAACCGAAACCTATGTTCCCCCTAGCCTGGAAGAATTTGGCACCGCAGGACAGGCTGCGATCGCCCGGTTTGCCAAGGCGGCGATTCCTGAATCTGACCCTGTTGCATTGCCTCTTTCTCAGGTTGAGGACGCGATTCGTGAAACGATCCCCAGGGAAGCCGCTGATACAGCTGAGCAAGCTAAGCAGGAAATGCTTGAAAAGCTGGCAGATTTGACAGAAACATCGACAGAGACAATGGCAAATACCGTGACAGAATCTACTCAAGCGATCGCCCCGGTGCCTAGGCAAGTGACTGAGCAAATGCCTAAGCAAGTGACTGAGCAAGGGAGTGAAAGTGCAAAAGGTCTGGGTGGTCTGTTCCAGGGATTGAACCCGAAAAATCAGAAAAAAGAAAGTAAGCCAGTCTATGTCCGCAAGCAGTTTCGGGAAGAAGCCGCTGCTCCTGCAAAAACTGGAAAGAAACCGTCGCTCAAAGAAAATCAGAAAAAAGAGAGCAAGCCCGTTTATGTGCGGAAGCAGTTTCGGGAAGAAGTTGCTTCAGAACCCAAGGAGCCAGTAGACGACGCGATCGCGCCAGTTCAAGAGACCGTAACCAACAGTCTCGCAGAAGCACCAGCGGCGATCGCGCCCACCAGCGAAACCATCAGCGAAGCCGTTGTCTCGGATTTGCTGGGCAATGCTCCTGTAGAAACTTCAGCAGCGGAAATTGTGGAAGACTTGCTAGAAGATATTTCGGCGCAAGAAGGAACCTTGGTTTTAAAAGCGACCGAAATTATTGAAGTGGCGATCGAACTGGGTGATGCAACCATTGAGCCAATTACCTGGGTTGCCGAACTTGAAAACGACACTGCAATCGACCCTTTATCACCCAAACACACTACAGACTCGGAACATTCAGATACGCGATGAGGTCATACTAGACTGTGTCGCATTTTGTCTAAAGACAGAAAAGTAGTGCGACAAATCTCATGCTAAATTGTTTCCAGAAAAACTTAATGCTGAATTGTTTCCAGAAAAATTGTTTGCGCTTCATGGGTTTCACATCAGCGATCGCGCTCAGCCTGCCTGTTACTTTCGCAGCCCCAGCCCTACCGCAATCGGTCAATTTCCTCACCCGGTTACCATCCCCAGAGCAAACAACCTTAAAAGCCGGGAACGTGGTTCTAAAGGGTGATAATGGTCGCTACGTTGGCCGCGTTCTGATCACTGCCCCGGTGGATACAACCTGGAAAGTCTTGACCGACTACAACCATTTCAAAGACTTTCTACCGGGGGTCGTATCCAGTCGCATTTTAGAAACAAATGGCAACCAGACAGTATTTGAACAAGTGAATTCAGTCAAGGTTTTTTTGTTTACTCAAAAAAGTCGGTTAGTCGTGGCAGCATCAAAGCAATATCCTAAGCAAATTGACTTCCGGTTAAAAGAAGGGGATATTCAATCGCTCAATGGGGTGTGGAAGCTAGAACCCATTTCGCCCACTCAGGTGTTGATTACGCACGAGGTCACGTTTGATCCCGGAAATTCGGTGCCGCGTAGTCTGGTATTCAATCTCTATAAAAATGCCCTTGCCGATTCTCTCAAAGCCATTAAAAAAGAAACAGAACGACGATTTGCCCAACGATAAATCATCCAAAAATCGGCTGACGATTGTGTCAGGGCGATCTCTCGCGATCGCTACACTAGAATCATCCTAATTCAACTCTTAAGAATGCAATCTCAACTTTCTCAATGGATAATTTCTGATCCTAGAATCATGATGGGTAAGCCTATCGTTCGTGGCACACGCATCACTGTTGAATTCATTTTGGAAAAACTTGCAAAAGGCGAGACCCAAGAACAGATTCTCGCGGCACATCCACGCTTAACCTACACATCCATCCAAGCTGCCCTAATGTTTGCTAAAGAAACGTTAAGAGCCGATGTCATCTATCCAATTGAAACTGCTTCATGAACTTTGTGGCTGATGAGAATATCGAGACTTCAATCATTGAACGACTGCGAGAGGATGGACATCAAGTTTTGTCTGTCGCTGAAATGGAGCCAGGAATTTTAGATGACGAGGTTTTAGACAGAGCGAACCAAGCATCAGCATTACTATTGACAAACGACAAGGATTTTGGAGAACTTGTTTTTCGATGACAGCGAATTTCATCTGGTGTAATCCTGATTCGTTTGGTGGGGTTAACCAATGATGAGAAGGCAAAAATCGTTTCTCAAGTTATTCAACAGCGGGGAGAAGAATTACCAAGAGCATTCACAGTCATCTCACCCAAAGTAATTCGTATTCGTAAGCTGGATTGGTAGTAACCCGGTTAGATAAACTTGAAGCCTGTGGGCATTGTCCAAGATAATGGCTACACATCATTCATTGGGCACACTTGGTATGCTACAAATACTACAAGCGCCTGTATTCCTTCAGGCAACTCATCTAAATCATGGCTAAACCTCAGACGATCGAAGCAGTGTATGAAAATGGTGTATTTCGTCCACTGCAAACCGTAACTGGATTAGTTGAACACAGCAAAGTCACATTAGCGATCGAGTCTGAGGCTCAATCTATCCATCCTCTAGCAAAATTTGCAGGGATTTTGAGCAACGAGGAAGCCACAGAAATCCAAACAATTCTTGCAGAGGAATTTGGTAAGGTTGACACACATGGCTGGTGAAATTGCCCTCGACACCTCGGTTGCAGTCCGGTATCTCAACGGTGATGACGCAATCGTTCAACAGGTAATTGCAGTAGCGATAGTGGTTTTGCCGATTACAGTGGTCGGTGAATTGCTATTTGGTGCCGCCAACTCTGCCCGCGCTGCAAATAACCTGAATCGCTATTTGGAATTCATTGATGCCTGTTCGGTTGTACCAATGGGAAAAGAAACGGCAGTAACCTACTACCAGATTCGACTCAACTTGAAACAAAAAGGCAAGCCCATTCCTGAGAATGATGTGTGGATTGCTGCCCAATGTGTTGAAAATCAATGGACTCTAGCAACAAATGATGCTCATTTCATGAATGTAGACGGACTAACAATTGAGACTTGGTAGACAGAACAGAGGTTTAGATTACTAGACTTGAAGATGTACGGTTTGTCCAAGATAATGGCTACACATCGTTCATTGGGCAAGCTTGTTATACTACAAATACTACAAGCGCCTGTATTCCTTCAGAAAACTCATCTAAATCATGGCTGTAACCGAACCCGGATCGTATAAAGACACCGTTAACTTGCCCAAAACCGCCTTCGATATGCGGGCGAATGCTGTGAAGCGGGAGCCTGAGATTCAGCAGTTTTGGGCGGAACACCAGATTTATCAACGGCTGTCGCAGGATAATCCGGGTGAGGTGTTTGTGCTGCATGATGGTCCGCCCTACGCAAACGGGTCGCTGCACATGGGGCACGCCATGAACAAGATTTTGAAGGATATTATCAACAAATATCAGTTGCTCAAAGGGCGGAAGGTGCGCTACGTGCCCGGTTGGGATTGTCATGGGTTGCCGATCGAACTGAAAGTGCTGCAAGGGATGAAGCAGGAGGAACGGCGATCGCTGACTCCATTACAGCTGCGGCAAAAGGCAAAAGAGTTTGCGTTGAAAGCCGTGAACGAACAATCTGCTAGTTTCCAGCGCTACGGCGTGTGGGGCGATTGGGAAAACCCGTATCTAACGCTCAAGCCGGAGTATGAAGCGGCGCAGATTGGCGTGTTTGGGCAAATGGTGCTGAATGGCTATGTTTATCGCGGATTCAAGCCGGTGCATTGGAGTCCTAGTTCTAAGACCGCGCTAGCAGAAGCGGAACTGGAATATCCTGAAGGACATACTTCGCGATCGCTCTATGCGGCGTTTGAAGTCACCAGCTTGCCGTCTGATCTGCAAATGCCATTCGATCCATTTTTGGGTGAGTTGGGCGTTGCCATCTGGACGACCACACCCTGGACAATCCCGGCAAACTTAGGCGTGAGTGTCAATCCAGACCTGGTTTATGCTGTGGTCGAAGTCGGTGAAAACGCGCCGGGACGGTTCAAATATTGGCTGGTTGCCCAAGATTTGGTCGATCGCCTCGCTGAAATTCTTGGCACTGCTTTGACTCCCCAAGCCTCAGCAATGGGCAAAACCTTGGAGCATCTCACCTATCGCCATCCTTTATTTGACCGCCACAGTGAAATATTAATCGGCGGCGATTATGTGACTACTGAGTCTGGAACGGGCTTGGTGCATACTGCTCCAGGGCACGGTCAAGAAGACTATCAGGTGGGATTGCGCTATGGCTTGCCCATTCTGTCGCCTGTGGATGACAACGGCAACTTTACCGAGGAAGCCGGAGTGTTTGCAGGATTAAACGTGCTGGGTGATGGCAACAGCGCCGTGATCGAGGCGTTGCGGGAAGCGGGATCGCTGCTGAAAGAAGAACCCTATCTACATAAATATCCCTATGACTGGCGCACCAAAAAGCCAACCATTTTTCGGGCAACGGAACAATGGTTTGCCTCGGTAGAAGGCTTTCGGGATGAAGCGTTGAAGGCGATCGCCGAGGTGCAATGGATTCCAGCGCAGGGCGAAAACCGGATCACGCCCATG
>JBGTAZ010000090.1:0-7216 GCA_041749615.1 Leptolyngbyaceae cyanobacterium | reverse complement strand
GCTTTAGTGCAAGGCTGGACAATTCCAACGACCGTTGCTCTCCACTCGGCTCTAGATCTAGATCCTTGCATCCCCTCAAAATCCCTACTCGTCAAGCGCCGACCCCTCTACTTTAGAGGCACTACGGTCGATTGTGCTATTACCCTAGAACAAAGGCTCAGCACTGCTTAATGCCCACATGCGAGAAAATGTGTCAGTCAGTCAGGGGTTAGAGCAGTTTGGAATCTGTTGCCTTCTACTCCTGCAACATCTGCAAAACTCTTTCCAAGGCTTGTTTTAACTCCTGACGTTGTTCAGTTGAAATTGCGGCTTTATTAAGATCTAAGCGTTGAACAGCTACGAGGATATGATCAATATGCTGATCCCTGATTCCATTGGATAGTGCTGTTGTATTATCTCCTACAAGCTGTTTCTTCTGCTCAGCGACCCACTGCTGAGCTTTGACCTCTGACAAATTGTTTGCTAACGTTATTTCGATTCCTTCACTCCGTAGCTGTAATGCTTGTTGCTTAGAAAGACCAAGGTTTTCAGCCGTAAGCCGATTGAGTACGAGAGCTTGGGCACAGCCTAAAGCTCTTTCTCGGACGGCTACTTTTAAGTCAGCAGTGAGATTGAGAGTAGGAAAAACATTGCGATTCAACGTAGCAGGATGTTCCTGTAGTCCTAATAAAATTAGAAAGACTTGGATTTCTACTAGTTCAAGCTCCAATTGAGTCAAAATCGCGCGTTGTTGCTCCTGATGTTGTAGATGCAACCTGTCACCTAGTTTCTGTTTTCTTCGCTTCAATCGCGTTAGCACACGATTCACAATTCTAGAAACTTCATCAGGCTTTAGTTCAGAAATTTCATCACAAACGATCGCGACTAAACTCGCTGCTTTGTCCAGTGCATTTAAATCTCGACGATGACGATTCGCTAGGTAAGTTCTACGCCGCAGAGTTTGATCGTTTTCAGGACGGGAGACAAAAACTGCCCTAATAGTTTTCCAGTTCAAGTTAGTAGCCGCTCTCCAGCGACACTCTCCATCAAACAAGGTGCCATCATCGAACAACATGACATCATCAAGCTGACCTTCTTCTTGAAGCGATCGCTCCATTGCTTCAACCTCTTCCTTAAAGGTCTGTCTAGTCTGTTTTGGGTTGGGATGGATCTTGGCAATTGGATACTCAACTGACCCTTGATTTTGCTTCAGATGTTCTCGTAGCTCATCAATCTGCTTTTGCAAAAGTTGACGTTCGGTCTCATCCAAATCATTTGCTCGTAGCTGTTCAATCTCACCAACTAGTGCTTGCTCATGCTCATCCTTTTGTTGAAGTTGATGCTCAAGCACCTCAATCTGATGTTGCAGTACACTTTCGGTTAGATTTGCCCCCTCAATAAACTCATCCGGAGAGGCAGGTTTTGGTCTACGTTGAATTGGCATTCCTATTTATTCTCCTGAGCCAAGATCCATTTTTCGTCAAATACTGAACGGTAAAGTCGTGTAATTTCATCAATTGCCTTGGTGTCTTTTGGTCGATACTCAACCACCGCTTTACCTTCAGATGCCGAGCGTCGAAATGCCTTTCGAGTACCAATTGGCTGCTCCAGAAAAATCAACCCCTCTGTTTCTCTTGCAACTTGCGCTGCCTCTTCATTGTCTCCACCCTGAGCATCCGCCCGGTTAATGAAACAAATCGATTTCAGTTGGTCATTAAAGGCACTTGCTTCGTCAATTAACTTTGCAACACTGTCTAACGTCCATGCGTCAAAGCTACCTGGGAAGAGGGGGACTAGGTAGAGGTTCGCAACCAGCAGCGCTGCTCTATGTCCTGTGTTGTCTCGCCCTCCGGCATCAATTACTACGTCATCATATTTTGAAGCCATACGAGCTACTTCTGACCTTACTGCCTGTCCTCTGAGTTTGATAGCTGTGTAACCAGCCCCGCCATTGGGTTCAAAAATCTGATTGCGAAGCACTGTAAAGTCACTTGCACTATCTTGTTCATCAGCATCAACTAACAAAACATCGTAACCAGCTAGCGCTCTCATTACTGCTAGATTTGTTGCCAATGTAGTTTTTCCACCACCGCCTTTGATTCCGCCACAGACGACAATCATGGTCGTTTCCTACTGAAGGATTTTTCAATGTACCGGAGTTCCCCAGTACATACTTGTCTAAAACTTATGAAAACTGTACTGGGGATCTCCGGTACAGTTCTAGCTTGAGGTTACTCACTATATAAATACACTTTTCAAATTATCAGGGTATATCAATTTTGCTTCATGAATATACCGTGCATGTAGATTTGAATCAGATGGAACTGAATTTATCCTTCTCTGGCTTGGTCATATTTCCCATTCCCATCAGTTTCTCAAACGCCTTTTCTGCCGCCTGTTGATCTGCCGCCTTGGTATAGCGGCGAAAGTTCTGTACCGACTTATGGCGAGTCAAGGTCATCACATGATAAGGATTCATCCCCTTCAACACCAAATTGGTCGCAAACGTATGCCGAAACTGATGAGCATGAAAATCAATTCCCGTCTGCTTTGAAATCGCATCCATCACCTTGCGAATCCCGTCATAGCCCAACCGCTGCCAGAGATTGCGCCGAGAATGGGAAACAAACAATGGACGCTCTGGCGATAATACTTCCCCTGTCAATTCCCGCCACTGAAAATACCGCTCTACGGCTTCCTTACCTTGAGGTGTCAGTGGCACCCATCCCTTACTATCTGCTTTCGCCTCTCGGATGCGTAACCGTCGCCCGTCATAATCTTCAAGATTTAACATGGATACCTCTTCAGCCCGTAACCCATGCAAGAGAACTTTAATCAAAGCAATATTCCGCTCTGGCAATGAACTGGCTAACGCTGCCTCAACAATCTTCTGTACCTCCCCATCCTTAAGATTCTGCGCCTCCGGTTCCGTCAGCTTCGGCAGATCCACTTCCGCCGTCGGATTGATACTGATATAGCGAGATCGCACCATCCATCCATAAAAGTTCTTCAGTGTCCCCAAAATTCTCCTGACCGTCGCGTCCGAGAGCGATCGCCGACCTGTTTCTAAGTCCTGCTGCATCAAATAAGCTTTGAACTGAGCCACCTGACGTGGTGTCACCTCCGCCCAGCCCTTATCCGTCCAATTGAGAAAACATTGTAAGTCTTGCCGATAGGCTTTCTGACTTTTGGGAGCCAGCGATCGCGCCTGCAAAAACTCATCTACCCGCAACTTCCTCAACTCAGCAGGTTGACTGGTCTGACCCAATCGCATAGAGTCAGACTGCCCCGCGATTGACTGGAGCGGCACAATAATCGGATCAGGAATTGATTTCCGTCGGTTCATGGGAAAATTCCTAGGAAGTATCACAACAATCGAGCGTCCGGTTCTGTTGAGCGATCGCCGATTCAGCAGGGGGTCAGGGTAAGGATTTCAAAATCCCATCTTGATCATATTCCAGATAATAACCATTATCTGGAATATAACGAGTCTAAGACAATTTTAGGATTTTGATTGGGAGTTAGAGACTATAATGCTCTCATACTGCCTATTCGGGAGTCTTGTCATGCCTTCCCCCTTTCCTGGAATGGACCCCTATTTAGAAGGATATTTATGGGTTGATGTCCATAATGCGTTAGCCAGTAAGATTCGGCAGCAGCTTGCTCCTAAAATTCAACCGGGCTATACGGTACGGCTAGAAGTCTACTTGGTGCAAGACACGGCTCCCGAAAGTGAAATTGGGATTCTTTACCCTGATGTGGAAGTGCTGCGCCAGAAATCGGCTCTTCCAGCCTCAATCCGTTCAACTCTGCCCATAGAAAATGGTAATCTTCTGGTTACTCCGGCTCCGCTGACCTTACCTTTGCTGCCGCCCGTTGAAATGCGGATTGCCAGCGTTGAGATTCGCGATACCGCCAGTAATACCCTAGTGACGAGCATTGAAATCCTCTCACCTGTGAACAAGCGAGAGCCGGGAATTACGCCCTACCGACAGAAGCGGCAGCGACTTTACAACGCAAATGTGCATCTGATTGAGATTGATTTGTTGCGGCGCGGAACTCGTCCGTTTGCTCATCCGCGATTGCCAGCAGTGCCGTATTTAGCAACACTGACCCGTGCTGGGGCGCAGGAAGTGGAGGTGTGGCCGATCTCACTGCAAGATCCCTTACCGATTATTCCCGTGCCGCTACGTCTTCCGGATACTGATGCACCGCTGGATCTAGCGGCTGCTCTACACGATATCTACAATGAGGCGTTTTATAACTTGTCGATTGATTATCGTGAACTCCCCCCAAAACCTACTCTAACAGAGGGCGATTTAGCGTGGGTCGATGCCTTACTCGCACCCTTGAGAACAGAGGTGTAATGTCTAAAAGAGCCTTACCAGAGAAATGTCGTAAGTGCGCAACATTATCTGCGGAGCAAGCCCAGGCGTTGCATGGGGCAGATGGAAATGGCTGCTGGAACCCGGCTGTCTGCTATAGCCGCAGGTCGTATGCCAGAAATCGCGATCGCATTAACCAGACTCGCAGCCGCAAACGCAAGGAAGGCGAGTTAGAGCAGATTTCAGTGGAGTTTGAGCCGCTGAGTCAATTGGTGTTTGCGGTGCTGGTGGTGTATCGCAAAGCGGGAGTGGATAAGCCTGTTCATGCGATCGCCGCTGAAATTTGGCAGGGACAAGAGAAGGTGGCAATTATTCCTTCCGTACATTGCGCTGGTATGGTGCCGAGTCAGGTTCACCAGTATGTCGGCAAAATGTTGAGTGTGTTGGAAGAATGCTATGGCGTTAAGAAGTTTGCCAGTCAAACGCGACTTGACCCAGAGTTGTGTGCATCCCGTCCCTGTCCACTGCATGGGTGAGATCAAGAGATGAGGCAGATTGAGCAATTAGAGTTGGGGTTGTGGGAAGTGCTAAAGGAAGCATCGATCTCACCCGATGAAGCAGATTTGGGACAACTGCTAGATGGGTTGGATGCGGCGTTGTTGTCGTTGGATACCGTGGGGCAGTTACAGGTGGCAGCAGAAGCGATCGCCCAAATTGCTCAGGTCTTTTGCGATCGCTCGGCTCTGGCGTTTGAAGAGTTGGAAGCAACCAACAGCGATGAGGGTCCGGTGATGCCAGCCGAGGCGTTCGATCAGTATGTCCGGCAGACGATGGAAGTGGATTTCGACCAGTTCATCGAACCTTTGGCGACTTTACCTAGAAAAATCACAGAGCGGCAAGCGATTGCGGAGGGTGATTCAGTAGTTGGGGAATTAAATCGAACCACAGTTCTGCAAGTGCTAGATCAACAGATGAGTCAGGAGCCGGAGTTGACGGAAGCAGAAATCTTCAACCGCACGTTGGCGATCGCCCATGATGAAGATGTGGCAGCGTGGGCAGCGGCGATCTCCCGGTGGATGGGAGACCACCAGATGGCAACAATTCCTTTAGTGCAGCTTCAGCGAGCAATGGGGATACCCTTAATTCAACTTTGGCTGGCTTTGCTTTTGGGAGGATACTCAATGGAACAACGCGGGGAGTTTTATGAAACTGAACAGCTTTGGATTCTGGGACGGGATTGACTGTACGGATTCCGCTTGGAGATGCGGTTACAGGTTCGGAAACACGGGTCACGCTCAAGTTTACGTTGCAGGGATGTCTTGACCAGTTAATGCCGCTGATTACCCACTCAAACGTGCAAGCTGAGCGAGTCACTTTCTATGTAACGGCACTCAACGCTCATACCGAAGATTCAAGAGTTGCCAACTGTTGGGCAATGCCTCAAACTTCGACCTAGGTTCAAGTTCCGGGCATATTTTAGTGCAATCAAATCGGGGTTGTATTTCTCGGTCAACCACCTCAACAACCACGATCGTTAAGGAATGGCACGATCGCCCGTTGAATCGAGTAAGGGATATATTCCCCGCCGCTCTGCGGCGAAGCTCCGGGGCTTGCAATCCGAATCTGGGATTCGGGAGCAAATCTGCTTCCATACCCCGTCCGCTTGCGGCGGGGTTCTTGATTCTGTCCACTAAGAATTTTCTGAAATCATCACTATGTTCAAGTTTTTGACCTTTGCCAATGCGTCTGTTTTCGGATTGATTAGCCTTGTAAGTTTTCACCTTGCAGGCACACCCGCGATCGCATCTCTCCGCCCTCAGCAGGTGAAAGTCTTCTTTCCCAAAAATCCTGGGCAACAGGGAAATCTGGGTTACGTGGAACCCGTTTGGCGGCAGACTTACACAACCAGTGTGGCTCAATTTGCGATCGCTCAGGTGCTTGCAGGTCTCACGGTTCAGGAACGCCAACGAGGTTTTACCGCTCCCATCCCGTTACGGGGTGCTTCAAACTGCGGCAAAGACTTTACCCTCTCCATCACGTCCAATGTGGCAAGACTTCAATTTTGTCGGCAAGTCGTCTCAGGTGGTATCAGGGATGATGCCCGCATGACCAGTTCCCTTAACGCCACCCTCAAACAATTTCCAACGGTTCGATCGGTTGTGCTGCTCGACCAGAAAGGCAAGTGTTTAGGAGATATGAGTGGAGAGAATCGTTGCTTGCGACGTTAAAAGTCTTTTATCGGTCAATCGTGTCCCCTAGGACTCATCTTCTCTTTGCATCCATTCTGTTTTCTATTTAGCTTATGAAACGCATTATTTTACTGAGTTTCCTCACCTGTCTTACGGTTGGAGGTGCGGCTCAACTAGTTACCCAACAAGAACCGTTGAGATCGCCACAAGCGTTTGCTGCCAGCCCTACAGCTAGTTCCACTTCTGATCACTATCGGGATGTGTTTTACCTGAGCGATCGCTTTGGCTTTCGTTTTGTTTCTCCCAGTGGCTATGTCATCACGCCCTCCGAAACTCAGCCCTCCTCAAAACCAACCCCTCCATTACAAGTTTTGGAAATCTGGCAACAGGCGGACTTTTTGAACCGTGACTCTCTGCCCGAAACACCACCTCTGCTCCGGATTACGGTGTACAACAACTCTAAACGGTTACCGCTGACCTATTGGAAAGGTGAACTGAGCCGCAATGATGATCGTCCAATTCGTGTGGCTGGACAACCTGCGATCGCCTACACCTCGACTGGATTATATGAGTCAGATAATGTACCTGGCTGACTGACACATCTCCTCAAAGGAGGGGTCAAATCCAAGTACTCTGAGGATTACCACATCACCAGACATCCCTATGGAAGAAACCCCTCGCTTATATGATGCGCTGCGGCAGTTACTCGGTCAACAGTGCCGC
>JBGTAZ010000089.1:0-13963 GCA_041749615.1 Leptolyngbyaceae cyanobacterium | reverse complement strand
AAGCCAAGTAAGATTTTCTTCGATTGGATGGAGTGGCTAAATGCATTGCCTGACACAAAGGAAGATACTGTCTTAAAATTCTGGGCAGAGCAAGTTAATAAAGCTCACAACTGGTATAGATCGCAACGAAAGAAACCAAGTTGAATTGTTGTATATGGAGATGAACATTTGCGCGTTGCAGGCTAACATAGTCCCTGAGGTAGACGGGAGTCAATAGCTCGTGCGGAAAATCTTTCTACTTATCTTGAGAATATTTGTGTGCATGAGCATTCCACCTATTATTGAGTTGTAAGTATTACTTCATTCACAATAATAAGTTTTTACGTTGTCTAATCGATTGCTATTGCTTGGTCAAATCAGTGTCAAATCCTGCTGCATCGAACGATCAATCTAGACGCTTTCAATGGTCTGAGCCTCTGTGACCATAGTCCCTAAGAACTTGATCAGGGGAGACTTCTTCCGTGCTAGTGCCGCTAGATATTTCTCCTCATCGTAGGCAGTCTGATCTTGCCAACAGCGCCACAGGATTCTGCCCCACTTGTAAGCCAATGCCCGAATCGCCTTTTGATGAGATTTTCCCGCTCGTTTTTGTTGCAGATAAAAAGCTTGTGCCCAAGGTGAAAATCGCCTGGACTGGTTAGTCCATTCAACAAAAGTTTGCCTGAGGAAAATTGGGCAAGACCATCGCCAATGCACCCACCGTTTCTTACCGCTTTCCTCCTTGACGGGTGCAATGCCGACATAGCTCATGAAGGCTTGAGAGGAAGAAAAACGATCGCGTTCTGCGCCAAACGCCACAAGGAGCCGGGGAGCCAGATAAGGACCTGCCCCTGGCAAACTAGAGAATAGCTCGGCATCGGGGAGCGTTTCAAATAGCGCCGCGATCTGGGCATTGAAATCAGCTAGTTGATTGAGAATCACTTTGAGCAGCGCAATCAAAGCCCGAGTCAGCGCTTGGGCTGGAATGACAATGGAGAGATCGGTGGTGAGCGGTGGTCCTGCCGCTTGAATTTGTTGAATCCGGCGGTTGATGGCACTTTTTCGGGTGACCTTGTGGGCATGAAAGAACCGAGTCAATTGCTCAGGAGTCGCTGCTTGAGCCATTTGAACCTCTGAGAATTGCTCAATGAACTCACAAAAGACCAGAGTATCTTTGTCCTCGAACCAATCGAGGACTTGAGGAAAATAGGACTTGAGGGAAGCGGTGATGCGATTGGTGAGCCTGACCTTTTCCCCGACCAGCATTCGCCGGGACTCCACCCATTGTCTGAGGGCGCGAGTTTGAGGACAGCCTGCCACCCAGCGTTCTAACTTATCTGAATGTTTCTGCATCAGTTCCACCAGGAGACGGGCATCCACCGGGTCAGACTTGGCACGGGAGGGCTGGAAGGCTTTGCGATAGTTGGCAACGGTACGGGGATTAATGGGAAAGAGTACCAAGTTATCGTACTGGCAAAGGGCATAGAGTAGGGGACCTCGTTTCTGCTCCATCGCAACGGCGATTCGCCCTTCCCCATAGCGGGTTCGCAGAAGATTAACCCAATCTAAGATATCTTGAGGTCGAGATGGGATAACGCTCTCTTGCCAGGAATTTGAAGCGCAATCATAGAGGGCAATATCGTGTTTGCGGTCAGCCCAGTCAATGCCAATATAAGCCACATAAGAGTCAGTCGTCATGTTAGATTAGAGTCCATTGATTTTGATAAAACGGATAGAACCTGCCGCCTGCACACGCGAAAAGATTATGGAGAAGGTTGAAGCCCTGTTCCCTGAGAATTCGTTAAAGTGAGATAGGACAAGGTCTGAGAGGCGAATCGATATGTTAGTGGTCATCCAGTGACTAGCGCTGCATAGTCGTCCTCTGAACCTGATAGGTTCTACCGCTTTTCTACTTTAAGCTTTTCGGCAATTGATTTAGGGTGGGAGGTGAGGAGCGAACGATATGTTAGTAGACATGAATGCTGTCACCCAATGCATGGTCGTCTCCTCTCCCTTTTCTAGTGCTCGTCTCCCCATAAACCCGGTTGGAGCGGACTTATGAAAGATCTTGGTGGTGATGTGAAAAATGCTGGCAGCCGCTCAACCGGAACGTTAGCTGGCTTATTCTCTGGGTTGAGACAGTAATTGCGAGATTCTTGGCTGGGATTCCAAGTCCAGGGGTTTCTGTAGAGTATTGAGAAACTCTGATGACTAGCCCATAGAAAGTCAATAGCTAAACTTAACAGTCTTCGACACACAATGATGAAGACCCAAACAAGGATTTGTCTATGTTTGCCCAACAGCCAGAACCTCGAATGCACTGGGTTCGCTGGATATTAACGATCGCATGGCTCCTGGTGATCGGTTCTCTCTTTTATGATCCCTGGACATCGGCATTAACCAAGCCGAATCATCCCTGGAGTCTCTTGCGGCTACCCGATACCTGTGTGCAAGTGCAAGGGAAATGTTTATCTGAGCAACCCTATCCCTTGGGAACCACCCTCTTCTGGGGAGCAATCGTCCCAAGTGCAATCTTTATTTTGTTGGTATTTGGACATGAGCTATGGCGGCGGATTTGTCCTCTATCTTTTTTATCTCAGATTCCTCGCGCCTTAGGCTGGCAACGCCAATTCAAGCGGGAGAACCCAAAGACTGGCAAGGTGCGTTACGAATTGGCAAAAGTTCAGTCCGATTCATGGCTGGGTCGCAACTATCCCTATGTGCAATTTAGTTGGCTATTTGTGGGATTGTGTGGGCGAATTTTATTTTTCAATGCCGATCGCCTGGTGTTGGCAGGTTGGTTGCTATTCACAATTGCAGCAGCGATCGCCGTCGGTTATTTTTACGGCGGCAAGTCTTGGTGTCAATACTTTTGCCCGATGGCACCTGTTCAGAGCATCTACAGTGAGCCAGGGGGTTTATTGAGTAGCAAAGCCCACATGAGTGATCAGTCGATTACCCAATCCATGTGTCGCACCATCTTGCCGGATGGGAAAGAACAAAGCGCTTGTGTGGCCTGCCAAAACCCTTGCATTGATATTGACGCTGAACGCACCTATTGGGATAGCCTCAATAAGCCGGAAACCTCATTTCTGCGATATGGATATGTGGGTTTAGTGGTGGGCTATTTTGGTTATTACTATTTGTATGCAGGCAACTGGAACTATTACTTTTCCGGGGCATGGCTCCGACAAACCGATCAGCTAGCCTCGCTGTTTGATCCCGGACTCTATCTATTTGGGCAAGCCATCAACATTCCCAAATTGGTTGCTGTTCCGCTGGTGCTGGGTGGATGTACAGCGCTTGGATATTGGGGCGGGCGGTGGATCGAGAAACGCGCCAAGTCTTACAGTCGTCGGCAGCATTCAACGCTATCGTTGGCGAAGCCTCCCGGAACGGGAATCGAGACTATTCGACATCGTATTTTTACCCTCTGTACCTTTGGAATTTTCAACTTCTTCTTTATTTTTGGGGGTCGTCCCCTGGTTCAACTCCTGCCCTGGTCTGTGCAATATCTCTACGACCTAGGGCTGGTCTCGCTCAGTACCCTCTGGCTCTATAAAACTTGGCGGCGGAGTCCTGATCTTTATTCTCGTGAAAATCTCGCCAGTCGATTTCGCAAACAACTGGAGAAATTGCAACTCAATGTTTCGCAGTTTTTAGACGGGCGTATGCTCAGTGATCTCAATACTCATGAAGTCTATGTTTTAGCCAAAGTTCTCCCTGGGTTTACCCGCGAAAAGCGCCACCAGGCATATAAAGGAGTGGTTCGAGAAGCATTAGAAGAAGGCTATGTAAACTACTCCAGCAGTTTGGAAGTCTTACAGCAAATGCGCCGAGAATTAAGTATTACCGATGATGAACATCGCATCGTGTTAGAAGAATTGGGCATTGAAGACCCTGAGTTACTTAGCCCTAACCGTCAACGTAGTTTAGAAAATCAGATTCGTCTGAGCGGCTATCGTAAATCGCTTGAGCGGCTCATATTGCTGCAAAGCAAACAGTCCGATGATCTGCGAGCAAAAGACGGTCAACTCACAACCCTGGAGCAATTATCAGCCCAAGATTCAGCCGCAATTCGCTCTTTGCGACGCGAATATTCGATCACACCTCAAGAAGAAGATTGGATTCTAAGTGGATTTTCTGCAAATGCAGGAAGCGCCAAAAAGGCAGTGTTTCTCCTGGCTCAATTACCAGAATTGATTGATAGTTATCGCGCCTTAAATCAACCCATGCTCCGTGACTATCAGCCAGTGTTAATGCTGCTGCGAGAAAATATAAAGCACAAAAAAGAACTGATCGTGCGCTCGGTTCTAGAAACACTGGTAATTCTCCAAAATGATTCCGTAGCTTCAACTCTTGCACAGTCTTTGCAACAGGCTTCACCTGCGGTTTTAGTGGAGCTTTTAGACCAAGAGGACTGGGGCGATCGCATTCCTTCAGAGATTCTGCAATTCCTGACCCAACCTGGAGAAACCCCCGTCTCCTGTTCGCTGGAATTCTCTTCCCAACAGATTCTGGGTTATTTAGAAGCTCTGCTCCAGGATCAGAATCCGCTAATTCAAGTGGCAGCCCTCTATATAATTGCCCAGTTGGATGCAGAACGCAGTCAGGCGATCGTTCAGACTCAACGGTATGCTGCACAGTCGGAAATTGTGAGGGAAACCGCCGAACAACTTCTGTCTATACCGACTCCATGCCCTCCGCTCACAGCATTCCCAACTCTAGAGAAATTAGTTTATTTATTTAATAGCGATTTCTTCCATCGGATGCATAGTGAAACGCTGATTTCCCTTGCCCATCAAGCAGAAGTAAGAGTCTACTCTAGCGATGACGTGATCACAGAGGCTGGGGATACCTGTCGGGAATTGTTGCTGCTCATTGAAGGCGATGCCAAGATTCACTATCGTCTTGGTGATGATGTTCGAGTTGAATGCCTTCAGCTTGGGCAAACGCTGGATGAGCTAGAGGTCTTGGCACACAGTACATCAGAAAATACTATCCTTGCAGCCAGCGAAAAGACGCGCATTTTAGCAATCTCAGTTGATGCTTTTGACAACTTACTTGACCATGACCCTGATTTTGCCCGACGGGTTTTGGAATTGGAAAGTCGGCAGTTACAGCGGTTTGTGCGATCGGTACAGCTCCAGCCCTCTTTAAACTAATCAGTCATGTCTAACAAATTTCGTTCACCTAGTTATCACCCAGTCCAGAAGCTAAAAGTGATCCTAGCGGGTCTCCAGGTTGCGGTAGTCACCGATTTTAGTGTTGCTTATAAAGTAATCCTGTCGGTGCCCGTTTTAGGCGGCGCTTTCCTTTTTCGCCAATGGGTAGATGTCAGCTTGATACTACTTGCAATGGGGCTAATGCTCATTTCTGAATTGTTTAACAGTGCGATTGAAGTCCTGTGCGATTTTGTTGAGCCTCAACAGAATGATCGTATCCGAGTCACTAAAGATATCGCAGCAGCAGCAACTGGACTTAGTATCTTGGTATGGGCAACAATTTTAATCATTGAAAGCGTCCGTCTTTTTAACCTACAGTAAAAGAAGACTGTTCAGTGGCTAGCCAGCTAACACATCACGGCAGCGGACGGTTGAAAGTTTCTGGTTGTGGTGCAAAGGTTGTCTGCCGCCGCTGCGTTTTGCCGTTAGGCAGCTTCAATTGTCGATATGGGCGGTAGTTTGAATATCTGTAGCAATGGTTTTGAGTTACTCGCCCTGCCCTTAGGTTAAAGTCGGTAGGCTTTGTACACGAGGGACGACAAAATTTGTGCCTACCGTGAATATTAGGAAACTGTTTTTCAACTGGAATAGTAGTTCAGTACTTCAAGCTACCGCGCTGCCGATCAATTGTCTGCCATAGAGGATAGCTCCGAAGCCAGTAACATACATCAACAAGCTATAAACGGCAGCGGGCACAGCCATGTCAGGGTTGTTGAGTAGACCAGCAGTGATAGCGATCGCCAACGTTCCATTTTGAATGCCCACTTCAATGGCGATACAGATCTGTTGAGCCAGCGGCAGTCGAAACACTTTTCCAGCAAGAAATCCTGCTAGCGTTGCCACTAGGTTGAGTAGCAATACGCCGACTCCCACCTGCACCAGGAATCCTGGAAGCTTACTGCCTTCCTTTACCAGCAACAGCACAATAATCAGCGCTAATAGTCCTACGGCAAGGCGGCTCATTTGCTTTTCTAGGCGACGCGCTGTGTCAGGAAACTGGTAACGAATTGCCATCCCGATCGCTGTAGGCAACAGCGTGATCAGGAAGATTTGCAGGATGGTAGTGCCAATTGGCAGAGCGATCGCAGCACTTTCCCCTAGGAAATACTGGAGTGCCAGATTTGTAAAAAGGGGAATCGTAAACACGGTGATAATACTGCTGACTGCCGTGAGCGTTACCGATAGAGCAACATCGCCCCTTGCCAGATAGGTAATAAGATTAGAGGAAGGACCACCGGGACAGACTGCTAAAACAAGCAGACCCACAGCGATTTCCGGTTGCATGGGAACTACCAGTGTGATCAGTGTCCCAATCAGCGGCAGCAGCAATACCTGGCAGACCGTGCCCACTGCAACCGCCTTGGGGTCGCGAGTGATTCGCTTAAAATCGTCTGGAACCAAACTTAGTCCCATACCTAGCATGACAATTGCTAGAGCCAGGGGCAGTAAAACAGAGGTGAATAAGTTGCTCTGCATAAGTGCTAGAGATTGACAACAGGAGAGAATTTGACCTGTTCAGACCAGGAACAAAACAGCCCCATTGTACCTTAATCTTTACAAATATCATCAGTGAGTGTTAATTTCCTTAGTGGTGCAGAAAACTTTTTTGAGTCTCACGATGGACATCATAAATGAACAAAATAGCGGCTGAAACCCACTGCCCTCATTCGATTTCTCAAAAAATCCCAAGATCGCTGTCTTATTGAGAATCCTTTACCCATAAGGGTTTCAGGAGTTTTCTGCACCACTAAGGTTAATTTCACAAAAGCACTGCATAACAACGCCCATGCACGCCGACCGTCGAAAGTTGTTTGGTTGTGATGCAAAGACTATCTGCGGCGGGTGATGGGCAACGTTAGACTGAATATCTATCCCCGTTGAATAGAAACCTTAACCTGTGGTTACAATCCAAGTTCAGAACGCTTCTGGTACGAAAAGCTTGATGCAACAATGTTGTAGGATTCAGCAATAAAGCACTGGAGACTATCATCACTCAGATCAGAGAGAGCGTATCGTTGAATCCATTTCATGCCTCGTGAAGCAAGATAGGGTGCTGGGCGGAGTCCGGGCATCTCCCGCAATATTTCATAGTTTTGAAGGTAATACCGGGCATTGCATCGTCATTGCGATCGCAAATTGCAACGACCTTATCGCCGACTTTCCAAACATCGGAGCCATGCCATTGCACCACGTGAGTCGTGGCTGGCAATCTGCTACAAAAGTGATTGAATTCTTCTCGTGTCATAGTTTTTGTGTGAAGATTTTTTCAAGTCAAGATCTCATCCCTGGACTGAGAAACCGAACCAGTTGTTGAGTGGTTTCTTGAATATGTTCAGGGTGATTGCTTTTAAGTAAAGCGTAAGGTTGTCCAGCTTCAGTGAGTACGCGAATTAATGCTGCAATGACTAGGTCAAGCTTCCACCAAAGTTGCGATCGCGATTGCTCAGGCAGAACCCGCTGCAACAGATCCAAAAATGCCTCAGTTACTGGCGCAAATTCCTGGTCTGCAATACTCTGGATTGGCTCCGGTTCAGTACGACAACGCCCCATAAACCTAGCTCGAACCAATCGACTCCCTTCACCCTCAGATAAAATCTCCAAAGAAGGCTGCAAGAGTGCCGTCAAAATCTCGTCTACTGACGGTAACTCCGCCCCAGCCTTAAGTTCAGACAAAAGACTTAATTCTTGCTCAACCACCGGACGGGCAAATCGCGCCACCACAGCCCGAAACAATTCTTCCTTTGATCCAAAGTGGTAGTTAACGGCGGCTAGGTTCACCCCCGCTTCGTTTACCACACTGCGTAACGTCGTCCCGGCAAAGCCTTTATCCGCAAATAGACGCTCGGCGACCGTGATGATTTGCTCTTTAGTCTCATGGGTTGAAGAAGCCACAGTATTTGATATCGGGTTAAGGTTTATCAATCGTAGCCGATCGCAAGTTCACAACATCTCAGTCTTGCGCTTTTTTCAAACGTGCGTTTTAATGTAAAACATCTGTTTGAATTTTACCAGGTGATAGCTCCCATTCTAAGTTATTGAGTTTTGTGCAGTAGAAAAGCCATTACCGCTTCTAAAAAGAACAAATGTCGGGCGCAATCTGATTCAGAAAATCAAACGAGCGTATGAAGTATAGGAGTGTCATGTCTGCTGAAAATACCGAAATTTTGAAGTGTCCAGTTGAACACTTGGTGAACATCTGTGATCGCCAGAATCGATTGAATCTAGGGAGTCTGGCATGATGCAGAGTCAAAAGGTCGAAATTGCTGGCAAGCAGCTACCGCTCAGGCGGTTTGTCATTGTTGGAGCAATGCTGCTTTTAGGTGGAGGGGCTTATTCGCTGTGGCGATCGCTCACGCCTTCCCCCCAATCCGCTCAATCCGTCGCGGCTCCCAAGATTCAAACCGTCACGGCTCTGGGCTATCTAGAACCGCGCGGTGAGGTGATTAAGCTGTCTGCTCCCAATTCTGGGGGTGGCACTAATCGGGTTGAGCAACTGCTCGTGAAGCGCGGACAAATGGTAAGAACCGGAGAGGTAATTGCTGTATTGGACAGCTACGATCGCTCCCAAGCTGCGCTCGTTCAAGCACAGAAGCAAGTTGCTGTCGCTCAGTCCAATCTCGCAGTTGTCAAAGCTGGCGCAAAACAGGGTGAGATTTCGGCGCAGCAGTTTGAGATTGAACGACTAGAAGCACAGCGTCAAGGCGACACGCGGGCACAGGAAGCAATCGTTGCTCGTCTGCAAGCCGAACTGCAAAATGCTCAAATCGAGGCACAGCGGAATGAATTGCTATTTCAGCAAGGCGCAATTTCAGCCTCATTCCGAGACAGCACAGCACTAGCGCTGAAGACAGCACAGCGGAATTTGCAAGAAGCTCAGGTGGTTTTGCGACGAATTGAAACAACGCGATCGCCAGAATTAGCCTCCGCGACTGCGACCCTGGATCGCATCTCTGAAGTGCGCCTAGTCGATGTTGAAGCAGCACAGGCGCAAGTCGATCAAGCGATCGCAGTAGTTCAAGAGGCACAGGCACAATTAAATCTAGCAACGGTACGTGCCCCCCAGAGCGGAATGGTACTAGAGATTCACACTCATCCCGGTGAACTGATCTCTAGTGAAGGGATTGTTGAACTGGGACAAACGGAACAAATGACGGCTTTATTAGAGGTGTATCAAACAGACATTGGCAAGGTAAAACTAGGACAGTCTGTTGAACTTTCTGCCGAAGGCGTGCCGGATGCAATCTCTGGAACTGTGGTTGAAATTGGGGTGCAGGTCAAACGCCAAAATGTCATCAATTCTGACACCTCCGCCAATATTGATGCGCGTGTAGTCGAAGTGCGCGTGAAACTCGATGCGACGGCTGCTCAGAAGGTCGCTAGACTGACCAATTTGCAGGTAACAGGAGAGATTGAACAATGACCTTAACATTGCCTCAATCGCCAGCGGAAACTCGAAAGGGCGTTTGGCAGGCGTTGGTAGACCGAACGCCTTTAGGATGGCTACAACTGTAGAAAAGCAAATCGCGGCTGATAGTTGCGGTGGCTGGAATCGGGTTTGCCGATCTACTCATGTTTGCACAACTTGGCATTCAAGCCGCTTTGTTTGACAGTAATACGATGCTGAATCGAGGCATGGATGCAGATATAATTCTTCGGAGTGCCCAGTATCGGGACTTAAATCTAGCGGATACCTTGCCTCGCCGTCGTCTTTACCAAGTTCAAGATATTCCAGGTGTACAATCCGCTGAACCGCTGTATGTTTCGACAGTCGTTTGGAAAAATCCTCAGACTCGCCGTAGAACTCAGCTCACATTCGTGGGGCAAAATCTCGATCGACCTGCATTGACCTTTAACGAGATCAATCAAAATCTCAATCAGCTAAAGCAACCCGATACTTTTTTATTCGATCGATTAAGTCGAGGGCAGTATGCAGATGTTGTTGCTCAAGTCACAGCAGGGCAATCGGTCAAAACTGAAGTGCAACGCCGAACGATTGAAGTGACAGGACTCTTTTCGCTCGGTGCGTCGTTTGCGACGGATGGTACACTCGTGACGAGTTCAGAAAACTTCCTACGCTTTTTTCCTGAACGGAATTCGGGACAAATCACTCTGGGCTTAGTCAAGCTGGAGCCTGGAGTTGATCTGGCTCAGGTTTTAGTTCAAATTCAAGCAATCTTGCCACCTGATACGATCGCATCGACGAAACAGGAATATGTAGATGAGGAGCAAGCCTACTGGCAAGAGACGACTCCGATTGGAATTGTCTTCACCTTTGGAACAGTGATGGCTTTTGTCGTTGGAATGGTGATTGTCTTTCAGATCCTCTCAACTGATGTGAATGAGCATATGAGTGAATATGCCACGTTCAAGGCGATGGGATACCGCGATCGTTATCTATTAATGATTGTGTTAGAGCAATCTATCATTTTGGCATCGCTCGGATTCATTCCAGGTTTAGCACTCGCATTAGGGCAATATGCGCTGATTGCAAATCTTGGTGCTTTGCCGATTGCAATGACTTCGGGGCGGATGATGCTTGTCTTTGTGCTCACGGTTGGGATGTGCATTATCTCTGGTGTGATCGCCACTCGGAAGCTTCAATCGGCTGACCCAGCGGATAATTTCTAGGAGGCAACCGCAATGGTAGCAACTGATTCTGCTTTAGTTATTCAAGTTCAGCAGTTAGACCATTTTTTTGGTGAAGGTGAACTAAAAAAGCAAGTTCTGTTTGACATCAATCTTTCCATTTATGCCGGAGAAATTGTGATCTTAACAGGGCCTTCGGGTTCAGGTAAAACAACTTTACTATCGCTGATGGGTGGGTTGAGATCGCCTCAATCGGGCAGTCTTCGGATGTTAAATATTGAGCTGCTTGGTGCAGCAAAACCGGCTGTAGTAGAGGCAAGACGTTCCTGTGGATATATCTTCCAAGCCCATAATCTGCATACTAGTCTGACTGCCCAAGCGAATGTGATGATGGGTTTAGAAGTCCACGGCACCTATTCTCATTCAGAACGCCGCGACTTAGCACTGAAAATGCTAGCAGTAGTAGGGCTAGAAGAACGGACACAGTACTATCCTGCCGATCTTTCTGGTGGACAGAAGCAAAGAGTCGCGATCGCGCGTGCCCTTGTCAGCCATCCTCAGATCGTTCTAGCCGATGAACCTACCGCTGCACTCGACAAAAAATCTGGTCGGGATGTAGTGGAGCTGATGCAAAAACTTGCAAAAGAGCAAGGCTGTACGATTCTAATGGTGACGCATGACAACCGAATTTTAGATGTTGCCGATCGGATTATCTACATGGAAGATGGATATCTCAGTGACCAGCCGGAGCCATCCGCGATCGCTCATGCTGAAGCGGTCAAGTAATTAATCAGTTCTTCAAATTTAACCGCAGTAATTTAATTGATTCGGAGGACCAACATGACTCAAACTTGGCAACAGAAGCTAAACGCAAAAAAAGAACCCAAACTCCAGGTCACGTAGAAAACAATGGCAGGAGTTCCAGCAGGCGGTCAACTATTTTTCCCGACTCCACAATTGATCAAGCAATTTATCGATCAAATCCCCCAAGGCAAATCCGTGACTCTAGCCGAAATGCGACAGCAAGTTGCTCAGACTCATCAGGGAGATGGCTGCTGCCCACTCACGACTTCCACTGCCACGCGCATTGTCGCAGAAGCAGCTTGGGAGGAAATTGAATCTGGCAAGAAGCCGGAACAAGTCACTCCATTTTGGCGACTCATCGAACCTAGCTGTAGCATCGCTCAAAAACTAGCTTGTGGATCTGATTTCATTGAGGATATGAGATAGCAAGAGGGAATCAATTGAGGAATTCGGATAAGTGCGGATAAGGTTGTGCCGCTCTATCTCGGAGGTAAAGTAAAATGGTTGTGAAGTAAAGTCTAACAACTCGCTTGCACGCCGACCGTATCAAAGTTGTCTGTTGGGAGCGAAAAGGTTCTAGCGGCGGGTGAAGCGGAGCTTTAGACATTGAAATTTCTGCTGCTTAAAATACTGATTAGCTGCGCGCTCGAGCAACTAATCTAACGGCTTCAGGGCATTTGAGCGATCGGGCTCTACGAAAGCATCAGGGTTTCAGACCATAGCTTTTGAGTGATACAGTCCAAATCTAGGCCAATCCGAATTAGTAGCACTATTTTGCGCTGATCTCGGCTCGACCCCAACTTAAGAATTCAGCCTGGTTTCAGACACATTTAGCTATGGTCAACGTTAGGATATCGGGATCGCATCTCCACTCTAATTTCTATGTCATCAAACCCAACTTATTAACCAACCGTGTGGGACTCCTCGCGTGCGTCAGACGTTTCGTAGGCCTTCTCAAAACGCATGATTTGCTTAGCCCGAGAAGACAATGCACTGACATCCAACCAATTGGCAATCATGGCATCGGTGGAGAACAAACCTGCACCGTTGATGGTGAAGAACAGGAAGGCTGCGGCGTAAATAGCGGGCAGTTCTAAGTAAGGCAGGCTAAGGCCAGCCACTTTAATGTGATGATACATCGCCACACACATGGTGCCAAACAGACCGAAAGCAGCGGGACGGGTGAACAGCCCCAAAGCAACGAGAGGCGCACCAATCAATTCGGTGTAAGCAGCTACGTAGCTAAAGAAGATGGGGAAAGGCAAGCCAATGTAAGACACGTAGGCTTCGGCAAAGCTTTCGATGTTGCTAAGCTTATCAAAAGCGTTATGAATCATCATGATGCCAATCACAGCACGCAAAAGCGCCCAAGTCGTCTGAGACCAGAAATTGGGATTATAGTTTGGCTTGAGCAGCAAGGCTAAGCGAGAGGTGGTAATGTTCACAGCAGCAAAAAAAATTAAAGTTTGTATTAATAAACATAACGAATATAGTTAACTTATGTGAAGTATCCAAGCATATCGATGCGATTTTTCTCAGGTTTGGGCTGTGAGAGTAGAGCACCATAAGTCGAAATCTAGGTGGCTCAAAGTTGGTCTGTGGGGATGACTAGAATCGCAAAAACTTGCGCCTTCTCTAGATCGGGCATAGGGGCTGAGCCGAGATACGTGCGAAATAGTGCCATACAGCCCTGAAAGGCTTGAAATCTCGTAGCTAAATCGGTCTAAATTGATTAAAAGCCGCGATCGCTGAAGTCACAACTGTAAGAGCTTTCCAAGTTTTCGTGGCACTATTTGGGGTTCCAGTAGCAACGGAACCGTAAACAACGTTAAGTCGTCCAGTTTTATGGACAAAAGCGCTCAAACCTTTTTCTCATAAGGTTTAATACGGTGACAGACTCATCTTCTCGCGCAGAATAGCTTGTTGTTCACGCTGGCTCAGCGATGACCATTCCGGCTCCGGTTCTACGATGCCTAACTCCAGCAAGGTTAGAAGAGGCGATCGAGAGCCGCCCTGATGGTCTATAGAAAACTTACTAGATCCCCTTTAAAGAGGTTATTTGACGAGCTCTGTAAAGCTTGCTGGGTATGTGTTTTGTTACTAGATCAGATGACCCTTGGCGGCTACCCGGTTGAGCACAGGGATTTGAAGGGCTTCTTCGGTATGCAACACTTGATGCACTCGACTCGAACTTAATCCTGTGGCTGCGGCAATTTTTCGAATGGACAAGCCTTCAGAGTTCGCGGCGGCGATCGCCCAAACATGCTCTTGTTGGGCATTATGAAGACGTGTTGTTGCCAAGCGCAAACGGTTTGTCAGTCGCTTTTCGTTCAACACCTTTTGTCTAAGCTGCTCTAGTGATGCCATAG
>JBGTAZ010000088.1:0-8592 GCA_041749615.1 Leptolyngbyaceae cyanobacterium | reverse complement strand
ACGGAGTTTGGAGTACGGAATTTGGAAATCAAGCAGCGATCGCCTTGCAAAAATAGGGGTGTCCTCATCGTTGGGGCAGTCACTTTAGGAGACATTCTCCTTAAAGCCACGCCATGTCCATACGCAGCCAGAAATAAAGTTGGTGGTGATATGCGCCAAAATCGGCACCAGTAAATTATTGGTCATCAAGGCGCTAACTCCCAGCACTCCGCCGATCGCCGTTGCCCACACGACATAAGACCATTGTTTGAAGCTGCTGAGATGGAGCATCCCAAAACAGAGACTCGAAAACACAATACCTGCCGCATCTAAGCCAAAGGTGGGCAGCATTACCCCGCGAAACAGCAGTTCTTCACTCAGCCCCGGCAGCAAGCCCAACCAAATAATGTCAGGAAACACCAGCGGCTTTAAGACCATTCGCAGATAGTAATCGGCACTTTGCCGATACTCCGCCCACAGCGCATAAACGGCTGAACTGGCTAGCGTGATGCCAACGCCTAACCCGACTCCCAGCAGAGCGTGTTCGCTAGACCAGGCGATCGGCAACATTAGCCCCGCTCCAAAATTGACCCACAGTTTGCTCACCAGCAGCAGCAACAGCGCGGTTACACCCATGGCAATTAGCACTTGAGTGCGGGTCAACGGGATAAATTCAGGATCATCAGAAAAGGGATCTGTCACAGGATCAAATAGTGCAAAAAAGGACTTGTAAAAAAGCGCAACGGCTAAATACTAACAAGCTTTGCTGATGAATTCAGACATTTCAAGGACGCGATCGCCGCTTTCCAACTCACGCACCGGACTCGAAAAGATTCCATTTTTTTGGGTGGTTTGTATTGGCTTGCCATTTGTAGCTTGAAGCTAACTGCCTGGAAGTTGTTTGCGGTTGCGATCGCCAATTTGATACAGTCGCTTGCCCACTTCGATCGGAATTCCGAACACAGGAGCCACCACGTTGACGGCTTCCAAACCACCAGCAAACACAATGCTAAACAGATCCACCCACTTACGCCATTTTTGTGGGTTGGTTCGCTGCATCGTGGCAAAGCCTTTTTCAATCATCTCCAGGATTTCATCATTGGAGGCTTGGGGATAGCGCTGGCGAATATCTTCAAGCAAATCTGACACGGCGCGGGTGGCTTCGGTTTGTTTCGGGTCGGGGAAAGTGTAGTTGTATTGTGTACCAATAAAATCGCCAGTAGGATTGTCACCGAAGTTAACGGGACCCCCGAAATTTGCGCCCTTGAAGTCGTATTTGGGTTGATGTGCCATTCGTTTCGTCCGTTGGTCGATTTGCTGGGTAGTTTGGTCAATTTGGGTAAGAAGGTCGGCGGGTAAAGAGGAAGATGGAATGGTAGATGGGGGAGAGTGGAAAATGTCGTAGCTGTAGAACTGGCAGTTGGCTTGAATGGCAGTCAGGGCACGAAAGGCTTCTTCGCCGGAGTGGGTGGGAATGAGGTCGAGGAGGTTGGGCAGGATATGGGCGGCGCGATCGTCTTTGATGCCGCCCAACGCCTTTGCCGCGCTCCAACGCACAAAGTAGTCAGCATCTTCCAGCAGTTGGAGTAAGCCGGGAATCGCCTCAGCAGACCCAATCTCGCCTAACGCCCCTGCCGCCCTCCCACCCACATCGTCATCGGCATCTTCCAGCGGTTTGAGTAAGCCGGCAATTCTCTCAGCAGACCCAATCCTGCCTAACGCCTCTGCCGCCCACCCACGCACATAGTTGTCAGCATCTTCCACCAGTTTAAGTAAGCCGGGAATCGCCTCAGCAGACCCAATCCTGCCCAACGCCTCTGCCGCGCTCCAACGCACATCGTAGTCAGCATGTTCCACCAGTTTAAGTAAGCCGGAGATCGCCTCAGCAGACCCAATCCTGCCCAACGCCTCTGCCGCCCTCTCACGCACAAAGTAGCTAGCATCTTCCACCAGTTGGAGTAAGCCGGGAATCGCCTCAGCAGACCCAATCTCGCCTAACGCCTCTGCCGCCCTCAAACGCACATCGTCATCAGCATCTTCCACCAGTTGGAGTAAGCCGGAAATCGCCTCAGCAGACCCAATCTCGCCTAACGCCTCTGCCGCCCTCTCACGCACATCGCCATCAGCATCTTCCAGCAGGGTGCGTAAGCCGGGAATGGCATGATTAGATCGCGTCTCTCCCCAAAGCTCCACCTTTAACGACTCTGAAACCTCTAGCGCACTCACCAGTCCCACGGTCTTTTCCTGAAACTCCTGCTTCACCTCTCCTGCCAGTCGCGCCCCCAGCATCCAATCAACCTCTAGCGCCAATTCTACCAAACACATTGCCTGTGCCTTATCAGGTATCAATGCTGCCATCATTGCCAGGGGTTCTGTCCACTTCAGCAGATTGAGGGTGTCGCGTTTCAGTTGGGCATCGTTGATGTCTTCTAGTTGCAGCAGCAAATATTCCGCTGCGTAGTATTCCTGAAACAGGTGGTGACGAAACTCAATTTGGTTGGGATTCGCCGCCCTTTGCAGCAAATGATGATCCAGCAAATCTTGAAGCCAGTTTTTGGCTTTTTCTCCCGGTGCAGTCACGCGACCTTGCAAAAACCGTTCCAGCATCTGCTCGGCTTTGGGGCGATCGACCTGCAACCATTTCCTCGTCGGGCTACCATCTGCCTGCAACATGTCAAATGCTAAACGTCCCAACAGTTCCCTATTCCATTGCCAAAACTTCTCAGAGGTTCTTGCCCCTTCGCCCGTTTTCCAGGTGCTGTACTTGCGATCGACCGCTCGAAACAACTCTCCCTTGCTCCAGAGATCCCCGACTTTTTCAAAAAGTCGGGGATCTAGCTCAGCGTAGACCTCACACAATAACTTCAGCAACAGTGGCGTTTCTGCCAGTTCCCGCAAGCGATCGTGCAACTGCCGGAGCAACTGATCCGCATAGTCCGGCAAATACTTCTCGACGAACGATCTTATCTGCCGTTCTGTCAGCCCACACATCTCCAGCTTTTGCTCAATTCCTAACTCCGTCCCCAACTCCCGCGATGTAAAAATCATCAGCGTATGCGGATTATCTTTACGAAACTGATCGATCTGATGCTCTCGTTGCTGGGATGGAATCTCGTTCAGCCCATCCAGTAATAGAAACAATCGCCCATTCGACAACCATTTATCAATCTGCTCCAGAGTTATCTCCAACCTCGCTTTCCGCAACTCTGTACAAATCGCTTCAGGAACCGAACGATCGCCCCGCAACGCCACCAGTACCGGAATTGGCTGCGTCTCATCCTCTAACGCTGCCTGTGCCAACTCCCACCGCAACCGCTGCAATGCCGTTGATTTTCCCGAACCGGGTTTGCCCACCAGCAACACATGCCCTTCCCGCACGTACTTGCGGAGTCCTGCCAACACAGGCGATCGCTCCACCCTCATCTCTTTCTTTGCTTGTGGCTGTTCCGGTGATGCGGGGATCTCTATACGAATCTCCACTTGTAAATCAGTCAGCGTGTAGAGATCTTGCTGAGCGTTATGAGCGTCCACTAACGATTGGAGGTAGTCCGAGAAATCAACTGGGGCAACCATACAGCAGCGAGGGAATTTTTTCTATCCTACACACTCATCCCAGCAAAATCAGGATTAATACAACCGCATCACATCATCCAGCAGCAATACGGAGCGAATAGGTTAGCCACCGCGCGATCGCAAGCCGCTTAACTGCAAGAGAAATCGCTTCTGCTCTTTCCTAAAAATTCAATCAGCAAACTGGTAATTTGCTTTCTCATTTAGCCTGGTTACTTACTCATGTCAGGCGATCGCCCACTCATTTTGGTGTTTGCCGCAAGCAAAGGCGCGATCGCCGGATTGAGTGACTCTAGGCTAATGCCTGCTCGATCCGCCACCAACACGCCCAACGCTTCCAGGTAAGAATTCACCGATATTGCCGCGATGCCGAGCGCTTCCGGCGGCACCTGCATTCTGGTTTGATTCTCGCGTACTGCCACAATCTTCGTGCGGGTCTGCTGGCAGAGGCTCAGCACCGCACTACCCCCACAAGCAGTTGCAGGAATGACGATCGCATCTACTTGATTTGCCCAAATATCGCCCGCAGCGACACTGCCAGAGACGACAAACTGGGGTGCCCGACTCAGCCCCACCAAGACGCAGGGCAGGAACGTGTGCCCTAACTCTTCGGCGGCAGAGCGGGGAGAAATGGTGGGGTCGAGCGGCAAGGGCAGCAGGGCAGGCGCATGGGCACAGGGAATCCGAAACGTGCGAACGACCAGGTGGCTGATCACAGCTTCCGCTCCGGCAAGCGGGTCTACGCCCTGACCTTGGCGATAGTTTTGTAGCGCATCACTGTCTACATCATCGGGAAATCGAGCAACCACCGCGATCGCTTCCGCTCCGGCTTTTGTGATCAACTGCTCTGCGGCTCTCAGCAGGCTATCGGGATGGTCAATCGTGCCCCAAGTTGCTCCAGAATCGGCGGTTTTCAAATTCACACCCAAGGGCATATCGGTGACGACGTAATCCGTCAAACTTAGTCCCAGCGTGGCGCGGGTAGCATCCGCAGCTTGCAGATGGCGCACTCGCAAATCGGGTTCAATTGCCTGATCCAGAATCAGCCCCACTCGATTTTGATGCACCGGACGCAAGCCCCAAGCACCTGCGGCAAACTGATCCAGTCCATAGCCTTCCACATACAAAGCGTTGAGCAAATTCCAGTAAAGCTGCGCTCCATTGAGGACATTGGGATGGGTGATTAGGCAATCTGCAACCTGGGCGATCGCCCGTGCTACTGGCAACGCATCCCCCGCATAGCCGCCAATGGATGCCCCAATTCCGGTGGGCACAATCAGCATGACGGTGTAGGGGCGCTTCATAAGGTACGGAGTGCGGAGTGAAGAGTGCGGGGGTGGGATAGAAGTTTTGAGTTTTAAGTTTTGAGTTTTAAGTGTCCCTCTTGCCTCTTACCTCTTGCCTCTTGCCTTTCAAATAATTTGTTAGGGAGTCGGCACTTCAGTTTGAGTAGATTGAGTCACGATCGCCTCAACTACAGCCTTTTGGCGCTCTAAATCAACGGCTGTCACTGCCCAGCGTAGAGGCTCACCCCGCTTTTGCAATTCTGCTTCTACTTCGCGTTGAAGTGCCAAGGGAGACGCTTGCAAATCAATTTCAGCCGTAATGAAATGAGTAGTCATGGCGCAATAGCAGTAAAGAACTGAGAATCCCAACACAAGCAAGCTTATTTGGCATTGCTGAATCTGGGGAGGAAATTTGTAGGGGCAATCCCTTGTGGTTGCCCTCCACTTACGTCAGGGTAGGCACAAGACCTACCCCTACAGTCAAAAATCATACTTGCATTCAGCAACGCCGCTTATTTTTGAGGTTGCCCAAATTGAAGATTGTAAACCGTGTCTTCTTTGCCAGTTTCAACCTTGAGATTGGAGCGAGGATGGGAGACACACAGCAACGCATAGCCTTTTTCCTGTAGCTCTGGACTGATGCCCATACCTTCTGACTGGTCAACGGTTCCTTCCAAAATCTGAGCAGCGCAAGTCGTGCAAACTCCCGCATGGCAAGAACTGGGCAAGTCTAGCTGAAGCGCATCGGCAACGTCTAAAACGGTTTGGTCTTCGGGCACTTGAATGGTGTGAATCGCACCCTGATGATGAATTTCAACAGTATAGATATTGGACATCGCTAGTGGCAGGTAGTTAGGTGGCAGATATTAGATGGCAGGTGTCGAGCGCAGTGATCAAGGCTCTAGTGTCTAGCTTTCTAGAGTACTTGATTGAGCCACCCAATTGAAAGCGTGAAGTCCAGGTTCATTGGTTAGGGGTTGGAGTGAGGGTGGTAAAGATGACCGTTGCGAATTTGAACTACGGGATGGTTTGAAAGGCGAATTAGGCTTTCGTCATGGGTGGTGACGACGATTGTAATCCCGATCGCGTGTAGCTTTTTGAGAATTTTGATCACCTGCCAAGAGTTATCAGCATCCAGGTTGCCCGTCGGTTCGTCGGCAAGCACGAGCGGCGGCGTACCCGCGATCGCACGGGCAATGCTGGCACGCTGCTGTTCCCCCCCGGATAGCTCGTTGGGAAAACTATCTGCTTTATGCTGGAGTCCCACCATTTTCAGGGCAGGCGTAAGGCGACGCTGAATTTCTTGGCGGTCATATCCCTGTGCCCACAGCACAAACGCCACATTTTCCGCGACTGTGCGCCGGGGAATCAGCTTGTAATCTTGAAACACGATGCCAATGCGTCGTCGTAATGCAGCTAAGCGATCGCCCTTCAACTCGCCCACATTCAACCCATCTACCCTTACTTCCCCCGCTGTCGCCCGTTCCTCACCGTAAAGCAGCTTCAAAAAAGTGGATTTGCCAGACCCAGAAGGACCGGTGACAAACAAAAAATCGCCGCTTTGAATCTCCAGGTTTATGTCTGTAAGTGCCTTAAAGCCCTTGTCGTAAGCTTTATGAACCTGCCGCAAACAGACGATCTCCTGCCGAGGCTGGTTCGGTGGGGGCGACACCGAGTTTATGTCTTTAACTGGCAAGCGGGTGGAACTTTGAGGCATGGGAATGAAAAGGGGCGATCGCAATTTTTTGTTTATTAGAACACAGAAGCTCCCAAATAGCTCCTATTCCCTCTCACCTCTTGCCTCTCACCCGATAAAGCAGCGATCGCCATGCAAAATGAGGCAATGCCAGCATTCGCTTCCAGCGCCACGGCTCTTGATAGAGACGATAGAGCCACTCCAAATGGTTTTTACGAAAGAACTCTGGAGCGCGGGTTTTCGTGCCTGCCCAAATATCAAAACTGCCGCCCACGCCAATCCAGATCGAGTTGGGGCAGAGGTGCCGATGTTCCGCAATCCAAAATTCTTGCCGAGGCACGCCTAAACCTACCAAAATCAGTCCGGGCTGCAAGTCCTTCAATCGCTGCTCAAATCCAGGCTGATCCTCTGGTTTAAGGTAGCCATGTTGGGTGTCAATTACCAATCCCGGAAACTGCTGTTGCCAAGCGATCGCAGCAATATCCGTGACTCCCGGCTGTCCACCATAGAAAAACACCGTACCCAAATCCTGCGATTTGCCAACGGCTTGCAGCATCCCTTCTGCGAGTTCAATTCCGGGGCGGCGTTCCACCTGCTTGCCGTAGAGCTTCAGATACAGCACGATGCCAGACCCATCGGGAATCACCAATTCCGCCTGCTGGATAATCTCCGCAAGCTGAGGATTTTGCCCTGCCTGCATCGTCATTTCGGCATTCAGCGTCACGACATGGCAACCCCGCTGCTGCTCCGCCTGAGACACTAGCCAGCCTAAATAGTCGCCTGTCAGGTGAACGGGCACACCCAGCACAGAAAACGGCTGTAATTCTTGAGGGAAAGCTGATTGAGGCACTATCTTTTCACCATTGCGATCGCGTGGGTGTTTCATCATTAAGCATCTCGATAAATCCTAATGAGTCGGCTGTCTAAACTGTCGAGTTGACTCACTGCTTGGTGAGTATACAAGTTAAGTGCGATCGCACTTAACTTTAGACCGTTGCCGACCAAGCAACCAGATCTGCCAGTCGAATGAGTGCTTTCTCAAATCGTAGCCCTGCCAAAATCTTCACACAACATGATTTGAAGCGATCGCTGCGATCGCCGATAGCTAGGCAACTCAACCAGTATCATAGGAATATCCAAAAATGAGCAATCCCCGTTCAGCCTACCCCGGTAAACGCCATGTCTGTTGCCCCGAAACCCATGACCATCGAGGACTACCTGACCTATGACGACGGCACCGATACCCGCTATGAACTGGTTAACGGGGAACTGATTGCCATGCCGACTGAGAGTGATTTAAACAACCGAATTGCCTCCTTTCTGTTTGCCATCTTTCTACAAAGCGGAATTTCCTATTACCGCTTGAGAATGGGAGCACAGATTGCAGTCAGTGGGGCACAGGCAACGGCACGAGAACCCGATTTGATGGTGCTGTCAGAAGAAACTGCGGCTGCATTAAAAGGAGCAACTCACTGCCTGATTACTCAGGATATGCCACCGCCATTGCTGGTCGTGGAAGTGGTTAGCCCCAAGCAGGAAAACCGCGATTATCGCTATAAGCGGACTGAGTATGCGGCACGGCAGATTCCGGAGTATTGGATTGTGGATGCGATCGCCCAGAAAGTGACGATTTTACAATGGGTCGATGGGCTATATGAAGAGGAACAGGTTTATCAGAATGATGCGGTAATCCTGTCAGGTATATTTGCCAACATCACCCTCACGGCTGCCCAGGTTCTAAATGCAGGACAATGAAAAAGTTGCGATCGCGGGTTTGAGTCTTGCCTAACAAAAGTGCCGTTTTACAGTTTGACGGCAACAATACCTTTAGTCTTTAGCTTGAATTAGTCTTTAGCTTGAATCAGCTTTTCGACAATGCCCACCAGTCGGGTAATATTTTGCTCTTGACGCTCAGCCGTAAGCCGAATATCGACTAAACCCGTCGTCAGCACCCCAATTTGATAAGTTAAGATCTTCATTTCTTCAGAAATCTCTTGAACATTTTGGGCGGTGCGCTCAGAAACTGCCGTTAGCCGCTCTAATCGGGCATCAATCACTTCC
>JBGTAZ010000087.1:0-20219 GCA_041749615.1 Leptolyngbyaceae cyanobacterium | reverse complement strand
GTTTTGAGGTGGTGGAAACGCCGCTAACCGAGTTTTTGAAAGCGGGGGGCGCGGCAAAATGTTTGACCTTGAGAACCACGGAACCGGTGTTGGCAGATATTCATGCCAGCGGCACAGTGGAAAGCCGGATCGTGCGGATGGAAGGACACTTGCTGGATGCAGGCTTGATTAATCAGGCGTTGGATTTAATTGTGGAAGGCGGCGGCAGTTTTCAGGTGTTGAACTTTAACCTGGGCGAACAGCGCCAAAGTACGTCTTCAGCGGAAGTGAAGGTGACGGCTCCTTCTCATGATGTGATGGACGCGATCATGTCTCAACTGATCGACTTAGGCGCGCTGCCTCGGATTGATGAGCAGTGCGACGTTCATTTAGAAGCGGTGATTCAGGATGGTGTAGCGCCTGATGATTTCTATGTGTCCACGATTTACCCAACGGAAGTGCGGGTGAATGGCGAGTGGGTGCAGGTGCAAAAGCAGCGAATGGATGGCGCGATCGCAGTCAATCCAACCTCAGCAAACACCACGGCAACCTGTCGCTTGCTCAGAGATTTAAAGGTAGGCGATCGCGTGATTGTCGGAGTGGAAGGCATTCGCACGGTTCGCAAACCCGAATCGCGGGACACTCGCACTCAAGAGTTTAGCTTTATGGGGGCAGGGGTTTCCAGCGAACGCCGAGTGGAACTGGTAGTGGAGCAAATCGCCTGGGAAATGCGCCAGATTCGCGACCACGGCGGCAAAGTAGTGGTGACGGCGGGTCCCGTGGTGATTCATACGGGCGGCGGCGAACATCTATCTCATCTGGTGCGCGAGGGCTCTGTGCAGGCATTGCTGGGCGGCACCGCGATCGCGGTTCACGACATGGAACAATCGATGCTGGGCACTTCGCTAGGGGTGGATATGAAGCGCGGGGTTTCCGTGCGGGGTGGACATCGCCATCATCTAAAAGTGATCAACATCGTCCGGCGCTATGGCAGCATCGCCAAAGCCGTGGAAGCAGGAGTGATTACCAGTGGCGTGATGTATGAATGCGTCAAGCACAACATACCCTTCTCGCTGGCTGGCTCCATCCGGGATGATGGTCCCCTGCCCGACACCGAAATGGATTTAATCAAAGCGCAAGAAGCTTACTCGCGCTTGATTGAAGGGGCTGACTTGATTCTGATGCTGTCCTCGATGCTGCACTCGATCGGCGTGGGCAACATGACTCCGGCTGGCGTGAAGATGGTCTGTGTCGATATCAATCCGGCGGTCGTAACCAAACTCAGCGATCGCGGCTCCGTCGAATCGGTGGGGGTCGTCACGGATGTGGGCTTGTTCCTCAGCTTGCTGATCCAACAACTCGATCGCCTCACCTATCCTTATCAAGCCGCCCAACGGGTGTAGCATCTTTAGCCGGGAGACCAACTTTTTGCCATCTTCCGGCTTGGATTGATTAAAACAGGAACTTTTATCAAGGCTCACTCATCTGAGGGGTGTAACCCCCTATCCTGAAAAGATAGGATAACGTCAACGACTCAGTGTTTGAAATAATAGTGAATTTTTCCACTGTGAATTGTTCGGATATTGCTTCAACACCTGTGTTGTAGATAGTATGACCCCTTTATCAAGTGTGGAACCCCCTGATGGAAAATTTTGCTACCGACTGGAACTGGAACCGAGAAATTGAGCAGGACGATGCTGCACACATCGCGTCTGGTGACTCAAAAAAAATAGTTGATTGCGATCGCGATTCTGCTAAGCGGTCCAACACCTGGCTAAACCTATTCATCTCAAACAGTCCCAGTCTAGAATTTGATGCCCAGTCTTGCCCTACCTATTTTTTGATGTAGGTAAAACAGCTTAGAGCGGTCGATAGACCTGATAGTTGATGTTGGGAAAGATATTATCGATCGCTTCCACTTTTTCGACCCAGCCTGAATCAATCTTGCTTTGCAGGATATCTTCATAGAGTTTGTTGAACCGCATCAGGTGCGATCGCGTACGCCGCACCGCATAGGGCACCATCGTTCCCGTCCGCATGATAAACGCCCAATCTGAAGACTGCGCCAGTAACAACTCCCGCGCCGCCTGATTCAGCGCCTTCCGCTCCAGTTCATCCACGGCTTCCCGCTGCGCTAACTCGATCATCCGCTCGGTTGCTTTGTGCAAATGCGGATAGATCCACGCATTCGTTTCATTCAGCCAATATTCATGAAAGCCCTTGTAGCCCCAGCTAGACTGCGCCGGATTGATCATTTGCTGAGTCGGATTCTCCCGCAGGTAGTCCGCGAGGTGCGTCATCTCATAGCTGCCCTGATCAAACCAGGTTTTACGGAACAAATAATCTAAAAACCAGGGACCTTCGTACCACCAATGCCCAAACAGTTCGGCATCGTAGGGCGACACAATAATCGGTTTCCGCTGCATCATGCCATAGAGATGCTCCACCTGCCGCGCCCGATTCACCATAAAGTTGCCCGCATGTTCAGCGGTTTTTTCCCGTGCCCAGTAAGGATCGTATAGTTCTTTATCGCTTAACCCAAACCCACGTCCAGTAATTTTGTGATACTTAATCCCCACATTTTTCCGCTGACCGTTGGGCATGACGTAAGGCTTAATGTATTCATACTCCGCATCCCAGCCCAAATCGCGGTAGAACTCTCGATATTCAGGCGCACCCGGATAGCCCACTTCTGAAGACCATACCTGCTGAGACGATTCGTGATCGCGCCCAAAGGCTGCCACGCCAGATTGAGTATATACAGGAGCATAGGTGCCAAAGCGAGGACGAGGACGACCATACAAAATTCCATGTCCATCGGTGAGGAAGTAGCGCAGTCCGGCATCTGCCAGCATCCGCTCCACGCCCTCGTAATAACCACATTCCGGCAACCAAATGCCGTTCGGTTTGCGACCAAAGTTTTCTTCGTAATGCTCACACGCGACCTGAATTTGCGCCCACACCGCTTGGGGATACATCGTCATTAGCGGAAAATACCCATGGGTCGCGCCACAAGTGATGATTTCTAAGTTGTTGCTGTCGGCAAATTGCTTAAAGGCTTTGACTAGGTTGCCGTTGTAATGCTCCCAAGTGGTGCGAACCTGATTAAATTCTTTGGCGTAGTGTTCCGATAAATATTTCAAATGCCCGTTGAATGCATTGCGTTCGGCTTCCAGTTCGGTCAGCTCTTCCAGCTTGGCAAGGTGTTCGCTGTAGCGCTCTTGCAAGAGGGGATCGAGCAACATGGAGATTAACGGGGGGGTCAAACTCATGGTGAGCTTGAAGTTTACGCCATCGCGCTTTAAGCCTTCAAAAACCTGAATTAGGGGAATGTAGGTTTCGGTGATGGCTTCAAATAACCACTCTTCTTCGAGGACGTAATCGCTCTCTGGGTGCCGCACATAGGGCAGGTGAGCGTGGAGAACGAGCGCGAGGTAGCCAATACTCATAGGAACGGGTGAAGTGGAAGGGGCAAAGAGTGATTGCCAAAATTGTAAGGCGAAATGGGAACGAAAAGCGGTTTGCGATCAATCGCTGCATTGAGGGTGTCATGCCACAACTGCAAGGATCTTAAGATTCGCTAATTTCAACTACTTCACCCGCAGAAATAGTTCTCAACACATTACGTGTATCGGGAATTAGTGAAACTAAGTCAGGAAGCCGATTGCTCGGTGCAGCCAGAACAACCACCGCAACGCCTGCTTGCTGCAAATTTTGTTGATACCGCAAATTCTGGTCAGTGGTTAGCAAAATTGCAAAGCCTGCTTGCGTCATCAATTGCAGTAGCTCACCATTCTTTTTGCCTGACCATCCCATTTCTACAACTGTTTTTACCTCATGATCGCTGAGTTCACGTTTTAGAGGTCGTGGAACACACTCATCCAGCAGAATTCGCATAGGCGGTCAACATTTCCTTTGCCAATTCGAGGGCTGCGATCGCTTGATCACGGTTGACACTTGGAAAATGGTCTAGAAATTCATCTAGCGAATCCCCTGCTTCAAGATAATCAAGCAAGGTTTTCATGGGTACACGAGTGCCAAGAAAAACTGGAGTCCCGCCTAGAATATCGAGGTCACTATGGATAACACGCGATGGAGAGATCATCGTAATCTTGCTCAGCAGCAGTAGAAATGTCGTAATACACCATGAGTCTATCCTATTTGCTTGATTGAAAGTTGCGATCGCAGTGCAAAAAAAGTTGCCACTTAAAAATTTGCGAGTATTTTAGAAGTGCATTTTTACGTCCTGCGTTTGGCATCTTTTATGGTGACTCAATCTCAATTATTGAATCTGGCGAAACAGGGGAATCCTCAAGCGATCGCGTCACTGATGAACTCGGTTTTGGAGCCAAAAGGAGTGACGACAAACGCTGAATTGACGAATGATTGCTTATCGATAGTCGTGCAGTCAGAAAAGCCCTTAAACCAAGCGGCGATCGTCAGTTTCATTCGCAGCGGCATTGGGGCATTGGGGGCGACATCCATCCGCACAGTTAGAGTATCTGCCAAAGTATCCGCTCAAAAATCAGGAGAATCGTCGCTGTGGACGGAAGAATTTCAACTCGGAAATTCCGCTCCCCGTGAACCGATTCCCACCTTAGATTTGGCATCGAGTCAAGGTTTAAAGTCGCCGTCGCACCGTTCTACAAACAAGAACCCTTCTAATAACTCTTCTTGGGTACAGCGAATCATTCAGCAAGTTTCTAGCTCGATGTTAGTCACTCGGTTCGTTTCTCAGGAAAGTTCAGCGAGACCAAAACCGCCGACCGCGATCGCGCGCTCAATGCCAATGCCAACCATCGTGCAGCAGTTGCTTTTGCAAATTAACCCCTCAAATCAATGGATGGTGATGGGTGGAATGGCAGCGATCGCCTTTGCTTCGGGCGGTATTGTGGCAGCCGTGACCAATGCTGCCACCTCGCCTCAGCGTCCCACTGTCCCCACCGTTGCCGCCAAGCAATCCTTTCCTGATGCAATGGTGCGACCAATCCCCCATCCTCAACACACCGCGCAATCCCTTACCGACCTCACCATTGTGGTGCAGCAGAACGAGGTAAAAGACTACTTGACTAAAATGGGCAGAGCGCAGGAAGCGTTTTATCAAGCCAATGGTCGGTTCGTCTCCAGTTTGGCAGGTCTAGAGCAAGCCTCCGTTCCCAAAAGTGATTACTATGCCTATAAATTGACGGTCACTGATCAAACTCAGGCAAGGCTCACCGCTGTTCCTAAAACTGAAAAGCTAAAAAGCTACGTCAGCGCAGTTCTAGCTAATTCTGCTAGTAGTACAGGCATGATGACCGTACTATGTGAAAGCGCTCAACCCTCGACCTTGGCACCTGCTATCCCTGAAATATCAGGTAGCGCGATCGCTTGTGAAGCAGGTTCAACGAACGTGATGAAGTAAGGCAAGAGGCAAGAGGCGAGAGGCGAGAGATGTTCCAAAAACTCTCCCTCTTCCGAACTCCGAACTCTGGACTCTGGACTCCGCATATAAATCTTTAGATCAATCCCTGGCAAGCTTTCTAAAATAGAACTACAGCAAGGAATGAATTGCAATGGAAGGTTTAATTGGTTTATTTTTTGGCGCACTGATTATGTTTGCGGCGGGTGGAGTGAAGCTCGATCGCGAGTATCAGCGTGGGGTGATTTTTCGGTTGGGGCGATCGCGCGGGGTTCTCGGACCCGGCATGTATTGGATTGTGCCTTGGGTTGACCAAAAAATGCAGGTAGATGTCCGCACCAAAACCGTCAACATTGAGCCACAGGAAACCGTCACCGCCGACAGTGTAACCATTCGAGTCAATGCCGTTCTCTACTACCGCATTCTCGATCCAGCCAAAGCGATTAACCGAGTCGAAAGCTACGAAATGGCGGTTTATCAAATCGCGTTAACCACGCTTCGTAATGTGGTTGGGCAAAACATTTTGGATGATGTGTTGCAAAACCGCGACAAAATTAACGTCAAAGTCCAGGAAATTGTGGACGAGATCACAGAGCCGTGGGGGATTGTGATTGAGCGAGTAGAAATGAAAGATGTAGAAATTCCGACCAGTATGCAGCGGGCAATGGCAAAAGAAGCCGAAGCCATTCGTGAAAAACGGGCGCGGATTATCAAAGCTGCTGCGGAACAGGAAGCCTCTCAAAAATTGGCACAAGCGGCTGAAACCATTAGCGCCAACCCCACAGGCTTGGAACTGCGTCGCCTGCAAATGCTGACCGAAATTGGGGCTGAAAACAACACGACGACGATCGTGATGATTCCTTCAGATTTCGTGAATTTGGCGCGGCACCTCTCTCAAACGGAACCCAATGCGGCGCTGACTCAAATGAATCGTCCATTTAATCCAGAGGTGTTAGTCAACAACAAGCCTGTAGAGGAGAAGATAGAGGAGAGGTAAAGGGGTGGAGTTTTGAGTTTTGAGTTTTGAGTTTTGAGTTTCCAACCAACTCTGCACTCCGCATTGACTTCTAATCTTCCTTTTGAATTTGATGCACATTGGCTTCCCAATTTTGACCGTCGAAGGGGGTGATTCGGAATTGGGAAAGTACGTTTTCATCCAGACAGCGGAGATTGACATCCATCCTATGAGGATGCGATCGCGGACGATAAAAAGCATGAATGCCACAAATCCGACAAAAAAGATGCTTGGCAATGCCCGTATTAAAGGTATAAGTTGCCAAAGTATCTTCACCTTGTAACAAGGTAAATTGCTCCAGTGGCACAATTAAATGAAGAAACCCCTTTTTTCGACAAATAGAACAGTTACAATCTGAGACTTCATCCTGCTTGGGGTTTGCCCTCACCTGAAACCTCACCGCCCCGCAATGACAGCCCCCTTCATAAGTCATTAGTTCATTCATCTGCGTCATAAGATTTCCTGGTTACAAACCGATAAAAAGCGAACCGATAGGGGAACATTAAAAAGGAGAGACGACGGAGGGATTGCAATCTCTGTGGCTCGTACAACGTTAACATTCAGAGGATTTGGGTTGTGCAAGCGACGAAGCAACAGCAAATTATGGGGTTCTTTATCGAGGAAGCTAAAGAGCACCTCGATACAATCGAACAAGGGATGCTCAATCTAGAGGCAACCTTGGCGGATTCTGAACAGATGAACGAAGTGTTTCGAGCGGCTCATTCGGTCAAGGGCGGCGCAGCAATGCTTGGCTTTGACAGCATCCATCGCACTGCCCATCACTTAGAGGATGCCTTTAAGATTCTCAAGGACAATCCAGTTAAGCCCGATCGCCAGCTAGAAAACTTGTTTCTCAAAGTATTTGATGTGCTGAAGGAATTAGTTGAAGCGCTTCAATCTCCGTTTGGGTTTCAAGAATCACAGGCAGAGCAAATTGTTCAAGATGCCCAGCCAGCTTTTGTCGAAGTTGAAGCTTACTTGCATCATTTAATCCAAAATAGGCTAAATAAAGCGGCAACCTCTGCCATTAAGGTTAGTGCTGAAGCGCCGGCATTTATCAATGCGGCGTTAAGAAAAATGTTGCAGTTGTTTAAGCAGGGCGACACGCAAGTGTGCCGCCAGCAACTCTCTATCCTTTGCGATCGCATGGGGCAACTGAGCAATTGTTCCGCTTGGCGAGGATTGTTGGAAGTGGCTCAAGGCGCGATCGCTAATTCTCAGAGTTCTTATTCTGTGCTGGCACCGCTGGTTATTAAGGAGATCAAACTATCCGGTGATTTGCTAGTCGCGGGGAGATCAATCGAAATTAGCCCCAGCGTCAAACTGCGGCAGCTTGCCCCAACAGTTGTCTTTGCGCCCACTCCCACCACAGTTTTGCCCGTTGCTGCGATCGCTTCCGAGCAAAATGGGTCAGCCCGAACTCAGCAGATTTCTATTCCTCTAGAACCTCGCGCTGCGGCTAGGGCGTTACTAGATGCCTTTACCAAACAACAATTGATTGAAATAGCAGAATTTTTAATGAAAGCGATTCAATAACAATAAAGTTGATAGATAGAAAAAAGCGTTGCTGAAAAAAAGAAAGCGGAGCATTACTCCCGCTTTCTTTGTAAATCTGGATGATTAATAAACCAATGAACTAAAGCGATCGCAAAATCCACCGCTTAGTAAGCCAGACCCATACTGCGAGTCGTTTCAGCCCCTAGATACACACGAATGCTAAGGAAGTCAGTTGGGCAAGCCGTTTCGCAACGTTTGCAGCCAACACAATCTTCCGTTCTAGGAGAAGCAGCAATTTGCCCTGCTCTACAGACATTATCGGGAACCATCTCTAGGACATCCGTCGGGCAAGCACGAACGCATTGGGTGCAGCCAATGCAGGTGTCATAAATTTTGACGCTATGAGACATGTTATTAAAGGCTCCAATGATTGCTTAACACTTCGCAATATTTATTAGCCCATCGGATCAACAGCAGAGTGCCGCCAATCCTTGGATGAACGTCAGTTTACCCCAACGCCTGAGACACGCCCGACGAAAGGCTGCAAAAGTTTAAACAATGTAATACAGGAGTCAGAAGTTCGGGGTTCGGGGTTCGGGGTTCGGGGTTCAAAGTCAGCCCCTTGTCATTCGCCACTCGTCATTCACTAAAGCCTTATATGAAAATAAAGAACGCTAGGCTATCCGAAAAACCCTTGATATGATAGGGGCGACCAAAATGAGTGGGGCATTAACTCGACATGGCTACTGCAACGGTTTTGAAGTTTATGCAGAAGACTGCGGAAGACGAAGCTCTGCGCCAGCAGCTTGAAACCCTATTAGGCGTTGGAGATGGCAATATTAGCAGCGAAGCAGATTTAGATCCTGCTGAATCGGAGGCGTTGAAAGGTGAGCGTGCACCAGTGGTTGCCGAGTTCGCTGCCCAAAAAGGCTACTCGTTTTCTGTAGATGAATTGATTACAGTCGTGGATGCTTTTCAAAAGCATCAGGCTGGCGAACTGTCAGACAGCGATTTTGCGGCGTTGTTGGGGGTCTCTTTTTCTGCTCAGACTAATGAAGCAGGGATGCTGAGTGCTGCAAAGGTAAAGAACTGGTTTATGAGAACTTATCTTGGCGCTCGATAGTTGGCGTTGCTGAATCAGTCTATGAATTCTGAAAACGCCCTCTCCCTAGCCCCCTCCCAAAGGGAAAGGGGACAAGATTTCTGGCTCTCTTCTCCCTAGGGAGAAGGGCTGGGGATGAGGGTAAACTGCGAACTGCGTACTTTACCTAAGGTTATTGATAACAGAACTCGTTGAGACAATGTGGCGATCCAAGCCGAGTTGTTGGGGGCTAACACCCAATGCCAACGCCACTAACTGGGGCAAATGCAAAATGGGGAGTCCTAATTTGGAGCCAATCACTTTTTCAACTTCGGGTTGGCGAGAGTCTAAATTGAGGTGGCACAGGGGACAGGGAGTGACGATACAGTCGGCACCAGCGGCGATCGCGGATTGAATATGTCCGCCTGCCATCGTAAACGACTGCTCCGTTGCATAGCTAGCCAGTGGCCAACCGCAGCACTGAATCCTGCCGGGAAAATAGATTGGCGTAGCACCTACTGCCTGAAACACATTTTCCATCGACTGCGGATTATGGGGGTCGTCATAGGGAATCTGATCTTGGGCACGCAGCAAATAGCAGCCATAAAATGCCGCACAGTTTAGCCCTGCCAATTTGCGAGTCACTTTTGCCTGCAACGCCTCCAAGCCATAATCTCCCACCAGTGCCCAGAGAAGGTGTTTCACCTGACCGCTGCCTTGATAGGGAGAACAGCCTTCTTTTTGGAGCAATCCATTTACCTGTTCAACGTAAGCGGGATTCTGATCTTGAGCGTTTTTTAGGCGTTCATCGACATGCCCCAGTACGCCTTGGCAAGTGCTGCAATGGGTTAATAGGGGCAGGTTTAGCTCTTCTGCTAGGGCAAGATTACGGGCATTCACCGTGTCTTCCAACAGTTGAGAATCTTCCTTGAAGGTGCCGGAGCCACAGCAAGAGGCTTTTTTAAGTTCGACTAATTCAATATCTAAGGCTTGAGTTAAGGCTTGGGTGCTTTGATACAGTTCTCGACAAGCTCCTTGGGCAACACAGCCAGGGAAGTAAGCATATCTCAAGGATTTAAGCGACATAAGGAAGAAGGCTCGGCGGAACGGCAATTTTTAGGCAGTGTTCTAAGCAGTGTTCTGGTTTCTGACGAAGCAGCCACCACCCTAGATTTTCGCATCATCAATGGGGTGATGCGGAATTTGCTAGATTCTTAAAATTCTTTTAGGTCAAAACTAGAAAGCGTCTACTCTACTTCAGAGCGATCGCGCTTTCAGCTTAAGATGGTGGGATGCTTAAAAAAGATATATCTGGCATAGAGTGTGTCCAACGCCTAAGCCAGTTGTGTCTAGGCACTGTACACAATCCGGCATGAGTTTATTGCCACTGCATTCAGCGAGGGAGCTTATGAGCCAAACCGAAATTTTCAATAAAGTTCAGAAGATTGTGGTTGAACAACTGGGAGTTGATGCCACGGAGGTGACTCCTCAAGCCAGTTTTGCTAACGACTTGGGAGCCGATTCCCTCGATACCGTTGAGCTAGTCATGGCATTAGAGGAAGAATTCGACATTGAAATCCCTGATGAAGCGGCTGAGGAAATTGCTACCGTACAATCGGCAGTGGACTATATCAGCAACAAAGCGACTGCATCTGCTTAACCAGACCCCTGGGTAATGAGTTATGAGTGTTGAGTTTTCTGAGATAGCATTTCAGATTAAAGTTCACCATTCATAACTCAAAAAGTCTTTAGCTTGGGTTATTCATTTTTACGTAAATCATGACAAACGTTGTTCGTAAGCGCGTTGTCGTCACTGGGCTTGGCGCAATCACCCCCCTTGGAAACACGGTAGGTGACTATTGGGACGGCTTAATGAGTGGACGCAACGGAATCGATTCCATCACTTTGTTCGATGCCTCTCGACATGATTGCCGGATGGCGGGGGAGGTGAAAGGCTTTGATCCATTAACCTATTTGGATCGCAAAGAAGCAAAACGGATGGATCGCTTTGCCCAATTTGGGGTGTGTGCGAGTAAGCAGGCGATCGCCGATGCCCAGTTTGTGATCAATGACCTGAATGCCGAGCAGGTTGGTGTTTTGATTGGCACCGGCATTGGCGGCTTGAAAGTGCTGGAAGATCAGCAAGAAATTTACCTGACCAAAGGACCCGATCGCTGTAGCCCGTTCATGATCCCAATGATGATTGCCAATATGGCAGCGGGTTTAACGGCTATTCACACGGGCGCTAAGGGACCTAACTCCTGCTCAGTTACAGCCTGTGCGGCGGGTTCAAACGCGATCGGCGATGCCTTCCGGCTGATTCAGCAAGGCTACGCCCAAGCCATGATCTGCGGTGGCACCGAAGCAGCCGTCACGCCTCTGTCGGTTGCTGGATTCGCAGCTTGTAAGGCAATGTCCACTCGCAACGATGATCCCGCCCATGCCAGTCGCCCGTTTGACAAAGATCGGGATGGGTTCGTTTTGGGTGAAGGCTCAGGCATTTTGATCCTCGAAGAGTTAGACCACGCCCTAGCGCGCAACGCCCGGATTTATGCGGAAATTATTGGCTATGGCATGACCTGTGATGCCTACCACATGACTTCTCCGGTGCCCGGTGGCGAAGGGGCGGCTCGCGCGATCGCCCTGTGCCTCAAAGATGGCGACCTGACTCCTGACCAAGTGAGCTACATCAACGCCCACGGCACCAGTACTCCTGCCAATGATTCCACAGAAACCGCCGCAATCAAAAAAGCGTTAGGCGACTCTGCCCGCAAGATTTCCATTAGCTCAACGAAATCGATGACGGGACACCTGTTGGGCGGTTCAGGCGGCATTGAAGCGGTGGCAACCGTGATGGCAATTGTCAGCGATCGCATTCCTCCCACGATTAATTTGGTCAATCCTGATCCCGATTGCGATTTAGATTATGTGCCGAACCATAGTCGAGAGCAGGTTGTAGACGTGGCGCTGTCGAACTCCTTCGGGTTTGGGGGTCACAATGTGACACTGGCATTCAAAAAGTTTGTTGCCTAAAAGTTTGTTGCCTAAAAATTTGTTGCCTAAAAGTTGGGTTGCTGAATCAAAATGAGTTTTGCTGGCTGATTTGAGCCGTTGTTCAATTCACAGTAAAACCATTAGTTTTTCCAATAGGAATTATTGCCTACCGTCTCGAATGATGGGATGATGAGGCAACGAAATCATCGGGTGGCTTGTCTTACCCAGCGTCTTGTTTATCACCGTTCTAGCGCTAATTCATCACTGAGTAGGAATCATGGCTGTCGTAACTCAATCACTTGAAGAACTTTGTATCAATTCAATCCGCTTTCTGGCGGTAGATGCTGTTGAGAAGGCAAAATCGGGGCATCCTGGGTTGCCTATGGGTGCGGCTCCGATGGCATTTGTGCTGTGGGATCAGTTCATGCGGTTTAATCCTAAAAACCCGCAATGGTTTAACCGCGATCGCTTCGTGCTATCGGCAGGTCACGGCTGCATGCTGCAATACGCCCTGATGTATTTGACGGGATACGACAGCGTCACGATTGATGACATTAAACAGTTCCGCCAATGGGGATCGAAAACACCAGGACATCCCGAAAATTTTGAAACCCCCGGTGTAGAAGTGACCACTGGACCTTTGGGTCAAGGGATTGCTAATGCAGTCGGTCTGGCGATCGCCGAAGCCCATCTCGCCGCCAAGTTCAATAAGCCCGATACCACCCTGGTTGACCACTACACCTATGTGATCCTGGGTGATGGTTGCAACATGGAAGGGATTTCAGGGGAAGCCTGCTCCTTGGCAGGTCACCTAGGTCTGGGTAAGCTGATTGCGCTATACGACGACAACCATATTTCGATCGACGGCTCCACCGACATTGCCTTCACTGAAGATGTCTCCAAACGCTTTGAAGCCTATGGCTGGCATGTGTTGCATGTTGAAGATGGAAATACTGATTTGGCAAGTATTGGTCAGGCGATCGCGGCTGCAAAAGCCGTCACCGACAAGCCAACGATGATCAAAGTCACCACCACGATTGGCTACGGCTCTCCCAACAAAGCAGGCACCGCTAGCGCTCACGGCTCAGTTTTTGGCGCTGACGAAATTAAGCTGACTCGCGACAAACTAGGCTGGGAACACGAACCCTTTGTCGTGCCTGAAGATGCACTAACACATACCCGCAAAGCCGTTGAGCGTGGCGCGAGTCTAGAAGCAGAATGGGACGCGACCCTGGCACAATACAAAACCAAGTTCCCTCAAGAAGCGGCTGAGTTTGAGCGGTTAATTAGCGGCAAGCTGCCTGACGGTTGGGATAAAGTGTTGCCCATCTACACGCCGGAAGACAAAACCCTAGCGTCTCGCAAACATTCCGAAATCTGCTTGAACAAACTCGCTCCGGTTTTGCCAGAACTTATCGGCGGCTCGGCAGATTTGACCCACTCCAACCTGACCGAACTGGAAAACAGCGGCGAATTTCAAGCAGGGCACTACGAAAATCGCAACCTTCACTTTGGCGTGCGCGAACACGGCATGGGCGCAATTTGTAATGGCATTGCCTTACATGGTTCCGGCTTAATTCCCTACGGTGCAACCTTCCTGATCTTTACCGATTACATGCGCTGCTCCATTCGGCTTTCGGCGTTGTCCCAAGCGGGCGTTATTTGGGTGATGACCCACGATTCCGTAGCGCTGGGTGAAGATGGTCCGACGCACCAGCCAGTGGAAACGATCGCGTCTCTCCGAGCAATTCCTCAGCTTACGGTTTTGCGTCCCGCTGACGGCACCGAAACTTCTGGAGCCTACAAAGTTGCAGTGTTGAACGCGAATCAAAACCGCCCAACGTTGCTGGCGCTGTCTCGCCAAGGGTTGCCCAACCTCGCTGGCTCGTCGATCGACGGTGTGGCAAAGGGTGCTTACTCGGTGATTGATTGCGACGGCACTCCTGACTTGATCCTAATTGGCACGGGTTCTGAAGTGAATCTCTGTGTCAAAGCGGCGGCGCAACTCACCAGCGAAGGTACGAAAGTGCGCGTGGTTTCCATGCCTTCTTGGGATCTGTTTGAAGCCCAGGATGCGGTTTACAAGGAATCTATTCTGCCTAAAGCTGTGAGAAAGCGTGTGTCTGTGGAAGCTGGAATCACGATGGGCTGGCACAAATATGTGGGCGATCAAGGGGCGGTGATTGGCATCGACTCGTTTGGTGCATCGGCTCCCGGTGGCGTGTGCATGGAGAAGTTTGGTTTCACCTTGGAAAATGTGCTGGCGAAGGCAAAGGCAGTTTTGGCGGCGAGTTAAGCCGATTTGTCAACTTATCAATTTGAATTGGGGCGTATTAATTGCGCCCTTTTTAATGTTTATCTATGTCGTGGTTTGTGCTTTTTTCTAGGGTGCGTTTCGCAAGGCTCAACTCACCTAAGCGATCGCTGCTTTTTATTCGTCCCTCGCCATCCGTCATTCGTCATTCCCTTAACCTGATACAATCCAACTACTCAATTCCCAAACCGCTGCATGGTTGGCTACCTCGTTACACTAATTATTTCTACAGCAATTTATGCGCTGTTTAGTCTGGGTTTAAACCTGCAATGGGGCTATACGGGGTTGCTCAATTTTGGGCATGTTGCCTTTATGACCGTTGGAGCCTACACCACCGTGTTGCTCAGCTTAAACGGAGTGCCGTTGGTGTTTTCAACGTTAATCGGTGCCGCACTCGCAGCCCTACTAGGATTAATCCTGGGAACCACCACGTTACGCCTGCGGGAAGATTATTTGTCGATTGTGACCATTGGCGCATCAGAAGTGATTCGGCTGATTGCCCTGAATGAAGCATGGCTAACTCGCGGTTCTCTCGGCGTTGCCAATTTTCCACTGCCGCTTGAGACCCTTACCCAGCCGACGATTGGCAGCAAGATTGCCATGATTGCCTTGTGGACAAGCATTTTTGCAGTGAGTGGTCGGCACCTGTGGAAATGGGCACGCCATCCTCATAGGACAGAGTTCCAGCAATTGCCCATTCATTCCGAACAAAACCCTGTCCCTAAACCAACCCAATCTCCGAGGCTGCTTGTGGGGTTAGCCTCTGCCGCTTTAGGACTATTCATCTATGGCATTGGCATCAGTGCGCTGTCTGACTATTCCTATAAAGCAGGGCTAATGTTGATATTAGTGACGGTGCTGGCTCTGGTCTATTGGCGGCTAGAAGTTTCCGTCAAATCGCCGTGGGGACGAGTGCTGAAATCGATTCGAGAAGATGAAGAGGTGGCGAGAGCGCTAGGGAAAAACGTGTTTTGGTATAAGCTGCAATCGCTCATGTTGGGTGGGGCGATCGCGGGGATTGCCGGAGCCTTCTACGCCTGGAACCTAACGTTCATTAATCCCGATGGCTTTATTCCTTTAATTACCTTTCAAGCTTGGATCATCGTCGTGTTAGGCGGTGCCGGAAACAATGCTGGGACGATTTTGGGAGCCATCATTTACTGGGCATACTATTCAGCAACCCGCTTCTTGCCAGAATTCTTACAAGCCTTACATTCCGTGATTCCCATTATTCCCGCTAGCATTGATGATGCCCGTCTCGGTGCCTTTAGAATCATGGTGATTGGCTTGCTGCTGATTATTTTGATGATGGTACGTCCTCAAGGCATTTTAGGTAAAAAGGAGGAACTCACCCTTGGTCGATGAACCCACCCATTTTCCCCAGTCTGCCACGGGAGATCTCGCTGGAGAAACCCTGGCAGAGGTCTTAGCAGAAGTACAAGATGCAGAGGTACAAGATGGCGCGATCGCCCCACGATTGGAACTGCCCCTCTTAGCCGCCAGCGGACTCGTCAAAAACTTTGGTGGCACCTGTTGCGCCGTCGATCGCGCCCGAATCGAGGTGCCCCAAGGCAGCATCACCGGGTTAGTGGGACCGAATGGCGCTGGAAAAACGACCCTATTTAACCTGCTATCCAATGTCATTCGATCCGATCAAGGGCGAGTGCTGTTTGATGGCGAACCGATTCACCACCTCCAGCCTCACATCATCGCTCGGATGGGCATGGTTCGCACCTTTCAAGTCGCTCGCGTCCTCTCTCGACTCTCAGTTTTAGACAACTTGCTGCTGGCGGCTCAAAAGCAAGTCGGAGAAAATTTTTGGAATACTTGGTTTCATCAAAAACAGATTGCTCAAGAAGAAAAAGCCCAGCGCCAGAAAGCCTTTGAACTTTTAGAGTCGATTGGCTTGGCGCACATGGCGAATGAGTATGCTGGCGCACTTTCAGGCGGACAGCGAAAACTGTTGGAAATGGGACGGGCGTTAATGGCTGAGCCGAAGTTGATTTTGCTGGATGAACCCGCCGCTGGCGTGAACCCAACGCTAATCAACCAAATCTGCGATCGCATTCAGGGTTGGAACCGCGACGGCATGACCTTTTTGATCATCGAACACAACATGGATGTGATTATGTCTCTGTGCGATCGCGTGTGGGTGTTGGCAGAAGGACGCAATTTAGCAGACGGCACACCCGCAGAAATCCAATCCAATCCTGAAGTGTTAGAAGCCTATCTGGGTCAGTAGTCGCCAATTTTTCCACGAGTTGCGATTTTGCCTTGGGTTAGCATTTAGCCCTTACAGAAAAGCAGATGGCTGAACCGAGCGATCGCGCTTAGATAAACTTGCCCATAAATATCGTCCACCTTGCAAATCGCCGATGCACCAGCCAAGTCCCCAAATCCATTGAGCGAAACCTTTGCGCCTTGTGAGATTGGGAAACAAACTCAAGAGTTGCTTGAATAGCTTCAACAGACTGCGTCCATAGTGTTTTATCACTTTCAACCGGGTGATAGCTGAACCATATTTTTGATCCAAAACTACATGTGCCCTCCCCCAGTTTTTTCCTTGGCGGTAGCGATCGCCCAGTTCAATACGCAGGCGATAGTGCACCGTGGCATTGGGCACAAATTGGAGCGGAATGCCAGCCAAGTTCGCCCGCCAGCAATAATCAGTATCCCAACTGGCGGTACAGGCTTCATCGGGGTTGCCGATCGCCTCGTAAACCGATCGGCGCAAGCCCAGACTACAACCGCTGGCATAGGGCAAATAGAGCGGCGGCGAAATAGTAGATAAACCCGCTTGTACGGACTGTTGCTGCCAACCGTCTCCCACTAGCCAATCGGGGTTGAGTTTGGTGTAGTCTATTGCCGCCGCGACAAACTGATGCTTCTGAAGTGCGTTTCCTAAAGTGGAGAGCCAGCCGTCCCCTACTTGATCATCTGCCTCACATAATAGGAACGCATCCCCGCTTGCTGCCAGCCAGCCCACTGCATAGGAATGGGTCACGCCCCGTCTCGGTGCAGGGGGCTGATAAGCATCCACGATTTGCAGACTGGGAAGCAAATCGCGATAGCGCTCCACAATTTGCATGGAATCATCCGTTGAGCCATTGTTGACCACAATCACCTCCCACTCACCCGCCCAAGACTGATGAGTGAGCGCTTCGAGTTGAACTGCAATCGTTTCTGCACCGTTAAAACAGGGCAGAATTACACTGAGCTTCATAGAGCAGATGCCCGATAGAGTAGATGCCCGATTAGGTATCGAGAAATTAGACGATTACAAGTTCACGCGCTTGGGCAAAGTAGGCATTTTGCTCAGCCCGGAGGCGATCGCACAATCGATTTTCCGGCAGTTCCACGTCGTCGTAGGTGAGGATCTGATCCTTGGCGACGGCGCGTTTCAGGCGACATCCTTCTGCTAATCCGATCGGAAATAGGTTTTGCGCTTGGGTAATTTGAGCAGTTTCACACTGCCCATAGGTCATGTAGCCGCCAATGCAGTCGATCGTTTCGCCCGGTTTTAGATCAATTTTGGCAGTCGCCACCACGTCAACTCTGGGCGCACCCAACGGAGCCAACACCGCATCTTTAAATAAGACCACCCGTGCCACCGACAGCGGCACTTCAAAGTGGCAGAGGTGATAAGGCGTGTAAAAGCTGTAGAGCGGACCCTCACCTAATTTGTAGTAGTTCAGGTAATGGCAGTGTTTTGGGTCGTCTTGGGTTGCAAAGACAAAGACACCAGGACCCGGTTTTGCACCCACCACATAATCCACAATGCCACCCAAGGCTTTGAGTTGATCCACATCATAGAGTCCGGTCATCTCATCCACATGCCCGCTGAAGTCGTAGCCTAGCATTCCTCGCTTGGCGATGGTCATGCCTGTGGCATTAGCAACGATCGCCTGCTCGAAGGAAATTTTGGTGCCATCGGCAAAACTCGTGACCATGTGGGGCTTTTGTCCCCATTTTTTGGCGAATCCCTCTTGAGTGGTCGGATTGCGATAGGCATCTTGCAAGCCTTTGATGTTGCCGCAAAGCAAGGGAGTCATGCCGATGCTTTTGACATAGCGATAGAGATTCATCTCCACACCGGGTTGATCGCCATCGCAGCCAGACAGGATCACGCCTGCTTTGTCAGCGTAGGTTTTCAAAATCGCACCGATGGTGCCATCCAGTTCAGCATTCATCAACACAATGTGCTTGCCGTGGGCGATCGCCTCTAGCACGACTTTTGCCGCAAAGTCGATCGTGCCCGTCACCTCAATCAAGGCATCAATCCCGTCTGCTTGGCAGAGCAACATAGCATCTTCGGTAATAGCGGCAGTTCCTTGGGCGATCGCATCCTCCAAGTCTGCCACTGTATTTACCTCGCGCACCGTCTCAACGCCTGCCTCGTCGTAGGCGCGTTTGGCATTGCTCAAATGACGACTTGCCACCGCCACCAACTCCATGCCAGGAACCGAATTAATAATCTGGTTGGCAATTCCCCAGCCCATAAACCCCGACCCGACCATGCCCACTCGAACCGGATTTCCCGCTTCAGCACGAGCTTTGAGCGCAGTATCAACAATAATCATGATGGAACTCCAATCGCAACAGGTTTATACAATGGCCAGGAGGCATCTTTTTCAGAGATCTTCGCGATCGGCAAACGCCACTCAATCCCAAAGGCGGGATCGTTGTGTCGGGCACCCCGTTCACAGTTGGGCGTATAAAACTCGCTGACGGCATACATGACTTCAGTATCATCCGCCAGGGTTTGATAGCCGTGGGCAAACAGTTCTGGGACATAGAGCGCTCGTCCATTTTCGGGAGTCAATTCCACCCCAACGTGCTGAAGATAGCTAGGAGAATCGGGACGTAAATCAACGATGACATCATAAACCGCGCCCCGAATACAGCGAATTAATTTGGTTTCCGTGGCAGGTGAAATCTGATAGTGCATTCCCCGCAAGGTGCCTTGCTGCTGGTTAAACGAGAGGTTGCATTGGGCGATGGTGGGTTTCAAGCCATGCTGCTCAAACTCGTTGCCGCAAAACATTCGGGCGAAGTAACCGCGATCGTCCGATTTGCGATCGAGATCAATGATAAATGCTCCCTGCAACGGGGTTTCAGTAAAGATCATAGGGGCTTCTCCAAATATGCATAATTACTGCGAACTAGCGGATAGGGTTGGCATTGCGGCAATGCTAGGCGATCCCTGTGACTGCAACGCTTGATAGCGGAGAATTTGCGCCTCAACGACTTTTGTCATGTCTTGGTGTTGATCATACGCCTGATAGAATTCCACGATCCATTCCAGGGTAGTTTCTAACGATAAGCGAGGATGCCAGCCCAGCCGAGCTTTTGCTTTAGAACAATCGAGTTTCAAATAAGTTGCTTCATGGGGATGGTCACCCCCATCTAATTGCCAGGTTGCGCCTTCACCCCAACGCTGGGTCAAGTAATCCACGATCCAGGAGACGGGTTTAACATCCTCATCATTGGGACCGAAGTTCCAGCCTTCCGCATAGGTAGATCCGGATTCCCACAGCCGTTCTGCCAGTAGCAAATAGCCGCCTAGCGGTTCTAAAACATGCTGCCAAGGACGAATGGCATGGGGATTCCGAATGAGCACGGGCTGCTGAGTCTGAATGGCTCGCATAATGTCAGGGATCAGGCGATCGCTTGCCCAATCGCCACCGCCGATCACGTTGCCTGCTCGCACACTGGCGATCGCGGCAGGTTGAGCCAGATCCGGCGAATGTGCCGTAAAGAATGAAGAACGATACGCTTCTGTAACCAATTCCGCACAGCCCTTGCTGCTGGAGTAGGGATCTCGTCCGCCCATGGGTTCATTCTCCCGATACCCCCACACCCATTCTCGGTTCTCATAACACTTGTCAGTGGTGATCACGACGACAACTCGGACACTTGGAGTATGACGGACGGACTC
>JBGTAZ010000086.1:0-17603 GCA_041749615.1 Leptolyngbyaceae cyanobacterium | reverse complement strand
GGCAGGTCCTTCTTTTGCCGTGGAAGTGTTAGGTCTTGCCGATGTGCCTGCGGCGGGAGATGAGTTTGACGTGTTCGCTGATGAGAAGGAAGCTCGTGCGGTATCTTCTGATCGAAGCGACGAGCAGCGCCAGTCTCGCTTGCTCGCAGCCATGTCTTCGCGCCGGGTCAGTTTGAATACACTGTCGGCTCGTGCCCAGGAAGGAGAACTGAAAGAACTCAACTTAGTGTTGAAAGCGGACGTACAGGGATCGGTGGAAGCCATCCTTAGTTCGCTCAAACAGTTGCCTCAAAATGAAGTGCAAGTGCGGGTGCTGTATGCTGCGCCGGGTGAAATCTCTGAAACCGATATTGATTTGGCGGCTGCCAGTTCTGCGGTGATCATTGGCTTTAATACCACGTTGGCAACAGGTGCACGGCAAGCCGCCGATCGCCTTGGGGTCGATGTTCGAGATTACAACATCATCTATAACCTGTTGGACGATATCCAAGGGGCAATGGAAGGCTTACTCGATCCCGAACTGGTGGAAGAGCCTTTGGGTCAAGTCGAAGTCCGGGCAGTCTTCCCCGTTGGACGGGGGCAGGTAGCAGGGTGCTATGTGCAATCCGGTAAGATTGTGCGGAACTGCAAAGTTCGGATTCGTCGAAATAACAACGTCGTCTTTGAGGGCAGTCTTGATTCGCTCAAGCGCATGAAAGAAGACGTGAAGGAAGTCAATACTGCGTTTGAATGCGGTATCGGAATTGATAACTTCAATTCTTGGGAGATGGGCGACATCATTGAGGCATATCGCATGATCTCAAAACGCCGCACATTGTCTAAAACTTAAAGATCGTTTCTGATAGGTTTCAAGAAGGTCAGGAATCGTAAAGCTCTTAAACTTTGATTCCTGACTTTTTTGATTTTTTCTCTTATTCTCTACCCCGGCGATTTCCCTTGGCGCTACTTTCTTCCGCTTCACCCCAGCCAATTCTCGTGTTGGTGGATGGTCACTCCCTTGCTTTTCGCTCCTATTATGCCCATGCAAAAGGGCGAGAGGGTGGGCTGCGAACCAAAAGCGGCATTCCAACGAGCGTGTCCTTTGGTTTTTTGAAGGCGCTGTTGGAGGTGATGGAAACAGAAAAGCCGCAGTATGTCGCGATCGCCTTTGATGTGGCAGACAAAACCTTTCGCCATGATCAAGACGACACCTACAAAGCAGGCAGACCCGATCCGCCGGAAGACTTTTTGCCCGATCTGAAAAACCTGCAAGAATTGCTAGCGGCGCTCCAATTACCGGTGTTGACGGCTCCTGGCTACGAAGCGGATGATATCATCGGCACCCTAACCCGCCGCGCAACGGCTGCGGGAATGCGGGTGAAAATTTTGAGTGGCGATCGCGACCTATTTCAACTGGTCAACCCCGAAGACAGCACCACCGTACTTTACATGAGCACGAGCTATGGCAAGGGCATTCCCTCGCTGCAAGAATTTGGCTCTGAAGAAGTTCAAAAAAAACTAGGTGTGTTGCCGGAACAGGTGGTAGATTTCAAAGCCCTATGCGGCGACACGTCCGATAATATTCCCGGTGTGCGCGGCATTGGTGAAAAAACAGCAGCTAAACTTTTGAAAGAATATGGTTCGCTCCAGGATATCTATGCGGCGATCAACCAGATTCAAGGAGCCACTCGCAAAAAGCTAGAAGACGGACGCGACAGTGCGTTGCACTCTCAATATTTAGCTCAGATTCATCTAGATGTGCCGCTCAACGTTGATCTAGAGACGTGTCAACTACAAAAATTTGACGACAATACCGTTTTACCGTTATTGGAAAAGCTAGAGTTTCGCACCTTTCTTGGCAAACTTCAAAAGCTACATCGCCAGTTTGGTGGGGAAACGGAGAACGTGCCGGAAGCAGAGTCAAAAGTCACAGAAGGGGCGATCGCCGCCGAACCACTCCCAGCTCCCATCGATCAAAGTGGTGATATCTGGTTTTATAGTGCGGCAGACACCGCCGCCGCCATTCCCATCGCATCCATCACGCTGCAACCCCGGATTATTGACACGCCCGAAAAGCTGTACGAGTTGGTGGAAATCTTGGAAGTTCGTAATCAGCCCGATTTGCTGACCAGTTGGGATACGGAAACCACCGCCTTAGAACCTCGCGACTCTGAACTGGTGGGAATTGGCATTGGCTGGGGTGAGGCAATCTCGGATGTGGCATACATTCCCCTGAATCATGCGATCGGCAAGAATTTGGATAAGGCGTTGGTGCTAGAAGCGCTGCGCCCCATTTTGGAAAGCCCGGATTATCCGAAAGCGCTACAAAACGCCAAATTCGATCGCCTCGCTTTGCGACAACAGGGCGTTCATCTCGCAGGCGTGACCTTTGACACCATGCTGGCAAGTTACGTGATCAACCCAGAGCAAAAGCATAACCTGGCTGATTTAACCCTGACCCATTTAGGACTGACGACCACCAGCTACACCGATTTAGTACCCAAAGGTAAAACCATTGCCGATATCGGCATCCCCGCCGTTGCCCAATATTGCGGCATGGATGCCCATACGGTTTTTCGGTTGGTGCCGATTTTGCGATCGCTCTTGACAGCTAGCCCCGCACTCCATCGGCTATTTGTAGACGTAGAAGTACCTGTGGAACCCGTGTTAGCCGAAATGGAATGGTTGGGAGTCCGGGTTAACCAAGACTATTTGCATACATTTTCTAAACAGTTAGAGCAAGATTTGGCAAGAATTGAGCTTCGGGCTTACGAAGTTGCTGGTAGCCAGTTTAATTTGGGGTCGCCCAAGCAATTGAGTGAACTGCTATTCGACACGCTCCAACTCGATCGCCGCAAATCGCGCAAAACCAAAACGGGCTACTCGACCGATGCCGCCACCCTCGAAAAGTTACTGGATGATCATCCGGTGATCGAAGCGATCGTTGAACATCGCACCTTGTCAAAGCTGAAGTCAACCTATGTGGATGCCCTGCCTGCGATCGCGCGTCAAGATACTCAGCGAGTTCACACTGATTTCAACCAGGCAATCACCGCCACGGGTCGTCTGTCTTCCTCCGATCCGAACCTGCAAAACATCCCGATTCGCACCGCTTTTAGTCGCCTGATTCGGCAAGCATTTATCCCAGAACCGGGCTGGCTAATGGTGGCTGCCGATTATTCTCAAATTGAACTCCGGATCTTGGCACACCTGAGCCAAGAACCCGTGTTGCTGGAAACCTATCAAAATAAACAGGATATTCACACGTTGACTGCTCAACTCCTGTTTGAAAAATCAGACATCACCTCAGACGAGCGGCGATTAGGCAAAATCATCAACTTTGGCGTGATTTATGGCATGGGTGCCCAGCGATTTGCACGGGAGGCAAAAGTTGATCGCAAAACTGCCCAAGAGTTTATTGATCGCTTCAACTCACGCTACTCGAATGTGTTCAAATATCTCCAGCGAATGCAGCAAGAAGCGATCGCCAAGGGCTATGTGGAAACCATTCTCGGTCGCCGTCGCTACTTCAACTTCGGCAGCGAGAATTTACGGAGTCTGCGGGGTAGTGATCCAGATGCGATCGATCTCAGCCAACTCAAACCGCGCGATCAATATGATGCTCAAATGTTGCGCGCCGCTGCCAACGCACCCATTCAGGGTTCCAGCGCCGACATCATCAAAATCGCCATGATCCAGCTACACGAATTATTGAAAGACCATAACGCAAATCTTCTGTTGCAAGTCCACGACGAACTCATTTTTGAGATGCGCCCGGAAGAGTGGGAATCGCTCCAGCCCAAAATCCAATCCATGATGGAATCTGCCGTTACCCTCTCCGTTCCCCTCGCTGTCGAAATCCACGCAGGCGACAACTGGATGGATGCAAAGTAGAAACGCGATCGCGACCTAGCAACTTTCACTGCCGTTCTCGAACAACACGAATCGGTATTTTAGTCAATTCTCTAACTGCTGACGAGATTAGAAATCAGTTGTCATACGCCTAAACTTTTCAGTTCTAGAATGACTTAAAGGCGATCGCTTTGTGAGGAGAAGAGATCGGTGATTTTCATAGCATGGCTTTACCACAGGCTTAATTGCGCGGCTTGGGTGAAATGTTGACGGTAGATGCCGTAGGTGACGAGCAGAGTGGTAATTAGGGTGGAAAGGATGATCATGAATAGCACCACGAGTTGATAAGCAGTGGCGGAGAGGGGAGGAACGCCGCCTAGGAGTTGAGCCGCCATGAAAGTGGGGACGGTGGAAAGCCCGATGATGGTGGCGGTGTTGAGGGTGGGGAGCAGTCCGGTACGGATGGCATCGCGGCGATAGGAGGCGATCGCCTGTTGCGGTGTAGCACCCAAACTCAGGTGAGTTTCAATTTCTAGCGGGTTGGCGTTGAGGGCAGTCACCAATCGTTCTCCGGCGATCGCGGCTCCATTCATGGCATTCCCTAAAATAATGCCTGTCAACGGAATCAAATAGCGCGGGTCGAGCCAACTGCGGGGTTGAATCACCAGCAGGCTCGTATAAACCAGGGTCAAAGCGGCACCAATTAGCAGGGATGCCGCCACAATTGGCACCAATTTAGGAATCTTTTGGCTAATCCGGTTGCGGGTGACAATGGCAGTGACGATGAACATCACTGCAACGACACAGAGTCCAAACCAGGGATTGTTGACTTCAAAGGCGATCGCGATCGCATAGCCCAACACGACCAGTTGCAGGACGCTACGTCCGGTTGCCAATGCGAGGTTCCACTCTAACCCCAGCTTTTGCCATGCGGAAAGGGCGATCGCGATCGCCATCAATCCCAACGCCAACGCCAACTGCAACAATGAATCCATCAGACCTGCTTGAAGGGGACTTTTACGCCATTACCATGCCGCCATCTACATTCATCACTTGCCCAGTGATATAAGCGGCGGCGGGATCAGCGGCTAAAAACCGAATCATTCCCGCCACTTCTTCAGGTTGCCCATAGCGATTCAGCGGAATGAATTTCAAAATCTCGTCTGCTTTCACCTCGGCAGTCATGTCTGTGGTGATGAAACCCGGAGCCACCGCATTTACCGTAATCCCACGGCTCGCCAGTTCTTTTGCTACCGTTTTGGTAAAGCCGATCACGCCTGCTTTCGCTGCACTGTAGTTTGCCTGCCCCGGATTGCCCATTTGTCCCGCCACCGAGGTAATGCTAATAATTCGCCCTGACTTTTGTTTCAGCATGATTTTACTCACCGCACGAGTACAGAGAAACACGCCAGTTAGGTTGAGATCAATCACGGCTTGCCAGTCTTCTAGTTTCATCCGCAATAGCAACGTGTCGCGGGTGATTCCGGCATTGTTGACCAGCACATCAACCCGCCCAAATTTCTCCATGACTGCCGCGATCAACCCGTCCACTTGATCGGCTTTGGAAACATCGGCGGGAAGGGCGATCGCTGGACTACCCATGCCCACAATCTCAGCCACAACCTGTTCAGCCGATTCCTGAGAATTAGCATAGTTAACCACGACACTTGCGCCCTCACTTGCCAATGCGATCGCCGTCGCTTTGCCAATTCCGCGTGAGGCTCCTGTGACGATCGCTACTTTTCCCGTTAACCGCTGTAATCCTGCTGGCAGTGCTTCCATGATTATTTCTCCCAACGCCCCACGTTAAAACTGAGACTGAACTGATCGCTCAATGATCATAGATGAAAAGGGGAAAGGGAACAGGGGAAAGGGAATAGGAAATAGGGGATAGGAGAAAGGGAATCAGGGAAAGATAAAAAATTGGGGAGAAAGTGAGGAAATTAAGCCTCTAGCCTTTATTGTTGCCTGTGAGGTGAAGTCTCGAACAGAATAAGTTTCTATCAGCCCATAAGCAGAGGATTAAGAGCTATGACCACGAAAAAAGAATTTGCGAGTTTTGACGAAATGATTGCTGGGTCGGAGTTGCCGGTATTGGTTGATTTTTATGCGACTTGGTGTGGTCCCTGCCAGATGATGGCGAAGATTTTGGAACAGGTGAATGCTCAAATGAAGGGGCAAATGAAAATTGTGAAAGTCGATACAGACAAGTATCCTCACATCGCCTCTCAACATCAAATTCAGGCGTTGCCAACCTTAGTTTTGTTTAAGCAAGGGCAAGCCGTGGATCGAATTGAGGGAGTTTTGCAAGCCGATCAATTGGTTCAACGGTTGCAAGGACTGATTTAAGGGCATTTCAGTCGTCAGACACGTAAAGTTTTAAAACGAGGCGCTTGGTAAATTAGGCTTATGGATGGAGCCAGAATCTAGCGCGATCGCCCGATGTCTTGATCTCCTTCGCAATCCTGTTTTTGACCCTTAAAAACTAGAGTGCGCCCAAAAAACAGATCACGCTTTATTAGCAAATTCCCTACCTACTCAGCGTTCCGAGCGGTGTAACAATTGAATAATACAGGGATTAAATCTCACATTTGTGTGAGTAAGGCGATCGCACATGATCGTTGTGAAATTGTCCAAGCATCGATTTTAGCGACATAAGAAGGGCTTTTTGATAGGAGTGGCTTATACGCCTGAAATGCGGGATCAGGAGAAAAATGCCTGAAAGCCAAATAACTTAAAGGTTTTGGGGATGCGGATTTGAAGAGCAGACCCTAGAATAGGACATTGAAAACTTGAGTCAGCAAGAGTTTCAGCGTTTTAGCAAAACTCTGTCTCAACAACGGGATTTTGTAGTAAATCTCAATTTTCAATCTGTCCTGTAGTAAAAGGAACTCCCATGAACAAGGGCGAATTAGTAGATGCGGTGGCTGATAAAACTAGCGTGACTAAAAAACAAGCGGATGTCGTTCTATCGGCAGTGCTGGATGCCATTGTGGAAGCCGTTGGCAGCGGCGATAAAGTGACCTTAGTTGGATTTGGTTCATTTGAGCCACGGGAACGGAAAGCAAGAGAGGGGCGCAACCCCAAAACTGGCGCTAAGATGAATATTCCGGCGACGAAAGTCCCTGCTTTCTCGGCTGGAAAGCTGTTTAAGGAAAAAGTGGCTCCGGTTGAGAATAAAAAGTAGAAACTCGATTGAGGCATCCATGCCGATTGATCGTCCATCGCACGGGGGAAACTTAGTTTGGGCTGCATCGTTAGCCCATTGTTCCCCCGATGTCATCCTTGATTTTTCGGCTAGCATTAACCCGTTGGGTCCTCCAGCGTCCGCGATCGCTGCACTTCAAGCCGCTGTAGGAGATTTGAACGCCTACCCCGACCCCACCTATTCCCAACTGTGCCGCGCCATCGGCGACTTTCACCAGATTCCACCCGACTGGATTTTACCCGGCAATGGCTCCGCAGAACTGCTGACCTGGGCATGTCGCGAACTCGCCGAACTAGACGTAACCTACCTGCTCACCCCTGCCTTTAGCGACTATAGACGGGCATTACAAGCTTTTAGTGCAACCGTTGAAGAATGCCCGTTGAAGGAGTGGCGAGTGGCGAGTGGTGAGTGGCGAGTGGCAAGTGGAGATCGTCGTGGTTTGCTGTTGAATAATCCGCATAATCCCACTGGGCAATTGTTTTCACAAGATGCGATCGCGTCCCATCTTGACCAGTTTGAACTAGTGGTGGTGGATGAAGCCTTCATGGATTTTTTGCCGCCCGGTGAAGAACAAAGCGTGATTGACTGGGTGCAGCAGTATCCTAATTTGGTGGTGCTGCGATCTCTGACCAAGTTCTATAGCCTGCCCGGTTTGCGGTTGGGCTACGCGATCGCTCATCCAGAACGAATTCAGCGCTGGCAGCAGTGGCGCGATCCGTGGTCGGTAAACTCTCTAGCATCAGCCGTGGGCAGCGTGGTTTTGCAAGACACCGCCTTTCAGCAACAGACCTGGGATTGGCTAGCAGCCACGCGCCCAAAATTTCAGCAGCAACTCGCCCATATTCCCGGCTTACAACCCCTGCCCAGTGCCGCAAATTTCTTCTTGGTACAAAGCGATCGCTCCGTACCTGAACTGCAAGCAAATTTGCTAAAACACAATCAAATTTTGATTCGAGACTGTATGAGTTTCCCTGAACTGGGCGATCGCTACTTCCGGGTTGCCATCCGCACAGTCGAAGAAAATCAGCGGTTAATCGATGCGTTAAGCAAGGGAATAGAGAATAGGGGTTCCTGAAACTCAAAACTCAAAACTCAAAACTCCTACTTTCTTTGAAAGCGGCTTGCCACTGCCACCCCGCCGCACCAAAATCAGTTCTGCGGCAATGCTAACGGCAATTTCTTCAGGAGTCAGTGCGCCAATATCTAGACCGATCGGCGCATGAATCGCGGCTAATCTCTCTTTGGAAATACCTATCTCCAGCGCTTGATAGACTTGCTGCACTCGCTTTTTGCTGCCAATCATGCCGATGTACGCGCAGGGGTGTTCTCGCTGAAGCAACGCTTGTAGAGCTTCGCGATCGCACTGATAGCCACGAGTCACGAGGGCAACAAACAGATGTAGATGGTGAGTGAGTTGCGCCAGAGTTTCTGTGATGGACTCGTTGAAAATTTGGCTGGCTTGGGGATAGCGATCGCGGTTTGCCCACTCTGGGCGATCGTCCTGCACGGCAATTTGAAATCCAATTAAATCAGCGACCTTAGCAAGCTGTTCGCCAACATGTCCTGCACCGACGATCAGCAGCAGGGGAGAGGGTTGGAGGGTTTCGGTGAATGTGGAGTTCGGAGTGCGGGGTGCGGAGTCCGGGGTGATTAGGTGGGGCAGTGAAGGAGATGTGAGCGGGGTGACCAGGGTTATGGGCTGTCCAGCTTCGAGATGGGTGAGGATTTGATCGACAAGGGCGATCGCCCATTCGCCTGCCCAACGCTCGACCAAAACCTGCATCGTTCCGCCACACACGCCTTGAGTATCCTGGTGAGGCAAACCCGATAGATCAATTACTATCACTTGCTTATCGCCTGTGGCTAATACCGTCATTGCCTGTCGGATTACTTTCGATTCTCCAGCACCACCGCCAATGGTGCCAAACGTGCGACCCGCTCCCCAAATTATCATCTTGGCTCCGACCTCACGAGGAACAGAGCCTTTTACCCGAATAATGGTTGCCACTGCTGCGGGTTCTGTCTTTAAGAGGTGAGCCAGATGGCGATAGAGATCAAGAATCATATGAATAGGTCAGGACATCAAGATCCTTGAGAAGTAAGGAATAACGGACAGTTGTTGTCTTGACCTTTCCTCATACTGCTGTAGCGGGTAAAAAGTTAACTGGCGTAACTTAGAACTTTGAAAGCAGGTTGAAAAAGAGGCAAACGTGAAAGGCACACCCTTGACTCTAACTTTTGAGCTTTCGCTGTCCTAGCGTATTGCGTTCCCAAAATATACTGTCTGCATAGCCCTGAATCGTTTTATCCAATTCTGCTAATTCCAGGCGTTTCTCAGCTAACAGACAGTAATTTTCGTTGAGATCGATGCCGAGGTAGCGTCTGCCTAGTTTTTTGGCGACCACAGAGGTAGTGCCGCTGCCCAAAAACGGATCTAGAACAGTGTCTCCTACGTTGGTGCTGGCAAGGATGAGGCGGGCTAGGAGCTTTTCGCTTTTTTGGGTGGGATGGTCAGTATTTTCGGGCATAGACCAAAAGGGAATGGTGATATCAGTCCACAGGTTGGAGGGATGGGTGTCGCGGAAATTGCCATTGGGGGTTTCTTGCCAGTCTTTGGGAAGTCCGTTTTGGCGGTAGGGGGCAAGCACTTTGCGCCGCAGTTTCACGGCATCCACATTGAAAGTGTAGGCATCAGACATCGTGCAAAACCAGATGTCTTCGCTGGAGTTTTTCCAGTTAGATTTGGCTCCTCGCCCTTTTTCGCGTTCCCAGGTGATGCGGTTGCGAACGGTGAAGTGGGCGGCGGCAACGGCAAAGGTGGAAATAGACGAGAACCAGTCGGCGCAAATATAAATGGAAGCCGTGGGCTTGAGTAGCGGTTTGAGAATCGCGATCGCGTCATCAAACCAGAGGGTATAAGCCTCAATAGTTTGGCGGGTAAATCGATTGCCATGAAAGTCTTTGGTCAGGTTATAAGGCGGATCGAGAATCAACAGATCGATACAATTTGTGGGTAAGCGCGTTGCCCACGCCAAACAATCGCCCAGCAGCGTTCCTTGGGGCAGTTCTGAGAAACCAGAGGCAGGCGGTTGTAGGATTAACCGCGATCGCAGCCGAGCGCGATCGACTTCACTTAGTTCTAGAGTCCGATTTTTAGGAGCACGGGAAGTCATGCAATTCCTTTTTCAAGGTACTGCTGCACTTCGGTTAATACTCGTTTGGCTCCATCAAAGGTAAGCCGCCCGATCGCGAGATCGTAGGATAGCCAACTGTAGTCTTTAATTTCTTCCGGCTGACAATTGACCGTTGCAGACTGGACAAATGCCGGATAATAAACCACGGTTTTGGCAAACTTTTTGCCGTCGCGGCTAAAGGGATATTCTTCTGAAAAAGATACATCTAGCACCGTAAAATTGGTGATGCCTGTTTCTTCCTCAAACTCGCGACAGGCTGCCTGTACGTCCGTTTCGCCTGGATCTGCGTGTCCTTTGGGAAAGCCCCAATGCCCTGCATGGTGCTGAATCAACAAAAATTGATGTTCATCGCCGCGTTGTAAAATGGGGATAATGCCAAAAGCTTCGTCCCTAGCGATATTGAGGTCGTTCATACTGATGATGCCGCTTTTGAACGATTGGATTGCTTGCAGATGCGTTGGCGTAGCCTCTCCAAATGGAGAATCGCTCAGAAAGACCTTGCAACAAATCCAATAATTATACCGTTGGGAGGCAGTTGCAGCGAATGATTTTGGAACGATTGAGGTGAACGATTAGCGTTGGTCACACCGCGATCGCGCTTCTACTCCTCCCCTCTTATTTATTCATCTGGTTGAGCAACCACAGCGCCGATACAATCCCCACAAATTGCGCCAAAATCACATTAATACTGGCTTGGACGACGAAAGTATCTGCTGGTTGAATAAAGCGCGATGGGTCAGTATTCACAAAGCCGCCGATTCCTTGACTCAGTGCCTTACTCACTAGCAACCCCACCACGGTTTCTGCGCCTAAAATCGCCAGCAGCATCCCCACCAAACTAATCATTAAACCAAAGCGAATCGCTTGAATTGCCTCAGATTTCTTCGGACGCACCGTTTTATCACTGCTCAACCTGCGCCCATAAGCAACATAACGACTCAGTGCCCAAAACATATTGAAGCCTAAAAGCCCAAGCCCAATAATTGTTAGGACACCCCCAACTCCTGTGCCGGGGTTCGTAGATGGAGAACCCACACTGCGACCTGCCGCCACCGCAAAAATTAACGTAATCGTAGAAACGACCGTCAACACCAATTGCACCCAAAAGCTAACCCACCCTGTGAGCCTAAACGCCTTAGCAATTTGCTGAACGGTGGGTGACGGACCCCCCGAAAAACCTGTTTTATTCATACCCACTGTTGTAACTGCTCCACCCAAAGCATCCTAGCGAATATCAGCCATTAGATGGGCAAAACCTGCATGGCTATAGTGTCGCACGGAGACTGAATCTTTAGTCTATTCAGGTCATTTATTCAGATCAATCAAGAATTCTTTAGCTTCAAATTAGAAAGCTTCAGGGCGGTTTGCATTAGGATAAGCAGTATCTTTATGTCGTCAGCCGTTAGCCTAAGCCGTTAGTCTAAACCGATTGATAAAAATTCTGAGTTGAAAGTTTTGAGTTTTTTGTTTGTGGGAATCAGATTGATTTATGTCCACTACCCGTTCTCCTAAAAACCTTGCCCCAGAGCTTCCCCCATTAAAAGTGCTGATTGTGGAAGATGATCCCATGATGCAGTTGGGGCTAGAGCAAACTCTGGGAGAGTATCCCCAACTCACGATTGTGGGTCAGGCAAGCGACGGCTATCTGGCAGTTGAAATGGCAAAATCCCTGAAACCCGACATCATTGTGATGGATATTGGCTTACCTCGCCAAGATGGCATCGCCGCCACGCAGCAAATTAAGGCGATCTTGCCCGAAATTCATATCGTTATCCTCACGTCACACATGACTGAGATAGAGGTGATTGCGGCACTTTCTAGTGGGGCGGATGCATTCTGCATCAAGGGAACCAATGTGGAGCGATTAATTGCCGCGATCGCGGCTGCCCAAGAAGGCGCAACCTACCTCGATCCTCAAATCGCCCGTCGCGTCATCGAACATCTTAAGCCGCCCACATCCCAAGCGATCGTTGGACGACTTTCTCAGCGCGAAATGGAAGTATTGAAACTCATGGTCGAGGGCTACAGTAACCCTGAAATTGCAACTGCCCTTTATCTCAGTCCCAACACCATCAAAACCCATATTCGCGGAATTATGAATAAACTGGCAGTGGATGACAGAGTACAAGCAGCCGTCGTTGCCCTACGAGCCGGACTTGTTTGATTCATCTGATAGGCAGAATTAGCCACATACTGTGCAGGCTTTATAAAATTCCTGCCAAAAAATGGTTATCCCCCTAGTCCGAATAATCACCAAAAAATGCATAATTAAGAAGATTTTTCAGATAAAGCCCGGAATAACTGTTTTCCCTCAGTAAGTAAAATTAGTCCATTGAGTGGATGCTGTTTTCCATTGGCTATTGCTAAGGTTAGGGAATAAAGATATTCCCTGAGTAGTTCCTCACAATTCACACTAGATACCCATCTGTTTAGATGGTAAAAAACATGAAGTTTGAAGATATTTATCGCTTTTTCCAAGCGCCGCCGCCTTTCTATCTCAATAAAGAACTGGCAGTGTGCTACGTTCTCGCCGTGCTGGTTCGTGGAGATTCCTATGGAACTGAACTGATTCAGCTTTTAGAAAATGAAAGTAATGCCTATCGCCTTTCCGATACCGTTCTTTACAGTGCTTTGAAATTTCTTGAAGAAGAAGGAATCATTGTGGGGTATTGGAAAAAAGTTGCGGGAAGAGGTCGTCCCCGTCGGATGTATCAAATCCAAGGTGAGGCTCAGCAACATGCTCAGGAGCTTTCACATCTTTGGCAAGAATACGTCAATCGTTACAACACTCCGTCTCAATCATCTGGGCTAGCGCATAGCTAGAAATCAATAGGTAGGTTCCGTTATGGGTGTTCCTGTTCTGTCGTCAACGGTCTTTTTGACTGTGCTGATGTTAATTGGGCTAGTATTCTTTATTCGCGCTTCGGTTAAAGACCGAACTCAGCTACTCTCATTCACGTCGGAGCAACCTGAAGCAGTATTGGCAAATCAATTGCAAAAGTATTTCACTCACCGTGCTTATCGGGTAACAACGGTTAACAGTGAGGAAAATCAGATTACCTTTGAAGGGATAGTTCGTCCTAGCGTGTTTCTAGCAATATTTCTGGTCATGCTAGCGATAGTTGGAACGCTGTGTCTATCACTCATATTAGTGATTTCAGTTCCTAGCTTGTCTAAGGTCGCTTTTTTACCGATCGCGCTTTCTCCGCTTGCAGGGTTCTTTTACTGGCGAAAGGCAAAGCGCCCTGAAAAAGTTGTGCTTAAGCTTGAAGCTTCTTTAATTGATCGATCGACTTCTCAAAGCTTGCTGACTGTTACTGCCCATCGTGACGAATTACTGGAGTTGCAGCGATCGCTTCCATTGAAACTGGTTGAGTAGGGTTTGTTTTCATCCTCACATAACCTCATATAACAAGTAGTCCCGCTAGGAATATTCCTCAGCGGGACTACTTGTTGGAGGGCAATTTCCCTGCTTTATTCAAGCGTTCCGTGCAGAAATTACCATCTCAAGTGGAGCTTCATCCTCAGGTGGTCTTAAGCTGGGGAAAAGGAAATGATTTTCTTCGACGTACTGCGCTCCAAAAAGCCCTTTCTCCGCCCAGAAGTACCGATCCGTGGTATGCTCGTTTCGCTTAACGAGTAATAGAGCAGGCGGAAGAATCCCTTCTGAATGAATGAATTTGCGGGCTGCCGTTACCGGCTTATCTTCCCCACATTCGATGCTGAACTGTGGTATGTGTTCAAGAATTCTGCGACCCTCTTGCCGACGGCGGCTTTTACGCTTGCGTCTCCTTGCCAATCCCTCTACCCCCTTACTAATGACCTCAAGTGTAGTTTTAGTTACAAAACCCGTCGCAAGTATATCGATTTAACTCAAAAAATTCAATTTGTTTTAACCCATTGATACAAAGATTTAATCACTCTGAAGAAACGAGTAAAAATACTTGTATGAATTAAGCAATTTTGGAACCTTTTTTTGGAACCTGTTAATGTGGACAGTTTAGAAAAATAAAAAGCGGTTATTGGCATGTTAATGCCCATTAGTTCTGAGTTTATTGCACTTTGCCGATCGCAGATTTCGCTACTGACTCAAGCGGTAGGCGCATCAATCAGTGTGGTTTACATTAATCAAGAGCTAGAAGCGGGTACTCCAGCCCAGTTGGTGCCTGTTGCTGTTTATCCTGATGGCTCTGCTGACTTGCGCGACCTTGAGGTTCCGTTATTGTCTGATGGCAGTCTATCTCCCGCTTCGGTTCAATCTTTGCCGAGAGGTAAAATGCTACCTCCATCAAGGCAAACCGGAAGCCCTGGTCTTGGGAGCGCTAGAGGATTAAATCCTTTACCTTCAGAGGTGCCCCAGCCATTCCAGCGGATCGCAGAAAAATCCTCTTTGGCAAATCAACGTCAGCTTGTGTTGCCATTGATGCATGAAGAGATGATGTTGGGATTATTGGTGACTCAGCGAGACGATCGCGCGTGGAGTGCGTGGGAAGAGGCACAGATACAAGAAGTGGCAACGTCGATCGCGATTGCCTGTGTTTTAGATCAGCGCTATCAATGGATGGATCGCGATCGCCATCAAGAACATGCCCTGCGAATGCAGCAGCACGACATGATAGATAATTTGCTGCATCAATTTCGCAACTCTCTCACCGCCTTGCAAACGTTTGGCAAACTCATGATCAAACGGATGCTGCCAGGGCACACCCATGACATCGCCACGAATATGGTGCGTGAAGCGACCCGGCTGAAAGAACTGTCGCAGCAGCTTGAGTTGGTTACTGGAATTAATCCCCCTCGCCAATTGGCGCTACCTCCAACGTTGGATATGACCCCAAGCAGGGTGCACCCCATCGGCGATGCGGTGATTGAAGTGCAACCGATTCCCGTCTTGCCAACGGCGAGCTTTTTGGCAGGCAATTCTTTCCCCTTAGAACGATGCTTGGTTGAGTCTGTGATCGAGCCGTTGCTTGCGTCCATCACCACTCTGGCAGAAGGGAAAGGTCAGACATTACATCAGCACATGTCTGAAGACCTGCCGCCTGTATGGGCAAATCTGCAAGCATTGCGAGAAGTGTTGCACAATTTGCTGGAAAATGCGGTGAAGTATACGCCTAGTGATGGTCATATTTTCATTGCGGTAACCGCAAACGAGCCGGAAGCTGAGCTTGGCGATGAATCTGAAAGTCATCGGTCTTGGCTAGAAATTGCGATCACCGATACCGGCTTTGGGATTCCTCCGCAAGACTTGCCCCATCTGTTTGAGCGACATTATCGCGGAGTGCAGGCTGAAGGCAGTATTCCAGGAAGCGGCTTGGGGTTAGCGATCGCTAAAATGCTAATCGAACAAATGCAGGGCACGATTCAAGTCATGAGTCCGGCTGATTTAAGCAAGGTTGATGCGGCTGAATCCACTTCAATGTTCATGAATCGACCCGGCACTACTTTTAGGGTGCAGCTTGCGATCGCGCTGGATGGTTCAGCAGATGGATCGCAGGTGACAGGTGACAGGTGATATAAACCTAAAAAAACTGGAGGTCTAGATTATCTAGATCTCCAGTTTTGCAATAGTCTTGAAAAGATGAATTCCTGAGTCGATGAACAATACACCGACTCGGTGACCGTTAAGGAAGCACCAAATCAGAATTCAACGTCAGCAACAGATCGGTATTGGGATTAATGGCAAACAAATCAACCCGATCGCGGAAGAGGAAGCTTAATCCGGCACCGACGACGGCTCCAGGAAGAACTTCGTAGAATTTAATGTTGCGATCGCCTGTCACCCCTGCAATTCCTGCCGCCGCACCTGCCCCCACCACTGTGCCTGCCACAATTTTGGTCGTTGAAGGCGACTTCGTAATGGTTTCTGTTTTAGTAATCAGGCTAGATGCTGCATTGATCGGTAGACGCTTGCCATCCGGTAGCACAATTTCACCCGCCGTGAACTGAGCGCCATTCGGAGTCGTGATCAGCTGACCTACCACATCGCTTCCAGCCGGAATGAGCACTTGCCCCTGGGATGTCACGACATTTTGAGCAATCTTCATTCTGAATGGAGTCGGTGGTTCATTCTTAGCCAATAGAACCTTATCAGCCCCTTCAAATCGCACCGGAATAGAGGTGCCTGCTGGAATCTTGATTCCGGCAGAAGGAATGTCACCCCCCACAATAAACGGCGACTGAATTGGCTGTACCTGACCGGTGCTAACTAAAGCTTGAAACAGGAATGCGGCGGCTTCTGCCCGTGTTGTCGCTTCATTCGGTCTCAGAAGGCGAATATCAGGGAAATTCACCACAATACGTCGCTGGGTCGCAGCGGCAATACCATTCCGAGCAAACTGCGGAATCGTGTTAGCGTCGGCAAAAATACCAAGAGTACTATCAACTGAGCCTGTTGGGGCATAGCCTAAACCGCTGCTGATCGAAACCAAGAACTGCGATCGCGGAATATTTTCATTAGGGCGAAACACATTCCCCGGATAACCCGCCATGAAGCCCATGGTATAAGCCCGCTGAATCGGCACTGCTGCCCAGTTCGTCGGGGGAACATCCACAAACTGAATGGCTGGGCGAACTACGGGTCTATTGTATGCTTTGGTAACCATGGATGCAGCTTGAGCACGAGTCACAAGCTGCTCAGGGCGGAAAGTACCGTCTTCAAAACCGACAATCACCCCGCGTGCAGCAAGTTCTCTAATAAAGGGAGCCGCCCAATAATTAGAGGGAACATCAGGGAAAGAAACTTGAGAGTACGCAGGTGTACTCATCATTACAATCGGCGCAACCGTTCCGGTTACAAGCCCTAGGGCGACTAATGCAGTTGCCCCTGACTTCCAAGCGCTGGAATTCAACATGAAAGAACTCTCCAAAGAAACATCGACTATTCGTTAGTTATTTAGACCTTACACAAGGTAAGAAGGTTCCTCAGGAGATCACAGCAGAAACTGACGGTTATTTAGCAAAAATGCTCTGATTCTGGAGTTTCTGTTGGGCGATCGCCTGGTGCTTCTAAAGCTAGAGACGCACCACCAGCGAATTAGTTGCTCCTAAACGCTGAATTGATTCCCCTCGATTTTTCAGGCAATGAATCAATGTAGAACGACATCACAGCAGCCGAAAATCACCTCTCAGAGCTATGAGCAAGTCTTGCAACTGCATAATACTCGCAGAATTGTTTAATGAACGATTAATCGTGGTTCGGAGTTCGGGGTTTGGGGTTCGAGGTTCGGGGTTCGAGGTTCGGGGGTTCGGGTTCAAAACTCCAGCCCCTCACCTGTTGTTTATCTACAACTCCGCACTCCGCACTCCGCACTCCGCACTCCGCACTCCGCACTCCGCACTTAAAACTTCGTACTTCGCACTCCGCACTC
>JBGTAZ010000085.1:0-5360 GCA_041749615.1 Leptolyngbyaceae cyanobacterium | reverse complement strand
CTGCCCGATGTCGCGTCATTTTGCTGGGCACATTGGTTGGATCATGCTGCTCTAGATAGTGCCGCACGGCTGCACAAAATGGCTCAGCTAGCATCACTGAATCCGTTCGCATGTAGGTAATGTGACCCGCTTCATAGAGTGCTTGCGCCACCTTCATCGTTTTATCAGGACTAAAGCGCAGTTTCGCGCCTGCTGCCTGTTGCAATGAGGAGGTGATGAAGGGAGGCGGTGGCGATTGATGGGCAACCTTACCTTCGACCGTGACCACTTGATGCGGATGGGAACGAGCGATCGCCACCAATCGATCTGCCTCTGCCTGACTGGTTACTTTATCAGATTCCTGGCTTTCCTTCCCCTCGGCTGCATCATCGGGTTGTTCGGTTACGGCTGCCGAGCTTGTCCCAGGATTGGCATTCCGTTTGGCACGATAAAACGCCTTAAACCCTTCCCCATATTCCACCCAAACGCTCCAGTAATCCTGGGGTTTGAACGCTTGAATTTCCTTTTCTCGCGTACAGAGCAAATGCAGCGTGGCACTCTGCACCCGACCCATGGACTTTGCCCCAATATTAAGCCGCCAAACCACATGCTTGCTGCCCTTATAGCCCACCAGCTTATCGAGGCAATCCCTTGCCCGTCCGGCGGCAATCAGGGATTGATCCAACACTCGCGGTTGGGCGATCGCCGCTCTGACCGCTTGCGGGGTAATTTCGCTGTAGACCACCCGGCGCGGATTTTTGAGTCGCAATTCCTGTTGCAGATGCCAGCCAATCGTTTCCCCTTCGCGATCAGGGTCAGTGGCAATGTAAACGGCATCCGCTTGCTTCACGGCTTGTCGCAGGTCTGCCAGCACCTTCTTGCCTCTGGCATCCCTTGGCGTATAGCGACACTCAATGCGCTGGTCGATCAGGTCAAAGCCCAACGAATCTTCACCATCATTTGCCAGTTCGCGCACATGCCCCATGCTGGCTCTCACGATCCAACCGGAACCCAAAATTTGACTCAGCTTCTTGGATTTGCCCGGACTTTCAATCAACAGTAGGTTTACCATCAGCGCACCACAGCAGCAGCAGTTCGATGGTACAAGCAAACTACATAAATAGCATCCGTGTAGTCGCTCTGCCTTCTAAAATAGCTCCATGCTCCTTTGATTTTGTTTTATTTCTCAATTCGCTGCACCAGAAAAGCCAACCTCTCACTTTACTCCTGCTCTCTTTGTATCCTTGGTTTATGGCTTTTGGAGTCGGATAGCTCCTGCAGCCAAAGATTCCACTGCGCCAACTCCATATAATTGTGCCTGATTGTATTGACCAAATAGTTGTCATGGGCGATCGCCCACCTGCTTTCGTGTCAATTCCAATCGCTGAATACGCAGGGCAAACGCACACCTTTCCTTGACTTGTTCAGTGGCACCCATCCCTTACTATCTGCCTTCGACTCCCAGATGCGTAACTGTTGCCTGTCATAATCTTCTAGATTCAGTGCCGATACTTCCTCTGCCCTCAACCCATGCAGCAGCACTGCAATCAACGCAATATTCCGTTCCAGCAACGACCTACTCGCCGCCGCTTCAGACCTACTCGCTGCCGCTTCAACAATTCGCTCAACCTCTGTATCCTTAAGATTCTGTGCCTCCGGTTCTGTCAGTTTTGGCAAATCTACTTCTGTCGTCGGATTGATACTCACATATTGGAATTATGCAGTTTTACACAGATGGTTGCGGAGCTTATGAGAGGCATCTCGATCCTAGTCTGCACACGTTGGGTAAACGCAATACTCAGAAGATTGAGCGCAAGCATTTAAACTGACGTACTCGTATTAAACGTACGCCCTTAGCGGAGCGAAGCTCTATGGCTCACAAAACTATTTGCTTTTCTTGATGCATAATATGTCATTAGACTGCTCCTTAACCGCTATGAGTTTGGCTTACCTATCTCACCTAAAACAACAACTCTAGAACATGACCCCTGTTTTGCGCTCCTCCGTCGAACTCACGGTAAAGAGGCTCAAATCAATGGAACTCCAGGGGTGATTTCCGGCGGCATATCAGGCGTGGGAATCGGCGACGGTTCTGGCTGTGGATCTGGCATGGGGTAGGGGCTGGGAGAATCCGGCATCGGAGTAGGGACGGGAGCGGGATAATCAGGTGCAGGAGGATCGGGATAGGTGGTTGGGTCGGGAGGAGCGCTCAAAGAAATGAAAGTAGTTTGATTTAAAGTTGTCATGCTTAAACCTCCTAATTGTCCTAATTAAATGGATTACAATTGCGATCGCAATTGATGTTTCCAACCGTAAGCTCCATCAGCTTATGAGGGACAGGTAAGGCTTCAACCCAGCGCAGGGTAGAGATCTTAACTCTTTCTAAAGACAGATTTTAAAGACACAGAAACCGCGCACTTATAGTTTTTTCATTCTTCTTCTTCTTCTTGGCGCTCCAAAGCTTCCAAGTCTTCTAGTTCCTGAATCGCCAGCAGCAATTCTTCTTCCTGTTCCTCAAACTCTGCTTCGGGAACATCCCCCATATCAAAGGCAAGCTGCAATGCCAAAAGTTGCTTTTGCATATTTTCTTTGACATTGAGTTCAGAATCGACTCGTTCTTGAAGTTGTCCAGCAATCCAGGTGATGCCAGTAACGGGGGCGAAAAGAAGACGGAATAGCATAGGAGATATGAAGGGCAAAGAGCAAAATTTGAATGGCGAATTAGTTCAGGGTTTGGGGTTCCTCTTGTCTATCCCCTATTCCCTATCTAACTGAGCGAAATTAAAGGGAGCCGTAAAGTTGTTGTAGCGAATTTTGAGGCGACCTTCAAACTGGCGATCGAGGGCTTCAACCTGTTCGCCAAAGTCTGATTCAGTTTCCCACGGAATTAGATAGGCAGCGTTGTAAATCATGGCTTCAGTGAGGCTATCGTTTTCTACCATATTGACGGCGAGGGGATTGAGCGCGGTACGAAATGATTCGATGATGGTGCGTTTGCGGGAGTCGAGCGATCGCTCGATCGCCTGACCCATAGATACGACTTCATCCATGGTGAGGGGTTTTCCTTCCAAATTATCGCGCTGCGCTCTCAAGTCGGGGTTTTCTTCCAGCAGTCGTTGCAGTTCGTTGTCCTGTTCCCAAAATAGCTTCACACCCACTTCGCGATGTCCATCTAGCACCGTGAAAAGGTGATGCAGGCGATCGCCATGAGGAGCCGTTAATTGCTGCGTTACCGCATCCCAATCTTCAATAATCAGCCCAAATTGCAGCGGCAGCAGTGTTCGGTAGCCGGCGTGCATTGCTTGCTCCAGAACCCGTTCGTGTCCCAGCAGATTTTTCCGACTTGCCAAATAGCGGCTCTGTTGCGTTTCAGAATAGAGAAAGGTAAAGCCATCCATTTCATGAGCGTGAATGGGCTGCTTATCCAAGCCTTCCAATTCCAAATTCTGGGGTCCTGGAATGGGAAAAATGCCGTAAAGATACAATCCGTGAGTCATGGGGGCACATCTGCGAAAGAGTATTTAAGGAGCTATCTCTTTAGAGTTCCCCTAGTTTGCATAGATCACCTAACGTTTTAGATGAAACTCTGTTCTGGATCTACTCCGCTAAACTGAGGCGACTTCAGGTTTATTCTCGGCTACGGCTTCACCGTGGGTTTTCAGTTGAATCAACTCCACTTTATATCCGTCTGGATCTTCTACAAATGCAATAACCGTTGAACCGTGTTTCATCGGTCCAGGTTCACGGGTGACCTTGCCGCCTTGGGTGCGAATTTGTTCGCAGGTTGCGTAAATATCATCGACCCCGATCGCAATGTGTCCATAGGCATCGCCCAAGGTGTAGCTCTCTTTGCCCCAGTTGTAGGTCAGTTCTAAAACCGTGTTGTCTGACTCGTCGCCATAGCCCACAAATGCCAGCGTAAACTCGCCACCGGGATAGTCTTTTTGGCGGAGGAGTGTCATACCTAAAGAGGTGCAATAAAAGTTGAGAGACTGCTCTAAATTGCCAACTCGTAGCATCGTGTGAAGTAGTCGCATGATGATTCCTTGATGAATTTGCTTTTATTTTGACAGTTTTAGGAAGGAGTTAGGGAATCTGTCTTTAACTTACAAAGGTCCGATCTCGACCGATTTCACAAGTTTGGCTCCAAGTGGAGGAGTGAACTTAAAGGTGTCTGCCGTGATCGCGGGGTTGGGAGTGCGGCTCAGAATGCGTTCGGCAATGTCTACATTAAAGCCATCTGATTTGCCAGTCAGGCGAATCTGCTTTAGTTCTGCGGTGGTTGGTTCGATGAATGCTGTAATGGTGAACCCTGCTTCATCGGTAAATTCGTAACTGTAGAGCGATCGCCCGTCTAAGGTTTGGCGGGTTCCCTTGAGCGGTGAGGTCTCGTTAATGCCTAATTCTTTCAATACTTGCGGGTCGGCTAAAGCGCCATTGGCGATCGGTTTGCGAACGTCGGATGGCACGGTGAGATACCAATAGGACGACATGCCAATCCAGTAGTAGTCTTCCAACTCATCAAACTTTTCATAGGGAGTAACGGCATATTGCTTCAAATCTGAGCGATACATCCACACCCGCTTGCCATCGGAGATGACGATGCTTTTCACCTCTTTTCCGGGGTCTGAGGGGAAGATGATTTCAGCACGAAACTGGTTAGGAGCTTGCACCAGCGTCGTTACTTTGGCAAAACTGGTTACGTCTGTGCCGCCGGACGATGCCTTGACGCGAATTTCGGATTCCGTGCGGTAGAGATCGCTTTGAACAAACACTGAACTTGCCTTTGCCAATAGAGCCAGATCGAGCTTGCTGCTCAATTGGCTCAGTAGGGTGGGTGCGGTTGGAGTTGCTCTAGCAGGCTGAAGCAAAGATCGGTTGCCGACGTGAGTTGCCCCCGAAAGACCCACCACCGTTAAGCCAACACCCATCACCACAGCACTAATGATCTGTTTCATGAAATCATCCATACCAATAAGTGGAAGGCGATCGCGCATCTTTGAAATTACTAGCGCGATCGCCTTCCATCAGGTTACCCAGTCTTCTTGCAGGGTCCACACGGCTAAGCAAATGCTTTAAGCAAATGCCGACTTACCCGCAAACCGCGCCGCCTTTCCAAGCTGCCGCTCAATTCTCAGCAGTTGGTTGAATTTGGATACCCGCTCGCCCCGACAGCCCGACCCTGTTTTAATTTGTCCGGCTCCGGTTGCCACTGCAATATCGGCGATCGTCGTGTCTTCTGATTCACCTGAGCGATGAGACACCATGTAGCTGTAGTGATTCTTTTGAGCTAGCTCAATCGTGTCCAGGGTTTCGGTTAAGGTGCCAATCTGGTTGACCTTAATCAACACCGAATTGGCAATGCCTGCCTCAATGCCCTC
>JBGTAZ010000084.1:0-5881 GCA_041749615.1 Leptolyngbyaceae cyanobacterium | reverse complement strand
AGCAGTTGCTCCAGGCGCGTTACCCCAAGGGTGACCCAAGGTTCCACCACCAAACTGAAGCACAGAGTCATCGCCAAAGATGTCAACCAACGCGGGCATATGCCAAACGTGGATACCACCCGAAGCAACGGCCATGACGCCGCCCATGGATGCCCAATCTTGGGTGAAGTAGATGCCTTTGGAGCGATCTTGCTCAATGTAGTTTTCACGCAATAGGTCGATGAAGCCCAAGGTGATGGCTTTGTCGCCTTCTAGTTTGCCCACAACGGTACCGGTGTGGATGTGGTCACCACCGGACATCCGCAGGCACTTCGCCAAGACGCGGAAGTGAATCCCGTGGTTCTTTTGGCGATCGATGACGGCGTGCATGGCGCGGTGAATGTGCAGCAGGACTCCGTTGGCGCGACACCATTTTGCCAGGGTGGTGTTGGCGGTGAAGCCAGCGGTCAAGAAGTCATGCATGATGATGGGCATTTTGAGTTCTTTGGCGTACTCAGCCCGTTCCAGCATTTCTTCGCAGGTAGGAGCGGTGACGTTTAGGTAGTGACCTTTGATTTCACCGGTTTCAGCCTGAGCTTTGTGAATCGCATCGGCTACGAACAGGAAGCGATCGCGCCAGCGTTGGAAAGGCTGGGAGTTGATGTTTTCATCATCTTTGGTAAAGTCCAAGCCACCGCGTAAACATTCGTAAACCGCACGACCGTAGTTCTTCGCCGATAGACCCAACTTCGGTTTGATCGTGCAACCCAACAACGGACGACCATACTTGTTGATCTTGTCGCGCTCAACCTGAATCCCGTGGGGAGGACCTTGGAAGGTCTTCAGATAAGCAACGGGAACCCGCAAATCTTCCAAACGGAGAGCCTTTAACGCTTTGAAGCCAAACACGTTGCCCACGAGGGAGGTTAACAGGTTGGTTACAGAGCCTTCTTCAAATAAATCCAAAGGATAGGCGATGTAAGCAATGAACTGATTATCTTCACCGGGAACGGGTTCGATGTCGTAGCAACGACCTTTGTAGCGATCGAGGTCGGTCAGCAAGTCAGTCCAAACTGTCGTCCAGGTGCCTGTAGAAGATTCAGCCGCTACTGCTGCTGCGGCTTCTTCGTAAGGAACTCCAGGCTGAGGTGTTACCCGAAAAGCTGCCAAGATATCCGTATCCTTGGGCGTGTAGTCTGGGGTGTAGTACGTCAAGCGGTAATCCTGTACCCCAGCCTTGTACCCAGCTTTTGCCTGGGTTCTAGTTTGCGCGTAAGACATAAATCTCCCTTCCTGTAAACTGATCTAAAAAAACTGCGGACTCCCGAAGGGAAAACCGCTATGCAAATTGCGTATTACCAAAAAGCTCAGACATCACTACGTGAGATCTTGAGCAGTTCGGTATCTACCCGAATGTAGCCAGTGAAGTGACCGACTAAGACCCTAGAAATTTCTAGAGTGCATGGTTCAGACTCAATGCACTTGATGCGTAAGGATGCATCTTGACTGAATCATATCAGGATTCAGATCATTTAAAATAAGCCCATCTTTAGTTCTTCTGTTTAGTTAGATAAACAATAGTTATTAAAAAATGTACTAAGTTAACATCTTGCAACGAATTGCTTCCAAGTGCCTTCAATTTGGCACTCGCGATCGCCTAGCGCCAACATTTCAATCCCATCGACTAAACTTGACTAATGTTCCGTCTGCGCTTCATGAGGTGGTCGCCATGGTTGCTCAAGCCCAAACAACGCAAACTCCTTCTTCAGCCCCGGCATCCAGTGAAGTTTTTTATCCTGATTGCGATGGTCAGCCGATGGCAAACAGTACTGAGCATTTTGAAATCATTGTGCTGGTTAAAAGTAACCTAGAGATTTTGTTTGCGGCTGATCCAGCGGTGTTCATCGCAGGTGATTTATTTTGGTATCCCATTCAAGGGAACAACACAGTTAGTTGTGCGCCTGATGTGATGGTGGCGATCGGGCGACCCAAAGGAAAACGCTCTTCCTACAAACAGTGGGAAGAGGATAATCAGCCGCCCCAAGTGGTGTTTGAAATTTTGTCCCCCAGCAACACCTCCCAAGAAATGAGTCGAAAGCTGCTGTTTTTTGACCATCATGGCGTTGAAGAATATTACATCTACAATCTATCTACGAACGAACTACAGGTATGGTTGCGAGGCGACTTAGGATTAGATTGGGTCGCGCTAGAACAAGAATGGATCAGCCCTCGTTTAGGAATTCGATTTGACTTGACTCAAGCAGACTTAACCATTTATCGTCCTAACGGACAGCGGTTTCTCAGCTTTGTGGAGCTAGAGCAACGAGCCGAGCAGGAAAGCCAACGGGCTGAACAAGAAAGCCAACGGGCTGAACGATTGGCGGCACGGCTGCGAGAATTGGGTGAAAATCCGGATCTTTTGTAAGATTTGAACAGATCGTCCACATTATTTAGATAAGACGATAGGGACGATCGCCCTGCATCACACTTGAGCGATCGCATCAGTGCCACTCTTCCCCAGACAGTGATTTACACAATTGACTATGCCCAGTTTTGATCATCCACCCAGAATTTTGTTTTTGTATGGCTCCTTGCGCGATCGCTCCTACAGTCGCTTAGCAGCCGAGGAAGCCGCCCGGATTATTCAAGAATTTGGGGCTGAAGTAAAGTTTTTCGATCCGCGAGAATTGCCGATTTATGGCAGCGTCCCCGATACTCATCCAAAAGTGCAGGAGCTACGCGAGTTGAGCCTGTGGTCAGAAGGGCAAGTCTGGTCGAGTCCAGAACTGCATGGACAAGTTTCCGGCATCATGAAAAATCAAATTGACTGGATTCCCCTGACGATGGGTGCCGTTCGCCCCACCCAAGGCAGGACTTTAGCCGTGATGCAAGTGAGTGGCGGATCGCAGTCTTTTAATGCCGTGAACACACTCCGGCTTTTGGGACGCTGGATGCGGATGTTCACGATTCCTAATCAGTCTTCTGTGGCAAAGGCATATCAAGAGTTCAACGACGACGGCACGATGAAAGAGTCGCCCTACCGCGATCGCATAGTCGATGTCATGGAAGAACTCTACAAATTCACGCTGCTGCTCCGGGAACAGGTTGATTATTTAACCGATCGCTACAGTGAGCGCAAGGAACAAGCCGCCAAACAAACCCTTGAAATTGCCAATCAAGCGTTAGAAGTGAGCCAAAAAACAGTTTCATAGTCACTTACTTTGGCAGTTCCTTTTCAGATATGGAAGCGGGTTTTGTGCCGGTATTACGGACATTCATCAGCTTGCTCATGAGGTCAAACCAGAAAGGCGCACCCATGGCGATCGCAATTCCAGTCACCAACCAACCCAGCAAGATCCGAGCGAGAATCGACAGCCGATTCCATACCACCTCACCCAATAGCGGCAGCTTAAATTCATTGCTCAGGTCTGACGGGAGCCGACCCGCTGGCAAACAGGCTCTATAAAAACTGCTCCATTGATTTAAGTCGGGTAGGGCAACAGCCTTCGTCGAAGCGGTGCCCGTCTCAGGTGCGGGAGGAACCACACAATTAAACTGCTGGGTCAAATTGGCAGGAGTCCATTGAATTGGAAAGGCAACTTCTTGCAAAACTGCATCGGTTTCCTGTTTAAGCAACCGCAAATCTTCTTTGGTAATCTCGCGTCGGTCGGGGTTATTAATCCCTGAGCTTTGGGTCAAATTGGCAGCCCGTTGGGTGATCACTTGGCGTAGATCGCCATCTCCTGATAACCGTCCAATAATGTGAAACGTGTCTGCATTTGAGAGAATGGCGATGCTGAACCCAATCATGATGGCAACGCCTTTGGCATTTCGTTTATAAACGCCGGATGTCCGATTCATCGAGCGATCGAACCAAACTGATACCTCATTCCTAAATTGGTTAATTTGCCTTTCGGTTCCTTGCACTTTTGTTTGGGCACGTCTTGCCAAGATTGCCAAACTTTGTTTGACAGACGAAGGAACCCGACTGAGTAAATCCTGAATTTGGTCGTAGGACTGATAATTGCGATAAATTTTTCGCTGATCAAGAGTTAACTTATTCAAAGCGGTGTTGATGAGTAATTGCCGTTCTTCATTAGAGAGTCTATCTAAAGAATATTTGACATACTCCGCCAGCAGTGGCATTTCAATGGTCTGAAAGGGTTGAATCACATATTCATTTTTGCGATAGAGCCGATTCTCTGATTGCAACTGCTGTGCAATCACATATTGATTTTGACGATTAAATAAACGCTCGTCAGCCTGAAGTTGTTCGGCAAGATCGGTTGTGACTTTTAATACAATTTGCTGATAAATTTTCCAGCCTCTATAGGCTTGTTGATAGGCTTTTTGTTCTGCTGGAGATAGGCTACTCAAGGCAGTTTCTACATAAGCTTGATATTCAGTTTTGAGTAAATCTGCTTCGGTCAATTGACCGATCAACGGGGCGATGGGGCGGTCGGTTTCACGGACGCGATCCACTTCAGGACTGGGGGATTCAACCAATTCACTTTGATCCGCCGTAGAGATTGGTGCCGCGATGGGGGGTTCCGCCACAGCCGGAGGAATGAGCGTGACAGGCAAAACTGCATTGGGGGAAAAGGGGGGAATCTCTGTGATGTGGATCGGCGCATCGTTAGTGAATTCTGAGTCTGAAGTAGGTGCGAGTTCAGGGGGAAATGGGTGAGGTTCAGCGATCGCTAAAGTGGGAGTCGCGATTTCCGTCGCAGCAACTTCTGCGATTTCCGTAGGGATTGTTTCACGAGTCGCCACAGTGGATGATTCGCTCGATAGGGTGGGAAGATCGTTGCTTTGGCTACCTATCAGTTCACTAATTTTACTCGCTAGTGTTTTGAGAAAAGGTTCAATTTCACTGGGTTTTATACCGGCTTGATAGGCGGCAGAAATATCTTGATAGGCACCTTCAATTTCTTGATAGGTGGTACTGGTGCGATCAAATATTTCGGCGATTTCTAATAAGCTAGGTTTGAGTTTTCCAGCAGCGATCGCGCGTTCACTCTTATCACCAAAGGTTCCTAACCGAAGAGCATCCAGACGTTTTTTAAAGTAAGTTAGTTGCTGTCGCTCAATTGGAGATAAATCAATTAAATTGATCGCTTCATTTGAAGCCTTTGGCATCATAGATTGAACCAATTCTCCAATTTGGTTCACATATAGGTCAAGCGCTTCTCGCAGACGATCTACACACGTTTCTAGGTTCGCTTCTCCTGCTTTAAAGTCTCTTAAGATATCATCATATTCTTCCACAAGCGCCAAAAAATCTAGATTGACACTATTCAGCGTTAACAGTGCGATCGCAGTTGCACCACTTTGATTTGGAGGTTGAGCTAAATTCTTTGCCTTCCCTGCTAAAACGCGAATGCTCCCTTTTTCCCAATTATCTTTTAATTCAAATTCCTGCTCAGTTGGCAGCGTAATTGCGTGTTTAGTAATTCCAGTTTCTTGAATTGTTTCCTCAATGTTGTAAAGTCCAACAATCCGAAAGATAAATTTTTCAAGCCGGATTTCTGTGAGCTTATCAACGAGCGTTGACATGCCTAATTGTTCAAATAATGCCGTCGAAAATGTTTCTGGCGAAATGTAAGAAGGTCCTGTTAACTCTTTGCCAAAAACCCCTTTGCCAGGATAAAAAATTCGATAGATAGTATGACCCAAGTTTCCCAATAATCCTCTCGAACTTTGGTTGATATTTTTAATCAGTGGATCACTATAAATAGATTCAATAAAATCATTAATTTGGTCAGCCTCCTTGGTTCCATAGCCCCCCGATAACAGATTTTGAATAGATTCTCTTAAGTGTTTTGCGCGCCATTGCAAGAGAGTAGAAACAAGCTCTTGAATTTCGGATGCAAGTAAACTAGAAATCAGGTAAATAAATACC
>JBGTAZ010000083.1:0-6924 GCA_041749615.1 Leptolyngbyaceae cyanobacterium | reverse complement strand
AACCAGGGTCAATCCCAAGCGCCCTGCTCACGTCTACATCAGCTTTCACTGATTGCACTTTGTAGACAAGTTCCAGATAGAATGCACCGTTTCTAGGCAGGATGCGATACTCTCTAATATCTTTGTACTCAAGGTTTGAGGGCATCGGCAAATAGAAGGCATCCAATCCAAACCACGCTTTAACTTTGCTGCCTAGAGGGAATCTCAACCCTTCAGATTTAAGCTTTACCGCTTGCCCTGGATAGGTGGCTAGGTTTAGCCCTGGCTTGCGATAGTTGGGGAGCTTAGGCTTCTGAGTTACAGTGCCCTTTTTAATGCCTCTCAACAGCCCAAAAAACGACTTAAACGACTCTGCAACAGTAGTTAAGCACTGCTGAGCAACTTGTGAGTGCATGGCTTGATAGTGGCTATTTCTAGCCATCTCACGATGCAAATCAAACTTGCTTGGTGCTTTACCCGTTTTGAAAAATAACTGGCGAGCATAATAAGTTCCACAATTATGAAGCTTATTAGACTCGCCACAAAGGAATTCAAGGATTGCCTTCAGGTCTGAACCTGGATTAATTAAGACTTGCTGACAACCAAACATCTTTTTCGCCTCAAAAAACTAACGTCGTCGATTCAATATCTGATCAGTCATTTTTTGGTCAATCCACCAAATCCGACAGGTAGAACAAAAACTAGCGTCTAAACCAGGTATCAGTTTGTGTCCACAAAGCTGCTTGACCTGAGTTCCACCTGCATTGATATAGATGACGTGTTCAGCCGTCAGAACCTTCTGTGTCCCCGTCTTCATCACTACTGTCATCATCCTTGTCCTCATCCTGCGAATTTGTGCCGTCAAAGTCCTTGCCGTCATCAGTCCCTTCTGGGTCTACATCAATCTGCCAAGCGAAATTGGGATCTGCCATAATGAACCTCTATTTGTTTATGCTCTCCAACAATGTTATTATATAGCAAGTAGCTATCTAATTGCAAATGAAATTCAAATCTAATAATAATATTGTCTACAACTGCCAGTATCACGTTATTTGGTGCGTCAAGTATAGGCGCAAAGTCCTAATAGATGATATTGATATAAGGTTAAAACAGATTCTTTATACTGTTGCCAGCGATCTAAGGTTTGAGATAGGAGAGATGGAAACCGATGAAGACCATGTTCACTTATTAGTTAGCTGCGATCCTCAGTTCGGAATTCATCAGGTCGTGAAGAGGCTGAAAGGACGTAGCTCTAAGCTTTTGAGAGATGAGTTCCCAGTTCTAAAAAGTAGACTTCCTTCTCTGTGGACAAATTCGTATTTTGTGGCAACTGTAGGCGGTGCGCCTCTGTCGGTGATTAAGCAATACATCAAAGACCAGCAGCGAGTCTAATTGCTTCTTCGCTCTGCTCAGTCGCACGGCTTATATCCCCACGTCTGAAGCCGGGGGCTTTACGCCTGTTTTCGGTAAAGGCGGGAATTCTTTTTTGATTTGGCGGCAAGTTCTTACCCCCGCTCCGCCTCCCTCAATGCCCACGCAGTCTGCTCAACTTGAAATCCTCAAAACGCTGAACTTAATTCAGGACAGACAGTTGCGGGCAGGCTTGATTGATTTGGCGATCGCCCATCAGCAGGGCCAGGATTGGCAACGAAAGCTGCGCTGTGTCATCAGGCAGGATATTGGTACTCGTGATTTTCTCTGGATCAAGCACGAGGCGATCGTACCCCTCAATGGTCAGTCCGTAGGGCTGGAGTGGTCAGAGGCGTTGGTGCGGCTGCATTCGGCAAAAGCTGAGGTTTTGCCAGATTCCTTTATGCAACACGTTCGATCGAGTGCATCCTTAAGCCGCCAGCTCGATCGCCGCATTATCGCCGAGGTTTTGGCAGGGCTAGGGCAAGCGCCCAGGCGGGGCGTAGCTATCAATCTGTCGGCGGCTTCGGTAATGGATCATCATCTGCCTGATTTTGTGGCTGACTTGCTGGCACAGGCGGGCACTGCACCGGGGCAGGTCGTTTTTGAGGTCACGGAACATCAGCGGTTTAATTTGGCGATCGCGCGGGATGTCTTAGGGAGACTAGCGGCACTGGGCTGCGAGATGGCGCTGGATGATTTCGCTCAGGGTGAGTCGGGGTTGCATCAACTCAGCCTGCCGCTGCATTGGCTGAAAATCGATGGCAGTATCATCAAGCGCATCACGGAGCCAGAGTACCGGGCGATCGCACGGGATGTGATGGTGCTGGCGGCTCGGCGCAATCTGAAGGTCGTTGCAGAATGGATTGAAACGGCAGACCAGGTGGCGATCGTGCGGGAACTGGCAGATGAATTGGCGATCGGGGTTTGGGGGCAGGGGCGTTGGCTTGAGGGCGATCGGGGCTAGTCAGGCAGAATCGTGACCTTGGCGATCGGGATCTGCACCTGGCTGTCGGCGGTATTGATCAGAACGGCGCTGACCGTGCCTGTTTCCCAATTGATTAGGACAGCGGCGATCGTTCCGGTCTGTAGCCTGCCGTTCGTAACAAAGCTGCATTCTTTGGGGTTGAGAGTGGCGAGAGTTTGTAGGTCGGTTTCAGGATGCACCCCTGGTGATGGCAAGCGTGACCTGTTCGCTTCCAGCTTCGCTGCAACTGCCTCTCGAATGAAGCCTTGCTTGTCGGGCAGTTTATCAAGTTCCTCTTCAATGGGCGGCGGGTAGCGGGTGTTGATGATTCTGCCCATTGCTACTGCCCCTTTCGGAGTGAAGGGGCGTAAATTCCCTCTCTTCGGATTGGAGTTAGCCACACCACACCGCCGATATCGCAACGAAGGGAATTTTCATCAGAACCTCAAAAACAATCATTTAACAATAACACCTTTATTCACTCGGTAACAGGTGAATGTACTGAACTCTTTCACTCGGTAACAGGTGATAATAGACGTATAAGCAACCAACCGATCGCCACCAACCATGATTAACCAAGCCGCCGCAAAACGAATTCTCAACGCTCAACGAATCGCCAAGATTACCGAACTAGCCCACGTCGTTGTGGTCGTCTTTCAAATGCATGGTGTGGCTGGCTACTGTTGCCGCTTCGTCAGCAAGAAAGCCTTCGCACGGGATGCGATCGCCCAACGGACGGAACGCGCCCAAAGCGTCACCGCGATCGCCAGTGATGACCGTTACGCAATGGTTCAAGGCAGTAAGGGCGCTCTATACAAGGTGGACACGTTGGAGCAAACCTGCACCTGCCCTGACCACACTTATCGCCAGGTGACTTGTAAGCACCTGATCCGGGCGATGGAAGAAATGGCGGGGCGGTTGGCGATCGCGGCTTAGTTGAGGCGGGTTCATCGGTTGGTATTCATCACAAACTCAGGAAAAAACCATGAACAACTACGACTTGTATCTTGCCACCCCACCGAAAGGCTACGCTGCAACCGACGCAGAGCAGCAGTTTTTCAAGGATTGTGAACGCTTTTTGCTCAAGGCGATCGCACTGGAGGAACAGTTTTGCGACGAATTAAGCACATCTGAAACCGAGGCTCTGAACAGTCGGGCGCGATCGCTGCTAGTGGAGGCTCTGGACTTCGAGGCAAGCAATGACTTCGAGCTTGATGAGGCTTGGAGCGAATTGGCGCTGGCGATCAGCGTTCTTAAGAATATTTTGGGGTAGGTTCCTTCCTGCTAACATTGAGGCATAGCGCGATCGCCGTGGGGCAATTGTGGGGCAGATTCAGAGAGGGGTTACGAAACCCGCTTACCACGCGACTTCTGTAGCTTGACAAACTTCCTTACAAGCAGGACGTCGCGGGTTCGAGTCCCTCACTGCCCATCCATTACTATCAATGCTTTGAAGCCTCTCGGTGAGGCTTTTTTAGTGCTTTTTAGAATGCCCTGAAACATGATGAATTACGATTAATCATGTTTTAATTTGGGGCAACTATGGGGCAGACAGGGCGCGGCAACTTTGACCCAGAGCAAGAGATTAAGAAGTTAAACGATCGCCTCAAAGCTGACCGCACAATGGTTTCGCTCAGCTTGCGGGGTGGACGTGTGCGGCTGCGGGCAACGCTACCGCCAAAGCCAGGGACAAGTCATATAAAGCCAACTCGCTACGATCTAAATCTGGGCATTCCTGCCAGCCGGGATGGGCTGCGGCAGGCGGAGCTGCGGGCGCGGGAAATTGGGCGTAAGTTAGCTCTGGGTGGTTTTGATTGGGCGGATTACATAGAGGCGGATGACGACGACAGCGATCGCCCCATCAAGCGCCTGACGGTTCGGGAATGGGTGAGACGTTTTAAAGCTCACTATATTGATAGCCACAAAATTGCTGAAGCGACTTGGCAGAATACTTGGGAAACTATTTTTAGAAAATTGGATGGATACAAGGATGGGAGCGGCGATCGCCCGTTGTCCAAGGTGGTCATTCTTGAAGCCGTACAATCAACAACCGAAGACACAAAAACCCGCAAAAGTGCCTGCCAGAAATTAGGGCAGTTCGCAGAGTTTGCAGGTCTTGAGATTGATTTGAAGCCTTACCAGGGCGAGTACGGGGTATCTAGCCAGCAACCTAAAAATATTCCTTCTGATGAAGTAATTGAAGAATGGCTTGAGAAAATCCCTAACTCGGAATGGCGCTGGGTCTATGGCGTGATGGCAACTTTTGGACTTCGACCGCATGAGTGTTGGTTTTGCCGATTCGAGGATGCAGAAACGCTGCAAGTGAACGACGGAAAAACGGGGGCGCGGGTGGTGAAGGCGCTGCATCCTGAATGGGTTGAGAAGTTTGATCTGTTGAGTGGCAAGCCTCCCAAAGTGACGGGGCGGGTGTTTCGAGACTATGGACAGCGCACCTACAAGCAGTTTGGGCGCTATGGGATAGACGAGTTCACTCCCTACGATCTGCGCCACGCCTACTGCATTCGCGCCTCCGTCCACTACCGTCTACCTGATGTGATTGCTGCGAGTTACGCGGGGCATAGCGTTGATGTTCATGTGCGCGTTTATAACCGCTGGATTACCCGCGCTCAGCACGATCGGGTATATGAGGAGTTGGTTAAGGGGCGTGATCGGGGGCGGTAAGTACTCCTACGACTTGAGCCGCTTCCTACATTTTTCAACATTGAACCGATAGCGGCTGCCCACAAGCTCCACTTCCTTCCCAACTCGCAGTGTGCCATCACCTACCCATCGTCGCAGGGTTTCGGGGGCAACGTTGAGCGCGATCGCGGCTTTGGCGGTGGGTAATTCGCTGCTGATGGGAGCGCCGGATAGTTGGTCGATTCGCTGTTGTAACTCTTCAACCCTGGCTGTGAGTAGTGCGACTTGGAGTTGCAAATCGGGTTTTTGCGGATTTGTCATGGGCGATCGCTGTTGTAAGTGCGGGGGCGGAGCGTAGGTCTAGGGTGTTTTTTGCGAACAGGCGTTTCTATCAGATCGAAAAGCGATGGCTCGACTCGACTCGATCCCTGTCTAGGTCCTGAGACAGTCCAATAGACGGGAAAGCAACTTAAGAAGCCTTCATGAGAGACTCTAAGACCCAGATCTTCATCCCCAAAATTAAGCCCACCATGTAAACGCGCCAGTCTTGCCATCTCTTCTATCCAATCGCAATGAATACCCCAACAATGCAAACAATCAAAAAAATCACCGCTAAAACCGCAAGAGTAATCGCAATGCCAGTAGGTAGACTCCCAGCACCCGTCATTTAGATCGAAGCCCTTCTTTCGGTCGGTCATGATTTCCTTCTTTTAAAACGGCATCTCATCTTCATCTTCATCTTTTGAATCAAGCCAAAAGGCGATCGCCCTTTTCCAAAGCTTGAGAGCTTCAACGCCAGCTATTTCAAGCCATTCCCGGATCGTGTAGCTGTGGTAATCAGGGCAATGCTTGCAGTAAACCTGTGGCTTGCCATGTCGCGGGTAAATGATGGACTCATGCCCAAGGAAGAAACACCGTAGCCGTCTTAGTCTTTTCATTTTTTCTCCAAAAGAATTTGTTGGCTCTGACTCTTGCCCGATGGCTCCGAGCCAAATAGGTTGAGCTGCCCACCCCGCTCGGCTTTGAGCATTCGCTTGGTCGGCATCGCCCGCAGGTCATATCTGCAATGGCACGGCAAGCACCAGGCGCGTAAATTGCTGGGGTCGCAATTGGGTGGCACATGGTCGAGGTGGGCAACCGTAAGAGTGAAGCGCCCAATCTTCGTAGGCAGGGGCCTCTCTCCAAATTCTTCAGTTTCCACAGCTTCATAAAGGTCGGCTGCCCATTGCGGCGCATCTGTTGCAAGGCGCTCCTCAAACTCTTCGACTGACTCGCCAGGGCGACGGCACGGGCGATCGCATTCTTGGCACGTCCAGTTCGCCTCATTTTTGATGGCAGTGGCGATCGCATTCCAGTGGGCGGGGTAGAGGGATCGGATCATGGGCATTAGGGGATCTGCCTCCGAGGATATCCATCTAGCAAGAAAACGGCTGTGTCAACGGCTTCTGACGGCTTGGCGTTAGGGTTTGAGGGGAACGATCGATAGGCTTCTGCCTCAAAGTCGCCCTGTCTGTAGAAGAAGAATAGCTTCAGGTTCGCGTGTGGCTTTCTGGCAACTCCAACGACGATCGATTTTTCTCCATTCGGTTTTGTTGCAGATTTGGTGAGCCGCAAGAATCGGCATTTTTGGGGGTTTGACTCCCAGTCGATACTTGCACCGCTGAATTCTTGAGGTAGTTCGCCAGCTCGATCGGTCATGGTGACTCACTTTTTTGCAGAATGGTGACGTGGTTGATGGCAAACACGCTGCGGCGATCGGTCGTCAGGTTGCGGACTTTGATCTTCGCGCCGTCGGCAGAAATTGATTCCACAACCGCCATGTCAGTTAGCTCATTGAAAATGTCGCCTTCTAATGCAGCCACAGAGACACTGATGCCGGAGCGTTGCGATCGCGGAATCTTCTCCCAGACCCCACTTGGCATAGGGTC
>JBGTAZ010000082.1:0-4478 GCA_041749615.1 Leptolyngbyaceae cyanobacterium | reverse complement strand
TCGCGGCGAATGCTGGTGAGCGAGAAGGTTCGCATCACCAATCGGATCACCGCTGCGCTCAAGTCTTACTTTCCTCAGGTCCTCGATTGGTTTGATGATAAAGACACCGGAGTATTCTGTGCGTTCATGGAGCAGTTCCCTTCGGTGCAGGCGGCCCAAGCCGCCAGTCCAGAAACCTTGACCACCTTCTTTCAGTCCCATCATTCCGGGCGCAAAAGTGCAATCCAGCGCCGGCTCCAACAAATTCACGAAGCGGGTCCCCCCTTGACGAGTGATGCCGCCATTGTGGTGCCCGCGCAAGCCTTAACAGCGGCGCTGATTGCGCTCTTGAAGGTGATTCTCAATCAACTCACAGACTTTAATGCCAAGAGGGAATAAAGTTAACAAGTAGCTTAGCTAGATAATGACAACTGAATAGAGAATGCTAAAAGCTTATAGTTAAAACGAAATTACAATCTCGTCTCTTAACAATAGGTGGAACTCATACGCGTAGGTAACGATGCAATGATTGTCAACAGCAGTTTAGCGTTCGCTATTGACTCCCGTCCACCTCAGGGACTATGTTGTGCTGCGCTGCCTACGCAACTATTAGGAGCCTCCAACTTCGATTACTTCCCCTGGCACAATAGTACTCAACGCCCTGCGAACATCAGGTATTAGAGGCACTAAATCTGGCAAACGATTCCTGCGTGCTATAAGAACAACAACTGCCACTCCAGCTTGCTCTAAATTCTGCTGATACCGCAAATTTTGATCCGTTGTAAGTAAAACCGTGAAGCCCTCTTGATTCATGAGCCGTAACAATTCACCATTCTTTTTCCCTGACCAGCCCATCTCAACAACTGTGCGAATTTCGTAATCATCCAGTTCACGTTTAAGGGGACGTGGGGCACATTCATCAAGCAGGATTCGCATAAGCTGTTAGCATTTCCTTTGCCAACTCAAGAGCTGCGATCGCTTGCTCACGCCTAACGCTTGGAAAATGATTGAGGAATTCATCGAGTGGATCACCCGCTTCCAGGTAATCGAGCAACGTTTTCATTGGCACACGAGTTCCAACGAAAACAGGAGTTCCTCCCAGAATGTCAGGGTCACTATGAATCACACGCGCTGCGGTTGTCATATCAGCTATCCAATGGCAGGAACCTCTTCAATCTTAGCCTACAACTCCTGCTCAAAACGCCCATTGGAAGCGATCGCCTAACGCCAATTTGAGAGCAACTTCCAGCCTTATTACAAACGGATGCGCTTTCGGCACTGTCATCACCGAGGATTGAGCGGCACAACAGGATTGTTGGCTTGACATCCAACCGTCCGGACGGTATCTTGTGAATGTCCGACCAGCCAGACGGTTTTATCTTTTAAGATTCACTGCCCACTGAGGCAGTGAGAGTTCTATCATCTATGGGTTTGAAGTTCATGGTTTCTGCAAAAAGGTCTCGCTCTAAGTCCATCCAACCCAGCCTATTGCTGGCGGCTGCAAATCAAGTAGTCGTCAGGCAGGGAGTTGACGCGCTCACTTTAGATGCGGTTGCTGGCGAAGCAGGTGTCAGTAAAGGCGGACTATTGCATCACTTTCCAAACAAAGAGGCGTTGATTGTGGGCATGGTTCAGCAAGCGTTAGATAAGTTCGTCGAAGCATTGCATTATGAACTTGCAAAAGATCCCGCACCCGATACTCCAGGACACTGGGTTAGAGCTTATATTCGAGCATCGGCACTCGACGATCAAGAAAATTATGAGCTTCACTTTAACTTACTAGCGGCAAATTTTACCAATCCTGAATTGTTGAAGCCAATGCGGGATTTTTGGCAAGAGTGCCATACCCAGATCATTTCTAGCGGACTCGATCCCAAGGTTGCTACGGTGATCCGATTAGCAATGGACGGCTTATGGTTAACCCATTTGCATAATTTTGCGCCTTTGCAAGACCCTTTGCGATCGCAAGTCATTGAGACCGTCTTGGATCTGGCACAGCCTTAACCGATTCTGTCAAATTCTTCGTCTCTGTTTGCCGAATTGTTTGATTCGATCGCTTGTTGCTCTAGAAGATATCTCTAGGGAAAGTTTGTCATCTCACATTTCGCTACTCTAGTTCTTGAGTTTAATATCATGGCAGATATTTCAAATCAATTCAGCATTCAAGCAGAAGTCCGTGAATTTCTCAAATTGGCAGTTCCCCTTGCAGGTGCTCAAGTTGCTCAGGCTGCGACCGGGTTTGTGGATACCGTCATGATGGGTTGGCTGGGGCAAGATGTGCTTGCAGCCGGTGGACTAGCCACAATCATCTTTATGGCATTCATGATGACGGGAGTGGGATTGATCTCTGGGGTCAGTCCGCTGGTTGCAGAAGCCTATGGAGCCGGACAGACTCAACGAATTGGGCAATTCACTCGTCAAGGCTTGTGGATTGCTTTGCTGTTATCGATTCCAGGAATACAGGCGATTGCTCATCTCGATGGGCTGATGCGCCAGTTTGGACAAGCTGAAACAACAGTCATTCTCTCCGATACTTACCTGAGCGTGATGGCGTGGGGATTGTTTCCAGCGATCGCATTTGCCGCACTCAGAGGCTGTATTATTGCACTCTCCAAAGCACGTCCGGTAATGTTCATTGTGGTTGCTGCAACCTTGTTTAACATCGTTGGTAACTATGTTTTAGGGTTTGGGAAATTTGGATTCCCAGACCTAGGAATTACAGGATTAGCGATCGCGAGTGTCTGCGCTCACTGGATTATGTTTTTGTCACTATTAGTCTATATGCTTTGGCACAAACCACTCCAGGAGTATTCGCTGTTTCAATCTCTCCATCGCTTGAAACCAAAAATTCTCCAACAGCTACTCTGGGTAGGCGGGCCGATCGGCGTTGCTGCTGTGTTGGAATACGGGCTGTACACAACGGTTAGCTTTTTTATGGGGGCGCTCGGAACGCCAGTTTTGGCGGCTCATCAAGTGGTGTCTCAAACTGTGATCGTCTTGTTTATGGTTCCTTTGGGCATGTCCTATGCTGCAACTGTTCGAGTCGGACAGTGGTTTGGTCAACGAGATTGGAAACAGATTCGACAAGCGGCGTTTGTGAGTATCGGGTTGGCAGCATTGTTTATGCTGATCACTGGAATCGCGCTATTCATTTATCCTCGTCAAATCGTCGGATTGTACCTTGATCTGAATGATCCAGCCAATGCGAACGCCTTAAATATCAGCATTTCGATCATGAAGATCGCTGCTTTTGGACTAATCTTAGACGGCATACAACGAGCAGCAAACGGTGTTTTACAAGGGTTGCAAGATACTCGAATTCCAGTGCTACTTGGAACGATCGCGTATTGGGGCATTGGCTTGACGACGAGCTATCTACTGGGATTTCATACTCCCTTGGCTGGCGTAGGCGTTTGGATTGGAACATACGTCGGATTAGCAGCGGCAGCGATCGCGTATCTGTGGCGATTCCAGAGGGTTGTGTTGAAGAAAAAATCGCCTCCTGCTGCTTAATTTACGATCATCAGGGCGCAGATGAATCGATACGCCGCGCTGATTGCAGCACTTTCTTTAAGAAGAATCGGCTGTGCCCTGCTGGAAAATCTGGTAGCTCCCCAAAGACAACGTATCCAAGCTTTTGATAAAACTCTGGTGCTTGAAAACTAAACGTATCTAAATGGGCATACTGGCAACCCCGCTTAACAGCTTCCTGCTCCGCAGCGGCTAGAAGGGAGACACCGTAACCTTCTCCTCGGTAGGATTCGTGTATCCAAAAAACATCGACGTGTAGCCATTGCCAATAGGTTGACCCAATCAGCCCACCGACTAGATTTTCGTCCGCATCTCGTAAGAAAACAGCTAATTGCCGAAACTTGCCCTCACCAGCACAACGGCTATTGAATTGGAGCAGTTGTTGAACAACGAATTCAGTCTCATCAGGTTTTGATTCTTCAGCTACCTCGATTTTGAGTTGCGGATTCATCTGAATTTCTAGTGTAAGCAAAAACTTTCTCCATTGTAGAATCAGCAGCGGTCTCCCACTAATCGATCAAAACACATGTCCCATTAATGACCTCAAGATGACTGAATGCCAGACACCAACAGACAAGTTCTAAACTACTGCCCTAGAAAATAACCTGAGCGGCATAACGGGTCTGTTGAGCGGTGACAAGTATGACCGAAACGAAGCGCGAAGACTCTGTTCACCGCTCCAACAGAATTTATGGGGGGACAGGACAGAAGCAGAGACGATAGACTCGACTTCAAGACTGGGAGAGCGGGTAGGTGACGACCATCCAACGGGCGACAGTAGATATCTACTAACATATCGTATCGCCCCACCCTGTGCTTTGCTCTTTAGTATTACAGTTGTATTTAGGCGGAGGATAACCCTGCCCTCTTCTTGTAATGGAAGAAACGAGCCGTGGCCTGATGCGTCCTGCGCCACAACGACCAATGCAAAACATGCTCCAACGACCAAGTCACCGGAAATAACAACC
>JBGTAZ010000081.1:0-7582 GCA_041749615.1 Leptolyngbyaceae cyanobacterium | reverse complement strand
GCATCCTGAAACGGGTGGATTAATCATGCAAAGTTCATTCACTTCTATGGCTCAGACTGTCAAACACCGGGCGTTTTCTCAACTTTTCCCTATCGATTTAATCCTCACCGAGCGATTCGATTCACTCTCAAAGGTTAAATCGCTGAAAGTGCCTGTTTTGTTGATTCACGGCAAAGCTGATTCTGTTGTACCGTCTGAAATGAGTCAGCAGCTATATAACGCGGCTCCTAAACCGAAACAATTGTTTCTGATTTCTGGCGCTGATCATGTCCGAATTTATCAACCGGAGCAAGGCTCATATCTCAAAGCAATCCAACAATTTGTTGCATCGTTGCCAACCCGTCGTGTGCAATTGCCCTCTAAAAATCCCTGACGGTTGATTGGACAATTTTTGCTTGCTGTACTGCGAAATCAAACGAAAGAGATTTATGGCTTTTGTTTGAGTAGCAGATTGATTCCACGTTGAAACCAAGATTCATATCGCAGTACGAGAAACGCAACTACGGGTGCTAGCAGGCAAGCAAGCCAAAACCATTGAGCGATCGCGGCTAAATCGGTGTGAAAATATTCGGTTGCCAAAATCACAAAATCATTGTCTAACACTCCGCCAATACCGCTTTCATAAAAGGCTCGAAAATCCTCGTCATGGATGAGTTTCCAGGAAAATTGCAGGTCGTAAAACCAGGTAAAAAAGCCCAGCATTGCGTAAATAGAGCGATCGCCCGCAATGCGACACAGATAACCACTGGCAGACAAATAAAGGCAAAGGGCGATCGCAACTAACTCCATGCCGTGCCCCATAAACGTCGAAAGCATCGTGTTGGTGGAGGTGCGTAGACAGAAAGTATATAAAATCGCGAGTCCAGCCAACCCGCCCAGCAATCTTGGATAGAAACGACATCCATAGGCAAGCACTGTCAAGCCAAGATAAATCAGCCCGATTACCAGGAGAGACTGCTCAAACACCAGCGTAATGCCGCCGCCATAGAGCAAATTTACGGTGGGCAAGGCAGGGCGACCAAAGAGCCAATGGGTCACGGCATGACCCACCTCATGCACTATGACCAAAAAGCCAGCAAACAGCAGCTTCAGCGGACTGATGATCACGAGAACAACTGCCAAAATCAAACCTGTGCCCAAGGCACCCCATCCAGCGGAACTAATCTTGTTGGGACTTAAACGGCGCGATCGCTCTAGCAATTTACCTGCCCTAGAAACAGCAGTCATCTGAGGCTGTGGTTCTTCAACCTGAAAAATTGCGGCATCCGAGGGCAAATCTAAAGCTGCAAGAGTCAACGTTGTGCGCCATGCGAGTTGAGTAGCTCCCAGATGCCGTGCATAAATTTCTATCTGAGTAATGCCCTTGGGTTGCTGGCTTTCCAGCGTTTGGCGAATGAGGGCGATCGCCGCTGCCTGTTCCGGGATGCAATCACCCTCCAATAACACCCGCAAGCCAGTGTGTCGCCGCTGCACCTTGACTTGAATCTGCGAATCTAATGCGTCCTCTATCAACGCCGCGATCGCTCTGTCATCCTCTTGATTCGCCAATGCCTCATCCCGCTGCGCCATTCTTTTTTCCCGCGTTCCGCCTGGGTCATTTTATTCTGGATGCTTTTATGACCCATTTTTCGGAATAATAGAACGAGCAGCCCTTGTACTAAGTTTTAGCAATCCTATGGCAACGATTAACGATAACTACCTCAAGCTCAAAGCGGGCTACCTGTTTCCAGAAATTGCGCGACGAGTGAATGCTTTTGTAGCGGAAAACCCCGACGCAAAGGTGATCCGATTGGGAATTGGCGATGTGACGGAACCCCTGCCAGAAGCCTGCCGCACCGCTATGATCCAGGCGGTGGAAGAAATGGGCGATCGCGACAGCTTTAAAGGCTACGGTCCCGAACAAGGCTATGCATGGCTGCGAGAAAAGATTGCCCAGTTCGACTTTCAAGCGCGGGGCTGCGACATTGATGCCTCAGAAATCTTTATTTCCGATGGCTCCAAGTGCGATTGCGGCAATATTCTTGATATTTTTGGCAACACCAACACGATCGCCGTGACCGATCCCGTTTATCCCGTCTACGTTGATACGAACGTCATGGCAGGACATACGGGCGATGCCAGCGATCGCGGTGAATATGGTGGCTTGGTCTACTTGCCGATCTCGGCTGAAAATCATTTCACTGCCAGCATTCCCTCGGAAAAAGTAGATTTAATTTACCTCTGCTTCCCCAACAACCCCACCGGAGCCACTGCCACACGGGAACACTTGCAGGCTTGGGTCAACTATGCCAAAGCCCATGGCTCAATCATTTTCTTTGATGCTGCCTACGAAGCCTTTATTACTGATCCAGACCTGCCCCACTCGATTTATGAAATTGAAGGAGCGCGGGAGTGTGCGATCGAATTCCGTTCTTTTTCCAAAAATGCCGGATTCACTGGCACCCGTTGTGCCCTAACCGTTGTGCCCAAAACCTTGATGGGCAAAGCTGCCGACGGATCGGATGTCTCGTTGTGGCAACTGTGGAATCGCCGACAATCCACCAAATTTAATGGCGTATCTTATGTCATTCAACGAGGTGCAGAAGCCGTGTATTCGCCCGAAGGACAGAGCCAAGTCCAAGCGCTCGTTCGCTTTTATATGGACAACGCCCAAATCATTCGTGAACAGTTAACGACCGCAGGCATCCAAGTATATGGCGGCGTGAATGCACCTTATGTATGGGTGAAAACGCCCCAGAACCTCTCTAGCTGGGATTTCTTTGATAAGCTTTTGAACACCGTCAACGTAGTAGGTACACCCGGTTCTGGTTTCGGTGCCGCAGGTGAGGGATATTTTAGGATTTCTGCGTTTAACAGCCGCAAAAATGTAGAAGAGGCAATGCGACGCATCACTGAAAAGTTCAAGGTTTAGCTTGCGCCTCGGATTTCATAGCGGAAAATCGGGCGTTTAGATCCGGTTTTCCTGTCTCATAAGCTTACAGGCTTAAGTTTTAGAAAAAGATCTCTATCTCTAAGCCGCTTCTCTAAGCCGCTATTGATGGCTAGAGGCTGGGCACTAAGGCAATGCGCCCCGCATCCATTTCTGACATTAATAGTTCAAGTGCTTCAAAGTCTGAATCTGAAATGTGCCCTAGCCGCGTTAGCTCGTAGTTGATTTCATTTTCAATGCTACAAGTTAACTTTTTGACATGAAGGGCTTCTTCAACCAACCTTCGGATCATGCTGATATGATTCATGATTATTTACAGAACTCCACCAAATTATTATCTTCTAACTAATTAAGGGAAGGCGTGATTGAGGTTTGAATGCTCAGTGATCTAAGTCACTGACTTGAGTTTGTGGAACAATCGGTTAGCAGGTTTCAGGCAATCAATCTGTTTTATGAGAGTTTGGCAGTGCATTCCAAGAGGAACCGTTGGTTTTCTAAAGAGTAGGGCTGTACCGCTAACGCTTGACGGAAAGCTTTAATTGCGTAGGAATAGTTCCCGATCGCCACATAGCAAAGTCCTAAACCATGGAGTGCGCCAAAGTGGATGGGGGTAAGCTGAATAGCAGTTTTGCAGTCTGCGATCGCGGCTTGATAATTTCCTTGAATGTAGTAAAGCACAGCGCGACGATTCCAAGCTTCTGCAAAATCGGGCTGTTGGGTTACCAACGTGGTTAGTAGATCCTCTGATTGATCAAAATCCCGCATTTCTAGAAAAACTTGGGCACGGCGAATTGTTTCTAGCCCGATGGCTCCTTTTTGCTCAAACCAAATTCGCCACAGTTCACGGGTTGCGCGATCGCGAATGGTTTCATCCGAATTTCTCAGTTCTTCCAGTAGGGCAGAAATCATTGATTCGTTCATTACACTTAGAAACTCACTAGATGGCTAGAGTTAATTGCTCAGAACTACGGCAATGCCACTGCTTAATATTGTGTAATGACTCAGTTCTCTAGAGGAACAAGTTCATAAACTCTTGCTAAAGGTGAGTCTTTAGACGCTTTCTCTTCGCGCAAAATTTATATAGTGAGTCTCCCTCAATCCCTTTTGATGCGGACTATGTTTCCCTTGTTTAGGATTTACTTGTTTAAGATTTACTTGCTTAAGAATCCGGCATTGCTGAATCTGGGGAGGAAATTTGTAGGGGCAATCCCTTGTGGTTGCCCTCCGCTTACGTCAGGGTAGGCACAAGACCTACCCCTACAGTCAAAAATCATACTTGCATTCAGCAACGCCACTAATTTTTTACTAAAAATCCCGTCTGCAAGTGGGTTCCATAGAACGTCCTACAAACGGGAATCAATTAATTTGAAATGCTAGCCAGTGAAGCGATCTCGATTTTTATTTAAAGATTCAGTAGCAGATGGCTAAGATACGGACACCGCCACAGCCACTAATGCCCCAATCAATCCCATTCCTAGCACGCCTAAAATGATGTAGTTGCGCTTTTGGTTTCCGGAGGGGGGTTCTGCCTTGTACATCTTTGGCTCAACAGCAAAGTTGTTTAAGCGCCCACCATCTTCTACGGTGTATCTCATAAGCTATCCTCAAATTTGTCTTAACTTACCTGAGAACAGTACAAATAAATACTTTTCTTTGCAAATCTTTTGGTTTCAGAAGACTCTAAGTAATCACTGTTGGGGTAGAGCGATCGGTGAAAGCGTGGATTTGGGCGACTTCTGCGGCGATCGCAATCAAGTCTTTCAAGGCGGTTTGAGAATTAAGCGTGTGATTGCCAGTATTTGGCTCGTAGCGTTCCAGATACACTCGCAGGGTTGCGCCTTCGGTGCCCGTCCCGGAAAGCCGAAAGACGATGCGTGAGCCGTTGGTAAAGCCCAGTCGAATGCCTTGATGGGTGCTAACGCTGCCATCTACGGGATCGATATAGCTGAAGTCATCGCAGGCGCTTACTTGATGAGTGCGAAACTGCTTACCTTTGAGGGTTGGCATAATCTGGTGGAGATGATCGACTAAGGCATGGGCGCGATCGCTCTCTAGGTTTTCGTAATCATGGCGAGAGTAATAGTTGCGTCCATAGATCTGCCAGTGGTCTTGGACGAGCGCCGCGACTGACTGCTGCCGCACCGCGAGAATATTCAGCCAAAATAATGCCGCCCACAAGCCATCCTTTTCGCGAATGTGATTTGATCCGGTGCCAAAGCTTTCTTCGCCGCAGAGGGTAATCTTGCCCGCATCCAGCAGATTGCCAAAATACTTCCAGCCCGTGGGGGTTTCGTAGCAGTTAATGCCTAAGTGAGCGGCAACCCGATCCGCTGCTTGACTGGTGGGCATGGAACGGGCGATTCCTGCTAGTCCAGCGCGGTAGGCAGGCACTAGATGTGCGTTGGCAGCTAGTACGGCAAGGCTATCGCTGGGAGTGACGAAGAAATTGCGCCCCAAAATCATATTGCGATCGCCATCGCCATCAAACGCCGCCCCAAAATCAGGAGCGTTCTCTCCAAACATCCGCGCCACTAACTCCTGGGCATACACCAGATTGGGGTCAGGATGTCCACCGCCAAAGTCTTCCAAACTTTTGCCGTTTTGCACCGTGCCCAACGTAGCCCCCAACCGCTGCTCAAACAGACGATGGGCATAGGCTCCGGTGACTGCGTGCATCGAATCTATACATAACCGGAACCGTCCATTGGTCAGCAATTCTCGAATGCGATCGCAATCAAACAACGACTCCAATAATTGAGCATAATCATTGACTGAATCAATGACCTCTACTGTCATATCGCCCAGTTTAGTCCAGCCCACTTTGTCCAAATCCACATCAGGCACATCCAAACTTTTGTAAGTGCGAATCGTTTTACTACAGGCAAAAATCGCTTCTGTGGTAGTTTCTGACGCAGGTTCCCCGTTACCGCTGTTGTATTTGATGCCAAAGTCGCCCTTCACACCGCCCGGATTGTGACTAGCGGAGAGAATAATGCCACCAAACGCCTGATTTTTCCGAATAATACAGGAAGCGGCAGGTGTGGAAAGGATGCCATCATGCCCGACTAGCACTCGCCCGACGTCATTTGCCGCCGCCATTTTCAGAATAATTTGAATCGCAACTCGGTTGTAGTACCGTCCATCGCCGCCCACCACCAGCGTTTTTCCCTCAAACCCCTCCAGACTGTCAAAAATAGACTGAACAAAGTTCTCCAGATAGTGCTGCTGCTGAAACACGGACACTTTTTTGCGAAGTCCCGAAGTCCCCGGCTTTTGATCGGGAAAAGGCTGGGTGGCAATGGTTTGAAGCATAACGAAGGAGTTCGGAGTAAACAGTTCGGAGTCAGGAGTAAAAGTTCAGAGTGAAAAAGTTCGGAGTTTGGAGTTCTACGTTTCGCACTCTGTACACCGTACACCGCACTTCATTCCTCTTGGCGATAATCACCAGATTTGCCGCCTGTTTTGCTGAGCAGGTGAATATCTTCGATGCAGATTGATTTTTCTAGCCCTTTTGCCATGTCGTAGAGCGTGAGGGCAGCGATCGCAACGGCGGTTAGAGCCTCCATTTCCACGCCAGTTTCAGCTTTGATTTTGACGATCGCTTGAATCTGGTAGCCGGGTAGAGCGGCATCGGGCGTAATTTTCACATCTACTTTGTGAATTGGCAATGGATGACACAGCGGAATCAGGTTGGCGGTTTGCTTTGCCGCCATAATGCCTGCGAGTCGTGCTGTGCCAAGCACATCGCCTTTTGGGGTGTTTCCGGCGGCGATCGCGGCGAGGGTTTCGGGTAACATTCGCACGCGCCCCACTGCAATGGCTTCTCGGACGGTTTGAGCTTTGCCAGAAACATCCACCATCTGCGCCTGCCCCTGTTCATCGAGGTGAGTCAGCGTTGGAATGGAATTGTCAGAAAGTGGAGCAAAATTTTGTGTCATGTGGGTTGAGTATGCTAATATTACAAAGCTAGTAAGGGTGTGTAGCTCAGTGGACTAGAGCACGTGGCTACGAACCACGGTGTCGGGGGTTCGAATCCCTCCTCGCCCGTTTTGATACTTTAATAATATGGTTATGAGGACGCATTAAAGTGCGTCCTTCTTTTTATCCACTATCTATCCGATGCTTTATTCGGTTCATCCGCCTAGCCCGTTTATTTGTCGGTATGCCGATCAACTCTTGCCGGGTTGGTCGTGCCCGATCGCGTCGGTGTTGATTGTGCTACAGCAGTCAAACTGCGGATTGATGGAGCGATCGCCCATCACAGAAATGCAAAAGCATGTGTTGCGCGATCGTTTTTTACAGATGGGCAGCGCGATCGCGGCAGAATTGCAGAATCAGGGACACCATGCCGATTTGTTTGATCCCAAAACGGGTCTGCCAAGGCTGTCTCAAGCGGGGCGATCGATGGATGATGTTGCGGTGGTCAAAGATTGTTTGGGCTATGCCACGATGGACATTGATGGCTGTTGTATTCTGCTGCACCCAGAGTGGGGAACTGCGGTTTATCCGGCTGTTTTGGTGTCGTCGGCAGCGCCAACCGTGGTAGAACGGGTTGCCAGCCGAGTCATCGGTGCCGGAGGTTGGATGGATACTGGCACATCGCGCTTCAGGCGATCAGAATACCACCATTCATTCATCGGCTGCGGCAGTTTA
>JBGTAZ010000080.1:0-56224 GCA_041749615.1 Leptolyngbyaceae cyanobacterium | reverse complement strand
GTCTTACAACAACGCCTATGCCGTCAAGCTGTTAGGCAGTCTGCGCCGCACCCCCATTAACTTCATCGCCAATCCTTTGATTAATATCACCCTGCAAGGACGCGCCGATACTTACCCTAAGCGTCGAGGCGTGACCCGCGTCAAGGAACTCTGGCAGCAGGGAACCAATGTGAGCTTTGGGCATGATTGCATTCAAGATCCCTGGTATCCCTTAGGCACAGGCAATATGTTGGAGGTCGCCTCCATGGGGCTACATATTTGCCAAATGACGGGCAAGGCTGAAATTGATGCCTGCTACAATATGATCACCTGGAATGGAGCAACCACGCTCAACCTGCAAGATAAATATGGGATTGAAGTCGGCAAACCCGCCAACCTGATCGTGCTGGATGCCAGCGATCGCTATGATGCCATCCGTCGCCGCGCGATCGCCCAATACGTCATCTCTCAGGGCAAACTGCTAGCCCATACCGAACTTCCGCGCACTAACTGGCACGGAAAAGTAGAGTACTAGAGTGCTGAACGATGCCGTTCACCCGCCGTAGACAATCTCTCGAACTCAAAGAAGAGGTGCAAACGGTCAGTTGCAACGAGCTTGTTATACAGTGTTTTAAGTTTTAGGACGGACTTCAAAAGCAAGTTGTGAACGGTAAAAACAGACATCAAATTCCAAGAAAAAATTCATTCGACCCAGTAGTAAAGGGGCATCGTCAGATAAGCTCCACGCAAAAACTAACCGCACTGGGTCAAAATTGCTAATCTGTGCAGAAACCAGCAAACCTCTCGCCTCAACCGAAGCCAAGTTACCAGCAAGAGTCACAGAAATTGTTTGTTCTTCCCACACCGCACCAAGCTGAACTCCAACGCCATACGGTAAAACGTTAACACTGGCACCTGTATCTAATAGTGCTGGAACCTCCACTGATAAACCTTGGTACGTCAGGAAGAGCGGTAATTGCGGCAGAGCATCAGGAACGCCAAAGGTGTCAAATCCTTCCACAAAGCTGAATCGTTGGGCATTTTGCATTTTGCGCCGTTCGATCTGCTTCTAGGAGTTGACTAAGCTTGGTCACCGCTTCATGGGAATTGAGCGGTGACCAAAGAGAGTATATTGCGCCCGCTTGTAGCGTTGGCTCTTCTTCTTTCGCTAACTCTGCAATCAGAAATTGCATGACTTTCAATTTTTCTGCACGAGGCAACCCTTTGAGGGTTGGGAATAGATCCGCTGTAGTCATAGGACACAGAAAAATGAGCGACTTCTCCTCTATTTTCTCATAGCCATCTGGTATCAGGATTTCCTATTTTGCCTGCCGGGGAGATGAACAACCTGGACAAACCCATCCTCAACCTGACCCCGACATGCCTTAGTGTTCTGCAAATTCGCCCAATCCGCGTAACCGATCTGCTCATCAAAAAATCTTAAGATCAAGCTGATATGCATTCGACTGCAATCTAAAAGACGATTAGCTTATCTCAATCTAGTTCGTCGTCTTGCAAAATTTGAAGCTGATGTTGCTGGGTTCGGCGAGAAATCTGGCGATATTTTTTGGGTTCTAGTTTGGGTTCATAGGTGAGATTGCCCCGGTGATGATTTTTGAGCTTGAGGTTATTTTCTGCGCGACCTTGGCGATCGCAGGCTTGGTGATGGGCGATCGCTTCTTGCAGCATCACTAAATAAATCTCATAGCGCTCCCAGTCTCCCCGCACAATACACCCAGGCTCATCTTGATGCAGGCAATCGCTGAACTGACAAGAAGCGTCTGCTAACTGCTGTCGTGTTTCTGGAAAGTAATTGGCTAAGTCTTTTGGGTGGCAATCAAGATCGGGCTGGTTAAACCCAGGCGTGTCTGCTAACAATCCGCCTGCTGGCAGGTCAAACAGTTCTATGTGCCGGGTCGTGTGTCGTCCTCGTGCGAGCTTGCCGGATACTTCGCCAACCCGCAGTTTTGCCAACGGAATCAGATGATTAATCAGGCTAGATTTGCCGACTCCAGATGGACCTGCAACAACGGTAATGCGATCGCTTAACTGATCGAACAATGTGGTTAAGCCGGTTTGTTGATGCAAACTAATAAATTTTGGCTGATATCCCCATTGCTGAATTCGTTGTTCCCATTGGGCTTGCTCTGGTGCGCTCACCAAATCGGTTTTACTAAAGCACAGACAAATGGGTAAATGGCTAGATTCTGCTTTGACCAAAAACCGAGTCAGTTGATGGGGATCAAGCGTCGGTTCTGCCATAGCGAACACCAACAGGATCTGATCTGTATTCGCGATCGGGGGACGATCTAATTCAGATCGACGGGGTAAAACGGCGCTGATTGCCCCTCGACCTCCCTGCCAGTCGGGTTCTTCAATTTCTACGCGATCGCCTACCATCACCCGCTGACCCAACTTTCTCAAGCGCGATCGGCGAGTACACAGAAGCGTATCCGCAGTCAGATTTCGGGGATCAGGCAGCAGGGTTTTACGCTGATTCTCTGTTTCCGGATTGATTGGATTCTGCTTACGATCTAGCTTGACCTGATAGTAGTTTGCCTGAACTGCCACAACGGTGCCCCAAATCCCGTCAGATGGGCAATCTGAAGAGGTGAATGAATTCTGTAAATCAGAATCCATAGTTCAATTAGGGCTATTTGCCAAAGGACGACGAACCTTCAGGGCAAAATAGTCGGTTCGATCTTCAACTTGTTCAATCAAGTAGCCTTCCATCGCTAGGCTATCAGGCACTTGCTCAACAGGCTCACCGGGATCAAGCCAAACCTCCAATAGTGTGCCAGGAGCTAATTGCTCTAACCGCAGCTTGGTGCGCACAAAATTGATCGGGCAAGGCGTTCCGCGTAAATCCATTGGGGCATCGGGTTGAATCGTCTGATTCAGGTTGTTCATGACCCAAATACCTTGCCGATAAAGCCTTCAATTCCTCCTTTTTCGGTGCGATCGCCCCGAATTTTCGCCAATTTTTCCAATAATTCTCGTTCTTCAGGCGCAATTTTAGTGGGGATATCAATGGATACTGCAATCAAATGATCCCCTCGACTGACTGAATTCCCCAACCGGGGCACCCCTTTCCCCTCAAGCTTCAGAACAGTTCCCGGTTGAATCCCGGCTGGAATGACTAATTCCTGTAGCTTATCTTGTCTATCATCCAGCGTATTCACTTCAACGCGAGATCCTAAAATCGCTTGAATGTAACTAATCTTTAGCTCAGATAGAAGATTAATGCCATCTCTGTGAAACTCTGCATCTTCGTTGACAAATAGGTAGACGTATAAATCACCCGCAGGACCATTCCGCATTCCGGCATCGCCCTCGCCAGTTACTCGCAGACGGGTGCCATTGTCTACCCCGGCTGGGATTGTAATTTTCAACTTTTTGGTTTCTTGGCGCTGTCCTCGTCCACCGCAGGTTTCGCATTTGTCCTCAATCATTTGCCCAGACCCGTTGCAGGTGGGACAAACAGAGACTTGGGTAAAGCTACCAAAGGGGGTGCGAGCCGCTCGACGAACTTGTCCTGCGCCATTACAGGTTGAGCACGTTTGCGGACGAGTTCCAGGTTTTGCACCGCTGCCATCACAGGTGTTGCAGTTTTCTAGATGGGCAATACGAATTTCCTTTTCGCCACCAAAAATTGCATCTCGGAAGTCTAATTTCAAATCTAGACGGAGATCATCCCCGCGAGCCGGTCCTCGCTTCCGAGTACTGGTTTGGGTGCCGCTTGCGCCCCCAAAACCACTGAAAAAGCTTTCAAAAATGTCGGCTGCAAATCCGCCAAAATCACCAAAATCCTGCGCTCCAGCGGCTCCAGCACTAACGCCTTGTTCGCCATAGCGATCGTACCGAGAACGCAATTCTGGCTCAGAGAGGACTTCGTATGCCCGATTCACTTCCTTAAAGCGCTCTTCGGCTCCAGGTTCTTTGTTGACATCAGGATGGTACTTTCGAGCTAAGCGGCGATAGGCACGCTTAAGCTCCTCTTTGTCTGCTTCGCGAGAAATTCCAAGGGTTTCATAGTAATCACCAGCCATAGCACGTTGTAAAAAATAGATGGATTGGGTGGTCTGAGCTTGAATTTCAGTAAGAATAAAAAGTTGATTAAAGGCAACGATTGGTCAGAAGCCAAGTTACCCTTTTTTGTATCTACTTCCCCTTACCTTAGCGAATAAACTTCTAGCTTAAGTAAGAAATTTAGCTGAGGCAATGGCGATCGCTAATCATAGCGAAGTTTTGTTTTCAGCCAATAGCTTAGTCAACCGCTTCATAATCTGCGGTAACTGTGGCATCTTCTTCACTAAATTCGTCCTCATCGCCAGAATTAGTGTGTGAATTTAGGTCGTACTCAACTGTGGCATCTTGGGTTCCGGTATGCGTGAATTCGCCCGTCGAAGCCGGACTTGTGCGAGCGTAAACGGAGGCACCCACGGCTAATAAAGTTTGCTGAAGCGCGTCTAATCGCTGTTGCATTTCATCGACTGTAATGTTGGGAGTTGCGATCGCGGCTTTCAGTTCCTCAACGCGCTGCTCTCCTTGCGCTTTGAGATCTTCAGTAATCCATTCGCTATTGTCGCGCAGCGTTGTTTCATAGCTATAGAACAAGGTGTCTGCCTGGTTCTTGAGGTCAACTAGCTTCTTCCGCGCCAAATCATCGTCTGCATAGACTTCGGCTTCTTGACGCATCCGTTCAATTTCGGTGCTGCTCAAGCCGCCTGTATTAGAGATGGAGACACTTTGTTCTCGCCCCGTGCCTTTATCACGAGCAGATATTTTAAGAATGCCATTCGCATCAATATCAAAGGCAACTTCTATCTGAGGCACTCCACGAGGTGCAGGGGGAATTCCAGTCAGTTGAAACTTGCCCAAACTTTTGTTGTCCTTCGCCATGGCGCGCTCCCCTTGAAGCGCGTGAATTTCAACTGAGGTTTGTCCATCGGTTGCCGTCGAAAAAACCTGGGTTTTGCTCGTAGGAACTGTGGTGTTACGCTCAATAATTTTGGTGAACACTTCACCCAAGGTTTCAATTCCTAGGGATAGGGGAGTCACATCAAGCAGCAACAAATCTTTAACTTCGCCGCCCAAAACACCCGCTTGAATGGCAGCACCCAAGGCAACGGCTTCGTCGGGATTGACAGAGCGATCGGGGGCTTTGTCATTGAAGTATTTACGAATTGCGTCTTGGACTGCTGGAATACGGGTAGAGCCGCCGACTAAAATGATGCGATCGATGTTTTCAATGCTTAAGTCTGAATCTTTAAGCGCCTGTTCGGTTGGCTGGATGGTGCCTTCAACCAATTGACTGGCAAGCTCTTCAAACTTAGCGCGAGTTAACTCCGTTTCTAAATGTTTGGGACCGGTTTCATCAGCGGTGATGAAAGGCAGATTTATCGAAGTGGTTTTGGTACTAGAAAGCTCAATTTTGGCTTTTTCTGCTGCCTCTCTCAGCCGTTGAAGCGCCATCTTATCAACGGAAAGATCGATGCCTTCTTCAGACTTAAAGTCTTCAATCATCCAGCGAACGATCGCATCATCAAAGTCATCTCCCCCCAAATGGTTGTTTCCAGAAGTCGCTTTGACTTCAAACACTCCATCCCCCATCTGCAAAATAGAGACATCAAAGGTGCCGCCGCCTAAATCAAAGACTAAAACGCACTGATCTTGATCTTGTTTATCCATGCCATAAGCAAGGGCAGCGGCAGTTGGCTCATTGATAATTCGTAGAACTTCCAGCCCAGCGATGGTTCCGGCATCTTTAGTAGCTTGTCGTTGAGCATCGCTAAAATAAGCCGGCACAGTAATAACGGCTTGCGTTACCTCTTCACCCAAATAATTTTCTGCATCTTGTTTAAGCTTCTGCAAGATCATGGCAGAAATTTCTTGGGGAGTATAAGATCTGCCGCGAATTTGGACATCCACCGTATCGTCTTTTCCCCGAACACAGTTGTAGGGAACGCGCGATCGCTCTTGTTCAGTTTCCTCCCATCGCCGCCCGATAAATCGCTTGATGCTAAAGACAGTGTTTTCGGCATTCGTAACGGCTTGGCGCTTGGCGAGTTGCCCCACTAAACGCTCACCCGCTTTACCAAAACCCACCATACTTGGAGTGGTTCGTCCACCCTCAGAGTTAGAAATTACAACGGGCTGACCGCCTTCTAAGACAGCAACACAGCTATTTGTCGTACCTAGGTCGATCCCAATGACTTTTCCCATGGTTGGCGGCAGTAAAGGTACATGCGGTGAATGTGAACATTGGCTAGCCAGCAACGCGGACTGATAGTGTCTAACGGTAGCTGCTTTGCCTTCTAGCGCCAAACTCAACCTTGTGGTTATGAATTAGAGTCAGCGCTCAAGAACTCTTAGCTATCTGAATTATTTGGGTCAGCTTCCTCCGAGGGTATCACGGGTTCCAAAGGAGCAGCACCTTTCACCAGCGCATGGCGCAACACGCGATCGCCCACTAGGTAGCCCCGCTGTAGCTCTTCCATCACAATCCCTTCGGCGTACTCATCCGTTGCTTGACGCATCACCGCTTCATGCAACGTCGGGTCAAACTCCAATCCCTGAGTTCGCATGGGTGCAACACCCACCCGCTTCAAACAATCTACCAGTTGCTTATAAACACTTTGGTAGCTTTTGTGGATGGTTGTTTCTTGCTCAGTTTGAGGTTTAATCTGCGATCGCGCCCGTTCAAAATTATCCACAACCGGCAACATCTCAATAATTGTCGAGCATTTTACCTGCTGCTCAAATTCTTCCTTCTCGCGTTGGGTTCGCTTCCGGTAATTATCAAAATCTGCGGCAATTCTCATATATTGCCCCGTACGGTCTTCAAGTTGAGTTTTCAGCGCCTGAATTTCACCTTGCAGTACGCCAAGCTTTAATAGAGACTCCGCATCCTCAAGCGTTTCATTTTCCATGCCTGCTTCAGCCGTTTCAGCTTCAATCCCTTGCTGCTCCGCAGAATCAACCGATTCTCCTCCTAACACTGATGCATCCTCACCGCCCATCTCAGTCGATGCGCCTGACACCTCAGCCGAATTAACCATAGACTCTTCCATTGTTTCCTGATTATTTTCTTCTTCAATCATTGTGGGCTTTCCAATTGCGATGAAGACTATCCTGTGTCGTTGCGAACTATTCCTAATTCTAAATCCTAGCCCGTGCGGGAATCTAGCAAAGCTAAAAAAGACCCTAGACAAGTCTGCCCTAACGCGGACAGTTTAAACTCATTTAATCTAATCAAATTTAATCAATTTTTTTGAAAAAATGGCGTTGTATTTTGATTAAGCTGCTAGATCCTTGGTTCTCAGGTGAATACTAGATCAAATTCTAGTCAGAAGTCATTATAAAAACTCAGGAGTTTTGGGTCAAAAATTTTGCTCTTATGCAAAATAATCACAAACCTAGACGAAAACCTGACGAAGATAGCCGCAAAAGCTATCATCATGATAATTAAAGTTTTTCAAAAGACTAGACCCTGCGCCCATCAATTTGTAGGGGCTGCTGACCGTAGATCAAATTTATTCATCTGTGTTCCTTGATCGTTCGTATTCGATAGTTTTGGGAATACCTTATAAAGAGTTCATCTTCCATAGGCTATGACTCACTCCTCTTCTCCGCGTCGAGCGCTCGTTGTACAGAATAACTTTTCACCGTTTGGAAATAAGCTGGTTCAGTCTGGGTATGCCAATAACGACCAGATGAAACAAGCTCTGATAGATAGCCGAAAGTCTGGCAGGTCTTTGCTAGATGTTTTGGAATCCTTGACGGGGCAACCACTTCCCCCCGATTTAATTCGGCAATACAAAAAACAACAGCTTTTCGAGCTAAAGATTTTGTATGGAGTTGAATCGCTTGATCCAGAGATTAATCAAATTCCTACGGGGCAAATTGGCGATCTGATTGGCACGTTAATTCCCATCGATATGTGCCGCGCCCGCAAATTGATTCCATTGTCTAAAGGAGAAGAGGGCGACAAGCCCTATATTCTTGTGGCAATGGTGAATCCAGATGATTTGACTGCCCAGGATGATTTGAACCGGGTGCTGCGTCCTAAGGGGTTAGCGCTCCAGCGGTTGGTGATTACCAATGAAGATTATCAACGGCTGATTTCCAGCTATCTGGATGAGCAGGTTGAGAAGCAGAAAAAAATTGAAGAGAATCAAAAAGTTGATATTGACGCGGATCTAGAAGGCTTAGGCTATATGGATCTGCAAGATGTTCAGGATGAATCAGAAGCTGATCTAAATATTGCTGACGCAGAAGCCGCCCCAGTGATTGCTTTGGCAAACAAGATTATGATCAAAGCCCTCCAAGAAGGGGTATCAGACATCCACATTGAGCCGCAGGAAGAGTTTTTGAGAGTGCGCTTTAGACGAGATGGGGTACTGCGTGAAGCTTTTGATAAGCCGTTTCCTAAGAAAATCATTCCTGCAGTAACGGCTCGCTTCAAAATCATGTCTGACCTAGATATTGCGGAACGCCGACTGCCTCAAGATGGTCGGATTCGTCGTCGCTACGATAATCGCAATATTGACTTTCGCGTCAGTACGCTGCCTAGTAAACACGGCGAGAAAGTTGTGTTACGGATTTTGGATAATTCCGATACCCAACTAGGTTTGGGTAAGCTGATTAGCGATCCAAACACGCTAAAAATCGTTCAAGATATGGTGGCGAAACCGTTTGGGCTGATTCTAGTAACCGGACCGACGGGTTCTGGTAAAACGACTACGCTTTACTCTGCTCTATCGGAACGGAACGATCCGGGTGTAAACATCAGCACCGCGGAAGACCCGATTGAGTATACCCTGCCTGGGTTAACTCAGGTGCAGGTGATTCGCGAGAAGGGGATGGATTTTGCGATGATCTTACGGGCATTTTTGCGGCAAGATCCCGATGTGATTCTGGTGGGTGAAACACGCGATCGCGAAACGGCAAAAACGGCGATTGAGGCGGCGTTAACCGGTCACCTAGTTTTAACCACGCTTCACACTAACGATGCGGCTGGCGCGATCGCTCGGCTCGACGAAATGGGCGTTGAACCCTTCATGATTTCCGGCGCACTGCTGGGAGTGGTTGCCCAGCGGTTGGTGCGGCGAGTGTGTAGTGAGTGCCGCATTCCCTACCATCCTAACCGCGACGAACTTGCCCGATTTGGCTTAACCAGTTCTAGAGATGGAGACCTAACCCTCTACAAGGCGAACACATTAGAGCCTCAAGAAATTCAAGAGGCAAGCACAAAAGGGCAGCTTTGCCAGAAATGCAATGGGGTTGGATATAAAGGGCGGTGTGGAGTTTACGAAGTCATGCGGGTGACTGAGCGACTGCAAACTTTAATTAACCAAGGCGCACCCACAGACACTTTAAAAGAAGTGGCGGTTGAAGAAGGCATGACTACCTTACTAGCCTACAGCTTAAACTTGGTGCGACAAGGAGAGACCACACTAGAAGAAATCGAACGGGTGACATTCACAGATTCTGGGTTGGAATCAGAACTCAGAACCAAGCGGAAGAGTTCCTTAAGTTGTCGTACCTGTAGCGCAGAACTGAAGCAAGAGTGGTTAGATTGCCCCTATTGTCTCACTCCGCGCTTTCAAGATTAGCTTTCAAGATTAGCCATGAAAGCTTGGCTAGGATTGTGGGTACTCTAAAAACTTGCAATGCCTGACCTATCGTAAAACAAACGTTGAGCGGGTTAAACTGCGCGATCGCAAATAGCCCCCCACAGACCATTCATAAAAAACCATTCATAGAAAATCATCCGCGAGAAGGAGTAGCCTGATGGAATTAATGATTGAAGACTTGATGGAGCAGCTAGTCGAAATGGGTGGCTCCGACCTACACCTCACGGCTGGATTACCCCCCTACTTCCGTATTAGTGGTCATCTACAGCCCATTGGCGATCAAGCCCTTACCTCTGAAGAATGCCAACGCCTCATCTTCAGTATGCTAAACAACACCCAGCGAAAAAACCTTGAACAAAACTGGGAACTCGATTGCTCCTACGGCGTTCGAGGACTTGCCCGCTTTCGCGTCAACGTTTATAAAGACCGAGGCACCTATGCCGCTTGCCTCCGGGCACTCAGTTCTAAGATCCCCAACTTTGACAAATTGGGACTTCCCGATGTAGTCAGAGAAATGGCAGAAAAGCCACGAGGACTGATTTTGGTAACAGGTCCAACCGGATCGGGCAAAACGACCACCCTCGCCGCCATGGTCGACCTGATCAACCGCACCCGCGCTGAGCATATTCACACCATTGAAGATCCGATCGAATTTGTTTACGAACCAATCAAAAGCTTGATTCACCAGCGTCAACTGGGCGAAGATACCAAAAGTTTTGCAAATGCATTGAAAGCAGCCCTGCGGGAAGATCCAGACATCGTTCTGGTGGGCGAAATGCGAGATTTAGAAACTATTTCCCTTGCCATCTCCGCCGCAGAAACCGGGCACCTTGTTTTTGGCACATTACACACCAGTTCTGCCTCACAAACCGTTGACCGGATCATCGACGTGTTTCCCGCCGATAAGCAAACCCAGGTAAGGGTACAGCTTTCTAATTCTCTTGTTGCGGTTTTCAGTCAAACCTTAGTCCCCAAAAAGAATCCTAAACCCAATGAATATGGTCGGGTTATGGCACAGGAGATTATGATCATCACTCCAGCCATTTCCAACCTAATTCGAGAAGGAAAAACCGCCCAAATTTACTCTGCCATTCAAACAGGCGGCAAATTAGGAATGCAAACACTAGAAACTGTGCTGGCAAACCAATACAAACAAAATCTTATTAGCTTCGAAGCTGCAATGTCCAAGACTTCTCGACCCGACGAATTGCAACGACTCATTGGCAATTCTCCTGCCCCCGCTCAAGCGGGTGCGGCACGACGCTAGTCAAAATAGGTCGCTTTTGATCGGGAATTTCCCAAGCTATCTGATGCAAAAGCGGCATAATAGCACTGTCACTCATCCCTCACATTAAACCTCACAGGTAATTTAGCTATGCCGACCTTTGTTGCTCGTGTTCAAGACGGTAGCGGCAGCCGAACAGAGAAAATCGTCGCAGAGTCTCTTCGGGAAGCGAGGGCTTCTTTTAGGGAAAGAGGCTTACTGGTTAAAGAACTCAAGCAGCAGCAAGGGCTGTCGTTTAACTTTAGCCTCAAGAGTATTAGCGACTCAATGGCGAAGGTGACGGTTAAAGATAAGGCGGTCTTCTCTCGGCAGTTTGCGGCACTGGTCAATGCAGGCGTGGCGATGGTCAGAGGGTTGGGGGTTTTATCTGAGCAATGCACCAACCCGAAGTTGAAAAGAGCGCTGTTGGGGGTGAGTGCAGATGTGCAGCAAGGGGTGAGCCTTTCGGAATCCATGCGTAAATATCCTGAGTGTTTTGATGATCTGTACGTCGCTATGATTCAGGCGGGAGAAGTGGGTGGGGTTCTGGATGAAGTCCTCAACCGGTTGGCAAAACTTTTAGAAGATGTGGCTCGGTTGCAGAACCAAATTAAAGCGGCGATGTCCTATCCCGTTACGGTTGGCTCGTTGGCGATTTTGATTTTCTTCGGCATGGTGCGGTTTTTGCTGCCAACTTTTGCCACGATTTTCAAGGATATTGGCGTTGAGTTGCCAGCCTTTACCCAGGCAATGATGAATATTAGTGAATTTGTGCAAAATATTTTCAATGTTGTAATGACGATCGCGGTTGTCATGGGTGCGGTCTATGCTTTCAAGCAATACTACAAAACGCGGATTGGTAGAGAAACCGTCGATCGCATGATGTTGAAAGCGCCCTTGTTTGGAGACTTAATCCAAAAAAGTGCAACTGCCCGTTTTTGCCGGACCTTTGGCGCACTGACCCGGTCTGGAGTTCCTATCTTGAGTTGCCTGGAAATTGTGCGAGATACGGCGGGCAACCAAATCATTGCGAATGCAGTGGATGAAGCTCGCCGCGAGATTCAAACGGGTGGAATGATTAGCGTTGCGTTGCAGAAGGAACAGGTTTTCCCTTTGATGGCAATTCAAATGATTAGTATTGGGGAAGAGACGGGAGAAATCGATAAGATGTTGTCCAAAGTTGCTGACTTTTATGAAGATGAAGTGGAGCAAGCCGTTAAAGCCCTGACTAGCATTATGGAACCCATCATGATTGTGTTGTTGGGCGGCATGGTCGGATCGATTTTGCTGGCGATGTATTTGCCAATGTTTGCCGTGTTTGAAAAATTGGGCTAATAGCAACCGTGATTATGGCGACTCAAAAAGTTTTCTATGAAGAGGCTTTAGCGGAATATAGCGATGCTACAGCAGCGATCGCCCTATTGAGGCAATATCGCCCTTATCTGGAAATGATTCCCAGTATGCGCCGCCCCGATGAGAGCCTAATCACCATTCCGCTGCCGATTGTTCGGCTCCGGGGAGCGATCGCAGCCTCTAGTGGAGTTAATCCCACCGGACGAGCGGGGGAAACCCTCTGTCTGCCTTGCGATATTGCTATTTTGATGTGCGATCCAGAGTGGAAGATCAAAACAGGCGTAGAGATTTTTGTGTTCATCCATCGCCCCGAAGAAGACTTTTCCGATTTGTTAGGGCGCTGGCGACACACTCAAGTTCATTTAAGTCGGGGCTATGAGTGGAATATGCCCTTTCGCTATCGCCATATTTTGAGCGAAGGAGCAGATAGCACTTACCCCCTATTTGTAATTTTTGAAGACACGCCAGAGCGAATTAAGCGAGGTTTAAAGGGAGCTTTTTTACCATTTTTTACTCGTCGCGATCCAGATGAGGCGATCGTAGAAGATGGAGTAAAACTTTTAGAAACAGAAGCTCTTGGGGTTGACGATCAAGAGACTCTGCATGATTAAAGCAAGTTGTCATCGCGATCGCCAAATAGTGAAAATGGTTCAAGCCATCTAGTGTCTCATCCGCCAAACTAGGATCAGGAAGTTGGGGCGTAGCGCTAGAAGTGTTGAGCCAAGCTTTTGTTTCTTCTAAGATTAACTCTGCGCGATCGTCTGGCGTGGGAGACTCCACAGAGTTTGTCTGTTCCCATACCTCTTTATTGAGGTCGGCAAGCGGCTTTAAGGCAGCCAAAGCCTCAGAAGCTGATTGATAACGAGCAAAATGATCAGAACGCACCATCTTATCGAGAATTTCGGCAAGCGTGTGGCTCACTTGCACCGTCTCTTTCCATTGAAATTCATCAGTATCAGGATCTTGCTTTTGCTTTAACTCTTTAGCAGACATGCCAGTCAGCGCTAAGATACCAACAATCCCCACTGAATAAATATCGCTGCTGAGACGAGGACGACCATGGGCTTGTTCGGGTGCCATAAATCCATCCGTTCCAATGGCAACCGTCATTTGGCTCAGGGGTGGAGTATCGCCTAACTGCTCGATCTTTTGCTCAATTTCTTTGACCGCACCAAAGTCAATTAGAACAAGTTTGCTGTCTGATTTTCGTCGAATGATGTTGGCGGGTTTAATATCTCGATGAATCACATTTTTGCTATGGATAAATTCTAAAACGGTCAGCAGGTCTTGCAGGATAGAAACAACCTTGCGTTCAGGCAGCCGCCCCGATGAAAGCCGCCCAAACAACTCCTCTTGAAGAGATTTGCCCTCAATAAAATCCAGAACAAGGTAAAATTCGTCTTCTCGATAGGTTAGAAGTCGCGGAATCTGATCGTGCTTGCCCAATCGTTCTAGAGCCTTAGCTTCTCCTTCAAATAATTTTTTTGCCAGTTTTAGCGCATTATGTCTAGTGTTGACGGGGCGCAACTGTTTGACCACACAAAAAGGGTCTCCTGGACGGCTAGAATCTTGTGCTTTGTAAGTTTTGCCAAATCCGCCAGAGCCGATCTCTTCCAACACTTCATACCGTCCATCTAGTATCCTGCCAATGATTTCTGGGTCTTGTTGATCAATAACCGTCTGCAAGTCGGACGGTTGAGGATATTGGCGTTGTTGTTCAATAAGCTGCTCATCGCGTTGCTGTTGCAGTTTCTCGCTTCTGATGCCTGTGATTAAATAGGAGACTCCGCTGAAGACGATCGCCACCACTGGCATTGCGGTCGGCACCATCAATCGTCCAGCTACAAATATGCTGTAGCTGATGCACACCCAGCCTAAAGCCAACGCGATCGCGATACCCAAGCGGCGGAGGGGGCTAGCCTGACGATTACGGCTTTGCACATAGCCTCCAACTAACACCACTAGCGCCACAAATACCCCTTGGACTGGCAGGCTGGGGATCGCCGTTGAGATGGATCGATTTTCGAGCAGCGTGGCGATCGCATTAGCATTAACTTCCACCCCCGGCATTTTGTCAAAAGGAGTGGAGTGAACATCTTGGTACGATGCCGCCGTCGGACCAATTAAAACGATCTTCCCCTCAAACGTTTTTTGGCGGCGGTGGTTCTCCCAGGTTTCCGGATCTAGCAATTCCCAAAAGGAAATCTGAGTAAAGGTTTCGGCAGGTCCATAAAAAAAGATATTTTCGCCCTTAGGCGGCTGATAGGTGATTTTGCTGGCATCCAGCGCCGCCTCAGCAAACGATGGATACTGACTTGCCATCCGCGCAAAATTTTTGGCATCTTGAATACTCCCCTCTTGGATCAAGGCGCGCTCAACTCGCCGAGGATATTCACTGGCAAACGCATGAATTTCGTCATTGACTTCAAGCGGGTAGTTAATCGAACCCATTGATCCCGGCTGGGTCTGAAACATCTCCTGGGGTGAAATAATCTGATGCACCGATCCAGCTTTTGATCCGCTATCGTCATATTTAACAGGCAAGGTAATGCGTCCGGCATGTCGCTGCAAGGTTTTTTGAAACTGCAGATCCTCTTGGAGATAACTACTGGGGGCATCAAAAATCAGATCTACTGCGACAGATTTTGCGCCAGCACTCATCAAGCGATCAATGGCTTGGGCGTAAGCTGACCGCTTCCAAGGAGAAGTGGTCAACGGTTTTAAGTAGGCGTATTTTTTAGGATCGACTCTATAAAAACTTTTTGCCTGCGAGTTAGAAGCCTCATCCATTGCGACGATGATGACTTCGCTAGGCGGAGCAACAGCGCCCCGAAGGTTAAAAAACTGAGACTGTATCTGTGGATCGAGTTTTTTCGAGTTAAATTCAACGAATAAGCCTGCGGTAACGGCGCAGGCAAGCAGCAGCCCATGCCCCATAGTGGAGGCATCTCGGATGTTAATCTGCCGTAATGCCGTCAAACGATAAAAAACAAAATTTCGCAAAAACTGCTTCAGCCCTGCGGCATCAGCAATCAGCGTTTTGGCTTGAGGGTGTGATGATTCTGGCGACATGATTAAAACTCACCCAGCGGCTGCCATGCTCAAACTCTAACTGAACTGGGAATTGGCGATAAAGGGGCGATCGCTACCCTACTGAACCCGATGTAGTAGTTGCCCTGATGATGCTTAACGCTCTTCTTCCATTCTTCATCCCTGCCACGAAGCTTATACTATTAGAACCTATTCACAGCCGACCCGCTAGTTTTTCTCCTACGTCTATTCAAAATAACAAAAGGCTATCAAAACCTGCCGCTGCCACCGCACCGTCTATTTCATCAGTAAAAGTTTTTATTTTTTGCGATCGCGGCACACTTCTCTAAATTAAATCGGTAGAATCTTTAGTAATCATTGAAAACTTTCTAAACTGCTAATTCACTCAATAGAAAGAGATATGCATATTTTTGAAAAACAAGCTAGTTCAATTGATTAAGGAAATAATTAAATCGAGAAAATAATTAAGCATTAAATTATCTGGAATTAGTATGACTCAATGAATGACTTACAATTGAAAATCCTTCAATCATGCTAACTCCTTAGACCTTGGAGCAAGATGCTCTCACAGACTTGATTTAGTTACAAAGTACACATTTTCTAACTTTTACAGGTATAAATTGACTCTACAGGTTGCTATTGTGCAGGTCTAGTGACTTCAAATCAACTTGTTACAATTATTAAATATTTAACTTCTAGGTTTTGATTCTTTATGCAGTATTCGATGAACCGTCTTTCTATTTTTGTAGACGGCAACAATATGTTCTATGCTCAGCAAAAAAATGGGTGGTTTTTTGATCCGAAGCGCGTTTTAGAACACTTTACCCGTGAAGCTGATACCGTTTTAGTCAATGCGTTTTGGTATACGGGACTGAAGGATTTGCAAGACCAACGCGGGTTTCGCGATGCCCTAATTAGCCTGGGATACACCGTCAGAACTAAGATTTTGAAAGAGTACTATGACGATAATTCGGGGCGCTATTCGCAAAAAGCAAACCTGGATATTGAAATTGTGGTGGATATGTTTAACACCGTCGATCAATACGATCGCGTCATTTTATTTAGCGGTGATGGCGATTTTGAGCGGGCGATCGAATTGCTTCGCGGCAAAAGTACCCACATTATCGTAGTTTCCACTGAGGGAATGATTGCTCGTGAACTTCGCAACGCCACCGATCATTACATTGACTTAAACGATATTCGCAAAGAAATCGAAAAAACTGATTACTAAAAATCTGCTGAACACACTGAGAGAAACGTCTGATTTCATGACAAAATTCTTGAATTATTTTCAAGCTGCTTAAAACAAGCGGTAGGCTAGTATCAGAACGATTGTTTTGCATATAGGACATTTGTCGTAAATTATGAACACTCAGCCTCAGCCTGATCGGATTATCATCTTTGACACCACACTGCGGGATGGCGAACAGTCTCCTGGCGCAACGCTCAACGTGGACGAAAAGCTGGCGATCGCACGGCAACTGGCGCGGCTGGGTGTGGATGTGATTGAAGCGGGGTTTCCTTACTCCAGCCCCGGCGATTTTGAAGCGGTTCAAAAAATTGCTCAAACGGTCGGCACTGCTGACGGTCCGATCATCTGCGGATTAGCCCGTGCCAACCGACCTGATATCAAAGCCGCCGCAGAAGCCGTGAAACCTGCGGCTCATCACCGGATTCATACGTTCATTGCCACCTCAGATATTCATCTGGAATATAAACTGCGGAAAACCCGCGCTGAAGTGAAGGAGATCGCGGCAGATATGGTTGCCTACGCAAAATCTTTCGTCAACGATGTGGAATTTTCACCCGAAGATGCCGTTCGCAGCGACCCCGATTTTCTCTATGAAGTGTTGGAGCAGGCGATCGCCGCTGGTGCCACCACCATCAACATTCCCGACACGGTGGGCTACACCACGCCCACAGAATTTGGCGCACTGATTCGCGGCATCAAAGAAAACGTCCCCAACATTGACCAGGCAATTATTTCCGTGCATGGGCACAACGATTTGGGCTTGGCAGTCGCCAACTTTTTGGAAGCGGTGAAAAACGGCGCACGTCAGTTGGAATGCACGATCAACGGCATTGGCGAACGGGCAGGAAATGCTGCCTTGGAAGAATTGGTGATGGCGCTGCATGTGCGGCGGCAGTACTTTAACCCGTTTTTGGGTCGCCCCGCCGCTTCAGAAGAGCCATTGACGAAAATCGACACGCGCCAACTCTACAAAACCTCCCGGTTGGTTTCAACGCTGACGGGAATGCTGGTGCAGCCGAATAAGGCTATCGTCGGTGCCAACGCATTTGCTCATGAATCTGGCATCCACCAAGATGGCGTGTTGAAAAACAAGCTGACCTACGAAATTATGGATGCTCAGTCGATTGGCTTGACCGATAACCAAATTGTCTTGGGTAAACTATCGGGTCGCAATGCCTTCCGCACTCGGCTGAAAGAATTGGGCTTTGAACTAACGGATCAAGATCTCAACAAGGCATTTGTCCGGTTTAAGGAATTGGCGGACAAAAAGAAGGACATTACCGATTGGGATCTAGAGGCGATCGTCCATGATGAGACACAGCAAGCGCCCGATTTATTTCGGCTGGAGCGCGTGCAAGTATCCTGCGGCGACCATGCCTGCCCCACGGCAACTGTGACCCTGAGAATGCCGGATGGTCAAGAGTTAACGGATGCCGCGATCGGAACGGGACCCGTTGATGCTATCTATAAGGCAATTAATCGCGTGGTGACGGTGCCGAATGAACTGATTGAGTTTTCGGTGCAGTCGGTGACGGCGGGAATTGACGCGATCGGGGAAGTTACGATTCGCCTGCGCAATGGCGATCGCATTTTCTCTGGTCACTCCGCCAACACCGATATTGTGGTTGCCTCGGCTCAGGCATACGTTAACGCACTTAATCGGTTGTTCTCTGCCGTGCAGCAACAAGAACCGATTTCGGCTCAGAAAAGCGAAATTTTTGTAGAGTCCTTGAAGGTTGGGGACGCAACCCCCGTACAAAGCTAGTTCGATGTGCCGATTTTCACAGTGAGCATTTAGGTAGTGAGCATTTAGGCAGTGAGCCTTTCGATTGAGAGAGGCTCACTGTGATCCATAAAACGCGATGGAAAAAACTGACCCATTGTGGGCAAAGGTTAAAGAAATGGCAGATCCAATCGAGCAGTTCAAGCGCTTACCTTGGCGATCGCTGGCTCAGGCAAGCATTGTTGTAGTTCTGTTCGTCACAGTGCTGGAGTTTGGCATTGACTTTGGACTGCAATTTCCCCCAGTCAACGCCGCCTTGCAGCTATTATTTAATCCCCCGTTAGGATTGCTGACGGAATGCGCGATCGCCTTTGGAATAGGGGTGCTATCTGTCGTTGCTTTAGAACGCATCGATCGCCCCAGCATTCGGGCTGGCAGCCTGTGGGGATTGGTGTTCTGCATTGTGATCGCATTTTTGATTAAAGGCTGGTCGCCAATCGGCAATGCCTTGTTTGGGTTGGAGCAACTTCAGATTGGTGGATTGTTGGTCGGCATCTTTTGGTACGCTCGTCCCTATTGGCGATCGTTTAAACAGTGGTAAAGGCTTTAAGGTGAGCCTTCGTCCGGTTGCTCAAATGCATTCACCAGCCGTTCTAAGTTATCTGTGAGCCGATCTAACCGTTTCAGCGACTCTTCCTGCGCCTCAGCTAACGTTTGCACCGTATCGCTTAGGGCGAAAATCTGGTAGCCCTGCTGCTGCACTTGATTTGCCAAAGAATCCACCCGTTCTGATAATCGATCAACGGTTTCCACGGTCGCCAAAACGGCTTCTCCAATTTGCTGCACGATCGCCTCTAACTGACTGTCTTGCTCGTCCACCTCAAACTCTCGCTGCTAAAACAATTAACCTATTTTGCGACCCAGTACGACCCAATAGCCCAAACCATCCTCACGCGATGTGCAACTAATTTGCCCACCCTGCGGGAAGCAAGCTACATCCCAACCCTGCTAGCTCTGAGTGAGCGGCTTCGCCAACGCACGACCTGCGGTCTATTCCCCAAGGAGAAGGGCTTTCAAAATTTTCCGGTTCCCTCTCCCAACGGGAGAGGGCTAGGGTGAGGGCAGTCTTGGTAGGGAATCGAGAAAAGTCGCACATCGGGTATCCTCTTTCTATTTAAGCTGCTTACTTACTTAAGCTCCTTACTTCGGCTGAATTTTGGCAAGAATTGTATTTTTGTAGTAATGCAAAACAATTTGCTGATAGCTCGTTCCTTTCTGTGCCAAATTGTGGGCACCCCATTGGCTCATTCCTAGCCCATGACCATAGCCGCCGCCTTTAATTTTAAAGGTGGCAGGATTCCCCTGTCCCTTACTCTTAGTGGATGCCATAGCATAATCTGGCAACACTGTGAATTTTGTGCTTTTTAAGCCTAAGGCATTGCGTAGAGCGTCTCCCGTCATCGTGCGAGTCCCGGCATCTCCTACAACGCGCATGGTTTTCACCCGTCCATGAGGCGTTGTCTTCTCCGGCTCCATCGAAATAATATTGCCAACTCCGGTGATCCGAGCACTCAACTCGCCGCGAGAAAAGGTTTTTACCCATTCAAATTCTGGGGAACCTTGGTCAAAATCTGGAACGGCTTTGAGGTAGGGCAGGGGACGAGTCCAGACATTTTCAACGTTTTCCGTATGCCCACCCGATGCTGAGTGAAACACCGCTTCGATAATTTGCCCTTGATGGATCAGCACTTGTCCTACTGTTGCATTCACCGCTGCTTGCGTAGAAGCCGCCTCATCTGAAATGCCTTTATACACTTGCCAGCCAGTCGTATCGCCAACATCATACAAGCTATTTGCGGTACTCTGCCGCTGATACAACGCATAGGAACGGGCAACCACGGCTTGGGCTTTTAAGGCTTCGATCGGCCACGAAGGAAACATTTCTCCGCCCAAAACACTGTAGAGATATTGTTCTAGATCAACGTAGTTGACTGCCGTTAGCCCCTTGGCAGTAGGAACAACACGGGTTCTACCTCGATACCAGCGATCGCCAATAAACACATAGCCACCCCCCGTTGGCTCAATCCAAATTTGGGTGGATTTCCAGCGATCGACCTTAACTTTGCCATTGTCAGGTTGGGCAACAAACGCATTCATCGCCGCAATTTCACCTAAATCCCGCCCCGCGCTATCGCGTACTAGCGCCCGTGTAGAACTACCCACCGTCACCTGTGATGCCGATTCTTCAATGCCAACCCGCATTTCGACGCTAGCTTGGGCAGGAGTGGCGATCGCCACACAGCACAGCACAGAAAACCACCAGGTTTGCTTGCCAAACTGAATCAAAGAGTCTTTGTAAAATAGAAAAGTTTTTGGGAACCCTTTTCGCTGCATCTGTTTAATTCTCCTCATAATATTTCATGGATTAACCGTCTGCGTTCTCTATTCATCGTTAAAGGTGCCTCCCACATTTGTAACCCTCACCCTTGTAACCCTCACCCTAAATTCCTCTCCTAAAGCGGGAGAGGGACTTTGAATCTTGCTCCGCTTCTTTCTAAGGAGAAGGGGTGAGGGCTGCCTAGCAACTGTGGAATGAACCCCTTTATACTTCGCTCTTCGCCCTTCAGGGTGCAACTGGCAAAAGTCGTTGAATCATGTTTAGCTTATTTTTTGTTTCAATAAACTTGCCATTTTTCCAGGTGCCCTCTAGCCGCGCCCCCGTTGCCATTGTATAAACCCCTTTGCCACTTTGCCGACCCATGCGAAACTCACCTTCATAGCGCATTCCGCTTGGAAAACTGCATACCGTAAAGCTGTTGAGTAAATCATTCTGAAACTCTCCTTCACAGCGAGTGCCATCTGGAAGCACTAACAGTCCTCTTCCTTGCTTTTTGCTATTTTGAAAAGTGCCTTCATACCGATTGCCGCTGGGATAAGTACAAACTCCTTGCCCATTCAACAGATCCCCTCGAAAAGTGCCTTGGCAGCGCGTCCCATTGGCAAAAAGGAAACTGCCTTGTCCGGCTCGAATGCCTCTTTGAAACTCGCCTTCATAGCGATTTCCTCCTGGAAAAATACAAACTCCCTTGCCATGGAGTAAATCGTTCCGAAACTCTCCTTCGCAGCGAGTGCCATTCGCAAACGTAAAAACGCCTTTTCCTTGGCGTTGACTATTTTTCAGGTCGCCTTCATACCGATTACCGCTCGGAAACTTGCAAGTTCCTTTTCCTTGAAGCAGTTCATCCCGCAATGTTCCTTCGCAGTAGTTTAATGCGAGTCGTGTGGGAGCATCGGCTAAAACGGTTAATGGGGTGCCAATCATGGAAACACTTGCGATCGCGATCGCAACCATCGCCACCTGATGTGGGGTGAGATAGAGTATTGATGCGATCGACCAGAAAGTGGGCATACTAAGGAGTCTATCTGTGCTCGAAGTCGATGGGTGAGAAAGTGGGCGCATAAATTCTGTAATCAGGAGAGAACTCTCAGCGTTGATAGTGCCTTGCGCAAAGCTACATTGACAACCATCTAAAGTTTGAACCAAAGTCTATGAGAAAGTTAGAAAATCAAAAGCTGGCAACGAACGCCCCAAAAATGTCACAAAAATTTCATGACAATCCAGTCACAGCTTTATTTATTCGACAGTTTAAAGAAAGTACAGTAAAACTAACAAGGGAAAAGTCTAGTGATCTGCACAATTATTTTTGCAACTAAAAATAAGACATGAACGATGATTGATCTTGAGGGACATCCTCGATTTATGATCTCAGCGGGGGCATTTTTTCACTGACTGTCTTTTTAGTTGGTTCATCTTCTTCTTTAAATCTGTTTTCCCAAGATAAAAATTTGTCGGGCACTGAGATTATGAGATTAACTGTGCATAAACGACAATTAAATCAATCCACTGCTGCTCTCAACCAAAAGAATTGCTAGATTCGCTCATGTTGCCTTTTTTCCCATTTTTTACCTTTGCTCAAGCATTCCCTTTTCCTTATCCATCACCCACCCAGCCCCTACCTAGGGTTACTCCACAAGAATTAGTCTTCCCCAGAGAATCGCTTCCTGCCCAGCCTACTCTTCAAACGCAGGAAATTTTTCAACCCCAAGAGATTCGTCCTCTTCCAGGACAGTTAGACACGGTACCCGTTCTAAATAGCAATAGTCCTGAGGTGGTGCAAACGGAAGGCATCCTCACGTCTACGTTTCCACCCATGGGCAAAGAGTTTCCTAGTGCTCATTTGAACTATGCCTTTCAGGGGCGGTTTGATATTTTTTCTCACCATATTGCTAGATCTCGTAGCGGCACTCCGCGAACGTTATTTCAGGCAATCCTTTTAAACAACCCAACCTCTAAGCCCGTTGCGATCGAAGTTTTGCAAGGCGCTAGCTATCTGACCCGCCCAGATGCATCCTTCATTCAGTTGCCAGCCTATGTGGAAGACCCGATGGGGACGGTTTATGCGGGACCGGGTAGCCGAGTGATGAATGATCTCCTGCGAGGTCGCCGCCAAGGAGCCTTGCCCCGGATGATGGTGATTCAACCGGGTGAAAATCAGCTATTGATGAATTTGCCAATTCCTATAAGCGCTTCTCCGGGTTCAAATGGGCGCACCACTTTAATGCGCTTGCAAAGTAATGGTTCGGTGTATGGGGCGAGTTTGGCGATGTTTGCGCCTTTAACAGAGGATGGTCGAGAGCGCAGTCCTACTCTAGAAGAATGGCAAACGCTGTTAGTGAAAGGGGGGCTGGCAGGACCGCGTGATTTGCCGCCTACCCCGCCTAATTTGAATGTAGTGAAGGTTTTTTATGGGCGCGTATCGGGCGTAGCTATTGGCTCTCAATGGCAGTCGATGGTTACGGATGCACCAAAGGGCGATCGCCTAACGATTCCCAAAAAAGGACGAGCATTTTCTTACGGCTTAAGTACGCTGTACCGGGGCACCTTGGGGACGGGGCAAATTCAGAGTGCAAAACTGTTGGCGCGTTATCCGGATACGGCTTATCAAGCTCATGGGAATTACGGAATTCAATATAGCTTAACGATGCCGCTTTATAATCCAACAAAGCAAAAGCAACGGGTGACGTTGGCAATTCAAACCCCCCTCAAAGATGACAAAAGTAAGGGGGGGTTGTTATTCTACAGTCCACCTGAGAACCGAATATTTTTCCGGGGTACGGTACGGTTGCGCTATGCCGATGACATGGGGATAACCCAGACCCGCTTTATCCATGTGACCCAGCAGCGGGGAGAAGCGGGAGAGCCATTGTTGACGCTCAATTTGCCAAGCGGCGATCGCCGAGTTGTCCAGGTTGATCTCCTCTATCCGCCCGACTCGACCCCTCCCCAAGTCCTGACGGTGAGAACGCTAGATGACATCAGGGATGCCTCCAGGTAGGAGATTGTTGGAGGTTGTTTCGCTCATTAATGACGGGTTAGGCTCTTGCTTGATTGCTTCACTCCTGCTTCACTCCTGCTTCAGGGCTTTACTCATGCCTAGCGATTGAACTTCATATCCTAAGCTTTTGTAAAGCGTGACCGCGAGTTGATTGGATTGGAATACCTGAAGCCCAATTGTGCGATCGCCCCGTGCGGTTGCCCACTGCTCAGCGTGATGCATCAGAGCCGCGCCAATACCTTGACGACGATGGTTAGGCGCGACGTAAAGAAGAAAAATATGGGCAGTGCGATCGCCACTCGTTTGATCGATCGCATTACCCGCCCAAAGGCAAGCAGCAGGATCATTCAAAAAAATTGGGCATTCAATTGGGCACTCATCATTGCGATCGCTGTTTAACTGCACCCACCACAGCGGAGTTTCCTGAGAAAAATACTGATCTACCGTAACCGCAAGATGTGAATACGTCCCATTCGGCTCTAGTTCAGCGTAAGTAGACTGCATAAACTTTACGAGCAATGCACGATGCAAGCCAGAGCCTTTAAAAAGCTGATAGCCGGTGGGGAAGGGGGCGATCGGCGGTGGGGCACTCAAGCGTTAACCGACACAGCAACAACCCAATCAAGTCGATTCATCCGTCAATCCTGTCACTAAAGCAGACAACGACGGGGGCAGATTCGTAACTTTATGAGAATTAGTCGGTTGATACAATGCTGAACTTTGAGCTTGAGGAGCAACTGGCTCGATAGGAGCAGGAGCCGCCATATCCATAGGCATAAAAATGCGGGAACTAACTGCCACGAGGGCAAACAAGAATACACAAACAATCAACAGGGGAGCCACATACTGCCGGAAAATTGCCATGGGATTTACAATATAATTTTTTCTTAAACGCGAAAAGCTTTTCTGAGACTTCACTCAAGATTTGTAACGCTTACTCATTTCATCCTACCGCAATAAACTTCTTGCCTAACAACAAAGTTGCAGTTTTTAAAGTACTTTTCTTAAGCTTTTTTCAAAAGATTATTAGATTTTTCTTAAAGTAGGTTTTTATCCTGCATAGGAAGCTGAGAGGGCAGCACAGCGTTCCAAGGAGCAACCCACGGTAAGAGCATCAACCCTGGAAGCGATGCCAGCAAGGTCAGCAAAAAGAAGACCGTCCATCCGGTTTCTTTTGCTAAATCACCTGCTGGAGCCGCCAGAATAATGTTGCTAGATGCCATCAGGCTAGACAGTAGGGCATATTGAGTGGCTGTAAAGGCATGATTGCATTGGCTCATTAGGTAGGCAACAAAAGCAGCCGTTACTAGCCCTGCACAAAAGTTTTCCAGGGTAATTGCTATTAATAACCACTGAGTTGCCTTCGGTAGCAGGGTAAGGGAGAAATAGCCCAGGTTACTGAGGGCTTGCAAACCGCCAAACACCCATAACGCCCGGTTTATGCCGATCCGAGTCAGAAGAATGCCACCCCCAACCACTCCAATCGTGGTCGCTAAAAAACCGAACGTTCCCTGAATCGCGCCAATCTCGGTTTTGCTATAGCCAACGTCTAGCAGGAATGGAACTGCCATGTTACCCACTAGGGCATCCCCTAGCTTGTAAAGCAATACGAATAAAAGGATTAAGACAGCCGGTTGAATGCCTAACCGCCCAAAAAATTCTTTGAAGGGAAGGTAGATGGCATCTTGAAGCGTTTGAGGAGGAGAAACGCGATCGCTAGGTTCCGGTGCCCACAAGGTTGCCACGATGCCGATCGCCATCAGCCCTGCGATTAGCAAATAAACCAGTTGCCAGGAGAGGGAGTCTGCCAAAATTAGTGCCAAAGAACCCGATACCAAGATGGCGACTCGGTAGCCCAAGACCCAAGTAGACGCTCCAATTCCCAACTCGACTGGCTTCAATACATCAGTCCGGTAGGCATCACTGGCAATGTCCTGAGTGGCACTCAAAAACGCAATCATCAAGGCATTCATTGCCAGCAGTTGCAGCGCTTGCTTGGGGTCTTGTAACGACATGGTCGAGATCGCCAGCAGCAGCCCAACCTGAGTAACCAAGAGCCAGCCTCGTCGTCGCCCTAAGAAAGGAGGAACAAACCGATCCAAAAAAGGTGCCCAGAGGAATTTGAGGGTGTAAGGTAGCCCAATCAAGCTAAACCAACCAATCACTCCTAAATCGACCTGGGAATCTTTCATCCAGGCTTGCAGAGTACGGCTTGTTAAAAACAAGGGCAAGCCAGAAGCAAACCCCAGCAGCAATAGTGCCGCCATTTTACGGCTGCGTAAGATTTTAAGAAGCGGTTGAACGGCGTTCATGAATACAAGTCACTAACTCGGCTAAACAATCCAGTGACGGATTTGATTCAGCCATCATGCCATAGTTAGCGCGATCGCCCTTCTGCTTTTGCCCATGACCGCGACTCATGCTACTGGAAGAAACCCTCTCTTTCGGCAGCTTTCAATGAAATATCCGGCAAATTACAAAGCATCTCATTCCAAGTAGTATGCTTTTGTAAAGCCTCCACAATCGATTTCAAAGGTTTAGGAAAAATGGTTGAAAAGTCTACCTCTTCAGAAAATTGAATAGGGAAAGCAAGTTGTTCGATCGGAGGCATAAACTGAGCATCAACGCCTGGGCGGTTGCCTCTTGGATCAACCCGATACCAACCAATGTCCTCTAGATGAATCGCGTTGAATCCATGCAAACTGTAGGGCGCACCTTTGTCATCAATGCTCAACCGCTGATAGCAAAATCCTGTGGGAATGCCGTTTGCCCTTAGCAAAGCTGCTAGTAAATGGCTTTTTGCATAACAGTAGCCTGTTTGGTAGTGCAACACCTCGGATGCCCTACAAGTCACAGGATTCATCTGATAGTCAACGCTATGAGAAATGCGATCGCGCACCCATTCAAAGCAACGCTGGGCGATCGCGGTCGAAGTCATCTGCCCAGCCGCTAGTTGCTGAGACAGTTCTAAAATATCGGGATGATGCCAATCGATCACCTCATCCGCTTCAAGATAGTTTTGCAAGTTCTTAGGCAAATTTTCTTAGGCAAATTTCTAGTTGTTATAGTCACGCCAGACATGGGCTAGAGCACCCTGAATATCCACTTGAGAGGCAGGCACCTCAATCGACTCATAGTTTTTGTTTGCAGGTTGCAAGGTCACTTTATTGCCCCGACGATGGAAATATTTCAGAGTGGTTTGATCCTGAACTCTCGCAGCAACAATTGTGCCGTTTTTAAGTGTTTTTGGGTCAGCAACCGGCTTAAGAATGACAATATCACCGCTATCAATCATGGCATCCACCATACTGTCTCCCCGCACTCTCAGCGCGAAGTAGGTTGGCTTCAGTGACATCCCCGCCACGTCTAAATACTCAACCTCAGCATCCGGAAATGCATCCACTAGGCTACCCGCCGCGATCATGCCGCGAATCGGCACTCCCCGCGATACTTCATTCGTGGCTCGAATCGTCCGCGCCTTCCCTTCAGTCCATTCAATGTAGCCTTTCGTTCTCAAATGCTCCAAACGGCTTTGAACGGGGGCTGGAGACTTTAACTCCATTGCCTTCATCATTTGACGGATCGAGGGCGGGTACTGGTTTTCACGGATGTATTCTATCAGCCAATCGTATAGCTCTTGTTGCGCTGGGGTAAGGGTTTCCATCATCTTAGACAGTATTGTAGTACTTTGATACAACTGTACCATAGTTCTTGTTTCTGTCTAGCTTTTCCAGAGAATTTAGCAATAAAACTGCGGCTAAGGGAGGGGATTGAAAAAGTAGCAAGCTAAATTGAAGCCTACTTCATTCGTTGTCTTGAGATTGGGGTTTAGAGGCGGAGTGTGGCGTTTTTAGGTTTTTGGTGCGTGATCGATTCACTGCAATTACCTCTGCATCTTTGATTTCAAGGTCGATCGCTTCGGGTGGCGCTGGACGTTTAACTTCAGTTTTTCGTTGATTGGGTTTTCTAATATCTAATATTTCTGGCTGCAAAATTTCTGCTTCTGGTGCTTCGGATACTTCAGGTGTGAATAATTCAGGAATCGCCCCCATGTTGCTTGGTTGCGGTGCTCCTGAAATATTAGGCGCGATCGCCGCTGCAAAAATTTCCTCCTGCAAATCCGTTTCCGGCTGAGTCGTTTCTGGTTGGCTATCAGGAGTTTGAACTATTTGGAGGCTGTTCGGTTCTGGTTGAGCTACTTCTGATACAAATTCTTCGGACTGGATGTCTTTGGACTGGATGTCTTCGGGTTGGATGTCTTCGGGTTGGATGTCTTCGGGTTGGATGTCTTCGGGTTGGATGTCTTCGGGTTGGATGTCTTCGGGTTGGATGTCTTTGGGTTGGATGTCTTCGGGTTGGATGTCTTTGGGTTGGATATCTTCCGGTTGGATATTGGCTTGGATATCTTCAGGCTGAAGCGGTTCGGGTTCCACACTTTCCACAGTTTCAAAGGTCGGAACAGACTCGGATTCTGTGGTCACTTCAGGCGGCTGTATTTCAGGTTCCGGAGTGGATTCAGCGATCGCCAATTCTTCTTCCTTCTGCGTTGCCCATTGGACGATCGCGGCGGTTAGCCCATCCAGCGTAAACTCGGTGGCTTCCACATCCACTCTTCCCAGCAAACTTTGGCAGCTTTCGCTGGTTTGAGTACCGATGGAGGCAATGCAAACGTTTTCTAGATAGGGTTGCCATGCTTCATCGGCTTGTTGCAACAGTTGACAAAAATGCTGCACGGTTTTGGAACTGGCAAAGGTGATGATATCCACCGATCGCGATCGCAACGCTTGCAGAGCTTGGGGCGCGATCGCCGCTGGACAGCGCGATTCGTAGGCGGCAACTTCTCGCACCTTGGCACCCTGATTAGCAAATTCTTTCACCAGCACTTCTCGACCGCCGCTTTCGACGCGAGGAAACAAAATTCGGAGTCCGCTCAATGGCTCAGGAAAGTTCGCAGCGAGGGAATCGGCAACAAATCTGGGTGGAATAAAATCAGCAGGAATGCCGAGTTGTTGTAATCGTTGTGCTGTTTTTTCGCCCACCACAGCAATTTTGATATTGCAGGAGAGCGAGTCATCGCCTGTTTGAGTTTTGAGCCGTTTGAAAAAGGCATCTACGCCGTTGGTGGAGGTGAGAATTAGCCAGTCAAACTCATCCAGTCGGGCGATCTCCTGATCCAAATCCCGCCAGCTAGAAGGCGCTCCAATTTCTAGGGTTGGCATTTCAACCACCGTCGCTCCTTGAGCTTCTAGCAATTGGGTAAACTGGCTAGACTGGCTGACGGCACGAGTCACCAGCACGGTTTTGTTCGTCAAGGGCAACGGTTCAGTAGAAATTGGCAGTTTGAGCGGCAAATCGTTTTCTGCCACAGGCGATATTGGAGACGGGAATTGCTCTTGATTATCTAATGTGTCCAGCCCTAAAACGGGTCGGCGATTTCCTTTGGGATTCTCCTTCGGAGACGCTTCGCGAACGTGGAACGAATCGCGCTCTGGTTGCCGAACGATCGGGTTAGTCGGCATCCGAGAGGATTCATCTCGCCTCCGCTGATTTTGGGGGCGATCGCGCTGTGGTTCTAAATCAAAATTACGCATCACTTTCGGCTGGAGCAGCGATCGCAGCTTCACCACTTCGCCAATCACAATCACGCAGGGAGCCAAGGATTGATTGGCTGTTTCCACCAAAATATTACCTAGCGTGCCTTCCCAAATCTGCTGTTCCGCCCGACCCGCCCACCGAATCACGGCGATCGGGGTTTTGGGTGATTTGCCATGTCCCCGTAGTCGCCGAACAATTTCGGGCAACGTTCGTCCGCCCATCAAAATCACCAGCGTTTCCAGTTTTGCTAGGGAAACCCAATTCAACGAATCGGGATTGTGGGCAGTGCAAACCGTAAACGAACTGCTGAGTTCCGGATCGGTGAGGGGAATGCCAGCCAGCAAAGGAGCCACCAGCGCCGAAGATAAGCCCGGTATCACTTCATAGTCACAGCGGGCGGCGACCAATGCTTCGATTTCTGCCTGCGCTCGACCAAAAACAAACGGATCGCCACTTTTCAGCCGCACTACTTGTCTACCGCGATCGCAGTGCTGCACCAACAGGCGATTAATTTCGGGCTGCGCCATACTGGGCTGTCCGCCGCGCTTGCCCACATTTAGCTTGAGGCAGGTTTCGGGCACGAGGTTTAGCAGTTCGCTATCGACCAATGCGTCATAAACAAGCACCTCTGCCGTGGTGAGCAACGCTTGCGCTTGCGTGGTCAGGTAGTCAGCAGCTCCCGGACCCGAACCCACCAGATAAACTTTGCCTGCTTGTTCAGCCATAAACCAAATTACTCACATCTGCTGGATCTAGTTTAGGCGGTTGGCAGAATAATCACCTAATAGAGGCGCGATCGCTGTTTTGTTTTAACAGCAATTCATATTGGGTTCAGTTATGGCAGAGGAGTTTTATGAGGATAAGCGCGATCGCCCCCGCCAAAATCCATCTGTGATAGCGTTAAAAGAATCAAATTGGGAAACCCCAATGGCTGAAATCACCCAACTTAAACATCACTCTAAGTATCACCAGGATTTTGTTGTCTGGTGCGAAGATACCGTTGCCAAGCTGAAAGATCGGGATTTTGACGGACTGGATTCTGAGGCATTGATTGAGGAGATTGAAAGCTTGGGACTGCGAGATAAAAGGGAATTAGAAAGTCGCTTACGGATCTTGGTAGCCCATATTTTGAAGCGATTGTACATTCAGAGTTCTTATGATTATCGAGATTGGCAAAACACGATCGCCGATCAGCGGCGAGAGATGGAGCTTTTGATAGAACAATCTCCTAGCTTGAAGAACTACTTTGTGGAAGTAGTTGAGGACTCGTGGCGACACGCCCTCAAGCGAGTTAGAAAGGACTATCCAACGGTGCAATTTGCCGACGAGTGGGAGTTTAGCCGAGATTTGGGTGCGCTCTTGACGGACGATTTTTGGGCGATTCCCGTTGGGATCGTGGAACGAATCGCTGAAGCTGGAGAGGAGAATCAATGAAAATTGGCATGATTGGGACGGGACTGATGGGATTGCCAATGGCGCAGCGATTAATGGATGCATTTCCGTTAGTTGCCTACAATCGTTCACCGGAGAAGCTAGAGCCGTTGAAGCAGGCGGGAGCCAAGATCGCCCCCACTGCAACTGCACTGATTCACGATTGCGACTGCATTATTTTGATGCTGACCAATGCTGCTGCGGTTCAAGAAATGCTGCGATCGGACGTGAATCGTGCCCATCTGCTCGGCAAAACGGTCATCCAAATGAGTACGATCGCCCCTAGCGAAAGCCGCGCCATCTGTGAAGAAGTCATTGCAGCAGGCGGCGAGTATTTAGAAGCGCCCGTTTTAGGCAGCATCCCCGAAGCCAAAGCAGGGACGCTCATTGTCATGGTCGGAGGTGCGATCGCGCAATTTGAAACCTACCAGCCAATCCTCAAGCACTTTGGCTCAAATGTGCGTCTTGTCGGAAGTGTGGGAACTGCCTCCGCCCTCAAACTCGCGTTGAATCAACTGATTGGCTCCCTCACCGCTGCTTTTGCTACCAGCCTTAGCTTCATTCAACACGAGGGCGTAGACGTGGAGTCATTCATGGAGATTTTACGGGGAAGCGCCTTGTATGCGCCCACCTTTGACAAAAAATTGCAGCGAATGCTGGATCAAAACTATGCCAATCCCAACTTTCCCACCAAGCATCTCGCAAAAGATATGAAGCTGTTTCAGGCAGAAGCAGCGCCACTGGGCTTAGATGTTCACATGCCCGCAGCGGTCAACCAAATTTTGCTAGAAGCGATCAATCGAGGGTTTGCGGAAGACGATTACTGTGCGCTATTTGCAGTGATGAATCAACTATCTAAACAGGCAAGCGATTGATATCGTGGTTTGAGCCAATTACCACCATGGCGCTGCCTTTTTGCAGTCGGACATCTGGGCCTGGATTGATTTCAAACTTGCCATCTCGGCTGACTGCCAGCAGGTTCAAACCGTAGGAATTTCGCAGTTGCAAATCTGTAATGCTCTTGCCATTAAATTGATCGGGCACTAGCACTTCCACGATGCTGTTATCTGGGTCAAGCTCAAACCGATCTAAAATGCCGGGACGGGTAAGAGACTGCGCCAGCGCACAGCCACATTCGTGTTCGGGAAACACCACATGGTCTGCGCCCACTTTTTTTAGCAGCTTCACATGCACTTCCGAAGAGGCTTTAGCGACTACATGAGGTACGCCGCCTTCTTTAACATTCAGGGTTGTGATGATGCTTTCTTGCACGTAATTGCCGATCGCCACAATCACCGTGTCTTGCTCAAACACCCCCGCCTCTCTCAGGGCTGCGGGTTGAGTCGAGTCAAGTTGTCGAGCGTGAGTGGCAATGTTGTCAGACAACACCTGGGCAACTCGCTCTTCATCAGAATCGACACATAAAACATCGTAGCCTTGGCGGCTCAAAGTAGACGCAACCGCACGACCGAACCGCCCTAACCCGATCACGGCAAACTGCTTGTTCTTAGCCGAATCGCGGCGCAGACTATGAAAAAAACTTAAGGATGAAAGGTTAACCACTGCTTATTTCGGTAAAAATCCCTCAACTGTTGGAATTTGTCCCGTCTCCTTTAATTAAAAACTCAACTTCTAAAGACTTAACATTGCTTGCTGAATATAGAATGGAAGGCGATTATTCAACTGAGCAAAATACTAGAGTCAAACGATGGATGGTATTTGCGATCGTACTCTGAATTTGAATATAGCTCTATTAACCTCCTCATCCAACTAATAGGGTTTCTTCGGGATAGCGGACAAAGCTCGGTTTAGGATCGCCCAACAGCGCCGACATCAGCAGCAATACCCCAACCCGTCCGATATACATCATCACCACCAGCATGAGCTTGGCAAACGCAGAGAATCCAGCATCCACGGTGATGCCAGTGGATAAGCCCACCGTGGCGAAGGCAGATACCACTTCAAACAAAATCTGGATGAAATCATATTCTGGATCAGATATGGAAATCAAAATAGTGACCATAATGACGGCGGCAACTGAGCCGACAGTGACCCCAACGGCTTTTAACACTAGCGTCATCGGAATTTGGCGATCGTAAAGTTGTGCTTCTTCTTTGCCTTGCAGGACTGCCTTGGTGCAACTGGTGAGAATACGGAGGGTTGTCGTCTTGATGCCGCCTGCGGTGCCGCCGGGGCTGCCGCCAATAAACATGAGCGCAATGGTAATAAATAGCCCTGCGGTGGTCATTTTGCCAACATCAATGGTGTTGAAGCCTGCGGTTCTGGAGGTCGTGGATTGAAACCATGCCGTCATCAACCGCGTGGGCAGATCCATTACACCCAAGGTCTTGGGATTTTGGCTTTCTACCAAGAAAAAGGCGATCGCCCCCAAGCTCAACAGCATCAATGTGGTGCTGACTGCAACTTTGAAATTGAGCGAGAAGATCATTCTTTTCTGCTGGCGGGTCAGGCGCGATCGCAACCAAAGGTACATTTCAAAAATCGCTTCGTAACCAATTCCGCCAAAAATAATCAGCCCTGGAATCACGAGATTAATTAAAGGAGAGGCTTGATAGCCCACGAGGTTATCTGAAAAAACGCTAAAGCCAGCATTATTCCAGGCGCTCACACTGTGAAAGATGGAAAGCCATAAGCCTTTGTCCAAGCCATATTGAGGCACAAACACGAGCAGCAGCAGAAAAACACCCGTGAGTTCAAATAACAGCGTGGTGGCGATAATGGAGCGGATTAGTTGACTGGCTCCATGAATTTCGGTGCGATCGAGGGCTTGCTGAACGGCAACTTTATTCCGCAGTCCAATTCGTCGTCCTAGCAGCAACAGTAAAAAGGTGGTGGCGGTCATGTAGCCCAAGCCGCCAATCTGAATCAGCGTCATGATGAAAAACTGACCCACCGTGGAAAAATAGGTGCCCGTATCGACGATGATGTGCCCGGTGACACACACCGCCGAGGTTGACGTAAACAACGCCACGAGGACGGTGTTCCAATCCCAATCTGCGCTAGTCGTAGAAAAAGGGAGGCTGAGGAGCAGCGTTCCCGCTCCGATCACTGCCAGAAAGCCTAAACAAATGGTGCGAGAAACCGTCATGAATTGATTGCACTTTGGGTGGTGAAAGATCTGAAAACTGGAAGGCTAGAAAAAAGATTCAAAGTATTTTATTCTTGCACTTTTGATTTCTCAATTTTCGTATCGCCTAGAAAAATTTTGTTTGCAAGGCATGGCGTAAGTTAGGGTGGGTTTGTGATTTTAGTCATGATCACGGGTCTTGCTGGCTTGATTTAAAGATTAATTGGGTGGGCTATGAATTTTTTATGGATTGCTCAATTAAGTATGGCTGGGGTGCTAGTGGGGTTGGTGGGATGCATGGAACCGCGATCGCCCATTGCCACACCAACCCTGTCGCCTTCATCCACTGGGGCAACTAGCCCGACGGTGATGCCGAGTGCAACGACGATAGCTCAAAAGCCTGCCGCCACTAAAGCGTTGGAATATCGGCTGCAAACAGAAGTTGCCAAAAAATCAGGAATTCCGGTGCAATCTGTCACCTGCCCCATCACGGCTAACCCAGAAGATGGTAAACCGTTTGACTGTGAGGCAAGGGCAGCTAATCAAACGTTTTTGGTTGCCCTCCGCCCCAAAGAAACGCCTTTAGCATTGCCTGCTCAGGCTGGCTCAAAGGCAAAGACCGCGATCGCGCCACCCACCCAGCCCCCACTCCTCAGCCCTTCCCCCAAAAGCGCGCTGCAATGGAACACCAAAGGATTGTTGGTATTGCCTAAACTAGAGCAAACCATTCAAAAAAGCATCAAGAATCAGTTTCAGATTGAGGTGAAACCCAACTGTGGCGGCAAGCTTCGAGTCGTGAAGCCGGGGGATACATTCAAATGTCAGGTGACCGATCAAAAAGGCACCACCAAGCCAATTACGGTGCAGGTGGATGATGAAAAAGGAAATGTTACCTTAAAGTTTTAAAGGGAGTTGAGGATAGGGTGTAGGGTGTAGGGTGTTGTTTAAAATCCAACATCGCCCTAGTGTGGCGATCGCCTTCTTCTATGACTTCAACGCTCAATCAACGCATTCAACAGTTTTACGATGCTTCCTCCGGACTGTGGGAACAGACCTGGGGAGAGCACATGCACCACGGATATTATGGCGCTGACGGCACGCAAAAAAAAGAGCGCCGCCAAGCCCAAATTGATTTAATTGAAGAATTGCTGCGCTGGGCAGACATTTCACACGCAGACAATATTTTGGATGTGGGTTGCGGCATTGGCGGCAGTACGCTTTACCTCGCCGAAAAATTTCAGGCGATCGCCACTGGCATTACCCTGAGTCCGGTGCAGGCAAACCGGGCAACCCAGCGATCGCAGAATGCAGGACTCACCCCGACTGCTGACGCTTCCCCATCGGCTCAATTTTTGGTTGCCGATGCTCTAAATATGCCTTTCGCAGACAACTCATTCGATTTCATTTGGTCGCTAGAAAGTGGGGAACATATGCCCACCAAAGAAAAGTTTTTGCAGGAATGCCATCGCGTACTCAAGCCGGGAGGCACCTTCCTGTTTGTCACTTGGTGCCACCGTCCGATAGATCAGCAACCGCTGACCGCCGATGAACAAAAGCATCTAGACGATATTTATCGGGTTTACTGCTTGCCCTATGTGGTTTCGCTGCCAGAATATGAGGCAATGGCGCGATCGCTCTCCTTCCGAAATATCCGCACCGCAGACTGGTCTACCGCCGTCGCCCCTTTTTGGGATGTGGTGATCGATTCTGCCATCACCCCCGCCGCCATTTTTGGGCTGCTGCAATCAGGCTGGGGCACCATCCAAGCCGCACTCTCCCTTGGTTTAATGCAGCGTGGCTATCAACGCGGATTGATTCGGTTTGGGTTGCTATACGGCGAGAAATGAGGGAACAGAGAACAGGCAAGAGGAGTAAAAAATGACAAACGAAACCAGCGATCGCGTAGGGTCTGTTGAGCCTTGCGAAACGCATCCAGAAATACAATCCGGCATACCGCTTAAGTTCGCCAAACAGCCGATCTCATGGCTAAAAGCCTTTTGGAAATTTTCGCGCCCCCACACCATCATCGGCACCAGCCTAAGCGTCCTGGCACTCTATCTAATCGCGATCGCCGAAAGCAGTCCTTCCCTCTTCCCTCTTTCCTCTTCCCTATCCCCTCTTCCCTTTGCCCTCCTCGCCTGTCTCTGCGGCAATGTCTATATCGTTGGATTAAACCAGCTTGAAGACGTAGAGATCGATCGCATCAATAAACCCCATCTACCCCTAGCATCCGGTGAATTTTCCCGGCAGCAGGGCATGGTCATTGTGATCACGATGGGGATTTTGGCGATCGCGATCGCCGCCCTGCAAAGCCTTTACCTGTTGGCAATGGTCAGCATTAGCCTACTGATCGGCACCGCCTATTCCCTTCCTCCCATTCGGTTGAAGCGCTTCCCGCTCTGGGCATCCCTCTGCATCTTCACCGTGCGCGGCATCGTCGTCAACCTAGGGTTATTTCTTCACTTCAACTCCTTACTTTCCCCTTCCCCCTTCCCCCTTCCCCCTTCTGTTTGGATGCTAACCGCCTTTGTTGTCGTGTTTACCTTCGCGATCGCCATTTTCAAAGACGTGCCCGACATGGAAGGCGATCGACAATACAACATCAGCACCTTCACCCTCACATTGGGTCAACAAAAAGTTTTCAACCTGGCGCGTTGGGTGATCACTGCCAGCTATGTCGGCATGATTCTGGCGGGATTTGCCCAGCTTCCGGGTGTCAATAGTCCCTTTTTAATTTCAACTCATTTGGGACTGTTGGGAATTTTGTGGCTCCGCAGTTTTCAGGTCGATTTGGGCGATAAACTTTCCGTCAGCCGCTTTTACCAATTCATCTGGAAGCTGTTTTTCCTAGAATATCTGCTGTTCCCGATCGCCTGTCTTATTGCTCCGGTTGCTCTGTAGGGTGCACTGTAGGTTGCACTATGGGGTTCATTGTAGGGCGCACTAACTGCGCGATCGCTTGCACCAGTTTCTCAGCATTCACCGGCTTGGTCATGTGCATCTGAAATCCAGCCGCGATCGCTTGCTGCTGATCCATTTCGCCAGCGTAGGCAGTTAAGGCGATCGCCGGAATGTGTCCCCCTTGAGCGGGTGGCAGGGCACGAATCTCTTGAATCAGCCCGTACCCATCGGTTCCCGGCATCCCAATATCGCTAATCAGCAGGTCTGGTTGGACGTGAGAAAAGCGCTCTAAAGCCGCGATCGCGCAATCTGCCACGATGGCGATCGCCCCCGCCTGTTCTAAGATAAATGCCACTAGATCGCGAGCATCTGCGTCATCATCCACCAACAGCACCCGGACTTCATGGAGGGGGGATGGGCGATTCGAGACTGAATCAAACGGGTCTTCCCTAGTCCCTAGTTCCCATTTCCGCCGCTCCAATAGCGGGAGGGTGACGGTAAACGTAGCGCCCTGTCCTTCCCCTAAACTCTCAGCATGCACCGTTCCGCCATGTTGTTCTACCAGATGACGGACGATCGCCAAGCCTAACCCCAACCCCCCAAACTTCCGAGTTGTGGTGGAATCGGCTTGCCGGAAGTATTCAAACACATGGGGGCAAAAAATCTGGATGAATGCCTTTGCCCGTATCGATCACTTGAATCTGGGCATCGCGATCGCTAGCACTTAGCTGAATGGTGACCTGATTGCCCACATCCGTAAACTTCAGGGCATTGGTCAGCAAGTTCCAAATAATTTGCTGGAGCCGGACTGAATCTCCCAAAACCATGAACGGTGAAGCATTTGAAGTGAGAGAGGAGGAATTTGCCGGATCGGTTTGGCTGATTTCTCCTACCTGATTTCGTACTTTAATTCTCTTGGCTTCTGCGATTAATTGCACGGTTTCAAGGGCTGATTGAATGGTGAATGCCAGATTCACAGGCGCAATGTTTAACTTGAGCTTGCCTTGCAAAATGCGAGACACATCCAACAAATCTTCAATCAGTTGAGTTTGCAGTTTGGCGTTGCGCTCGATGGTTTCTAACGCATGGGCTGTTTTGGATTCATCTAGTTTGCCCCTGCGCAGTAAACCCGCCCAACCCAAAATTGGATTCAGCGGTGTTCGCAACTCATGAGACAACACCGCCAAAAACTCATCTTTGACGCGGTTTGCTTTGGCACTGGATGCCGCTTCACGAACTGCGTCATTCCGAGCGATACGTTCAGATTCATAGAGATGGGCACGGGCGATCGCCTGGGCGCATTGTTGGGCAAGCGACAAAATAAAGGCTTGCTCCTCCTCATCTAACTGTTGCGGATCGGTAAACCCCAGAGAGATGCCGCCCACCGCGCGACCTTCCACCATCAGGGGAATGGAAATCCAGGCACCAAAATTTTGTTGGGCATACATTTCAGCCAGATGCGGGTATTGGATGGCTCGCACCTCAGATGGCTCTGCCCAAAGGGGTTTGCCCGTTCGCACTGCTTTTGCCAGGGGCACAGGAGCGTTGAGAGAAAACCGCTGCCCTCGTGCGCCTGGGTCGGCACCACCCACCAGGCGCACGACTTCCAGTTCGCGGGTGGCTTCATTCAGCAACGCGACTAGGGCAAAGTTGGCATTCAACGCCGCAATCCCTTCAGCCACAATCACCTCAGCCACTTGATCTGGAGTCACGGACTCAGAAAAAGCAGCCGTGACGGATTGGAGCCGAGCAATCCGTTCTGCCGATCGCTCGGCGGCTTGTTGTGCCTGCTGAGATTCTCGGTAAAGACGCGCATTATCAATGGAAATGGCGGCGCGATGGGCAATATCGTCTGCCAACGCCAGATCCGCTTGACCATACCGGCGATCGGATTCAGCCGTAACAAACGAAATGGTGCCTAAAATTTGTCCACGAGCAATTAAGGGTGAGACGATGCAAGATTTTAAGCCGAGTTCGCGCAAAATTTGCAAATGTTCCGCATCTTGAGCGATCGCTGCAAGGGCATCCCCTGGAATCTCAGCCACCAGTTCAGCCTGCCCGGTCCGTAGAATTCTGGGAACTCCCTCTGGAGCATCCAACTGCTTCGGATATTTTTGATGGAGATCCCAGCCCAACTTCGCCTTTTCTGGATTGCAGTGGGCAACTGCAACTCGCTCAATCACTTGATTTTGCAGCAAGTCGATCGCGCACCAATCTGCAAAATAGGGCACGACCACATCAGCCACCCGCGCCAAGGTCGATTCGTAGTCCAATGAAGCCGCCAGCACCGTACTGATCGCAACGAGAAACGCCGATCGCTGCTGATCGGCTTCCGCTTCCAAACGGGCAGCCTGTTCTTGAATTTGCTGCTGGATCAGTTGAGTCCGTTCTTCTGCAAGTCGCAAGCGCACGGCTTCTGCCTGTTTGCGCTCGGTAATGTCATGCATCACAACCACTGCGCCCTGTTTGTTGCCGTCTGCATCGGTGAGGGTTTGTCCGCTGGCAAGCAGCGATCGCACCGTGCCCTGCTTTGGGGCAATCACCATCTCAACCTGGTTGACGATCTCTCCCTGCAATGCCTGAAATAGCGGGATATCCTGTTTCGCCATTTGGGTTTTGCCGTCTGACAAATACAGGTCATAATACTCTGCCCACTGCTCCGGCGGTAGAGGGCGCTCTGGTAAGCCATGAAAACTTCGTGCCGCTTGATTAAACAAAGTTAAAACGCCTTCAGCATCACAGGCGACAATGCCTGCCTGCACCGTATCCAGCAGCACCTTCAGCACTTCCTGTTCTTTTTGCAGGGCGGCTTCGGCTTGCTGGCGATCGATCACTTCCAACGATAGGATGTGGTTGGTTTTGGAGAGCGCTGCGGTTCGCTGGATAACCTGATGTTCTAAATTTCGCTGGGCTTGTTGCCGTGCTACTTCTGCTTGCTGGCGTTCTAATTCGGTGGCAACCCGCAGCGCAAAGATCGTCAATAATGATTCTGCAAGCTGCACATTTTCTAAGGGCTTGCTATGCACGATGCCTAAGACTCCCAAGGGCACACCAACCGAGTCAAAGATCGGAATTGCCGCATAGCTCTCCACGCCGAGGGGAACCAGCAGTGGCGCATGGGGAAACAAGGTTTGAACGCTATGGGGATAGCAACATAATTTGTGCGACTGGATTACTGTCTCACAAGGGGTATCTCGCAGCAAATATTCAAAGTTGTCGATGATTTGCCCTTGGTCACAGGCGGCGATCGTGCGAATCATTTCCGGGTTCGCTTGGCTCATTAAGCCCACGTAAGCGCAGTCCACTCCTAGCACTTTGGTAAAGCGTTGCACCAAGGTATCGAAAAAGGCTTCCCCCGTGACGACCGCAACGCTTTTAGTGACCTCTACCAACGCTAGGTCAATTTGAGCCATTTTGTGATTGGCTAAGCGTAGTTCTAGCTCATCCATGACTATCGCTGCGAGATCCGCGAGGGTTGACTGTTGCTCGGTAGTCAAGGCTGAGCGGGGTTTTGTATCCAATAAACAGAGAGTGCCTAGGGTTAACCCATCCGGGGTCAGCAATGGCGCTCCTGCATAAAAGCGCAGACCGGGTTCATTTTGCACAAAGGGATTGCAGGTGAGGCGATCGTCTTGCCGCGTATCGGGAATGACCAAAACTTCATTGGACAAGAGCGCCAGATTACAAACAGTGGCATCCCGCTGTACTTCTTGCAGATCAAAACCGTAGCTCGACTTGAACCATCCTCTGGAGGCATCGACTAAAGAAACCAGGGCGATCGGCACATCAAATAAACGCGCTGCCAATGAGGTGATGCGATCGAACGCAGATTCGGGTGGCGTATCTAGAATGTCATATCGTCTGAGCGCTGCCAATCGGGCAGCTTCGTTCGCGGGAAGAACTGCGATTTGTGAAACGTCAGCAACGCTTTCCACAGGAATCCTTACGGGAATCGCTTCTAGCTTTTCTGTGGGAGTTTCATTAATCGAATGGGATGCATCATTCATCACAGTTGGTTTTGGCAAGGCTTCGGTCATGCAATTTAGGATAGGATGCCTGCTGTAGAAGTTCTTTGGCGCTACTTCGGACAGTTTTACAGCGGTTTGCCCACCCTGCGGGAAGCAAGCTACATCCCCCATCCCAAAAAGGTAGAAGAGGAGCCAGATTGAAGTCCCTTCCCGCTTTGGGAGAGAAATTTAGGGCTTCAACGTGAACCCTCCGCCCAACGGTGAGAGTAAGGGGAGCCAAGACGAGCCGTAGAATGCAGGTTTATAGAGCCTTGTAAAAAAATGTCCAGACTATATGTTGGGAAAATCTTATTCAATTATGCAATGTTAGGTTGAACCCGTAGTGATTCAACTCGCATTTCACCAAATTAGATTCTCTATCTAATATCAGACTAATATCAAATGCTGTTATCTATCTCTGGAGGGATAGTTTCTTAAAGAATAGATGAGGCTGAAAGCTAGGTCTAAGGTGTTTTCTATCAGATCGGCAGTCAAAGATCTGACCTTCAGACAAGTAGGGGCACCTCTCGTGGATGCCCTCAACTCTAGTGGGCAGGAACTCTTCAGCCATTAGCTGCCATGCCTTTTTCAAACAGAGAACGGGCATGATCCGTCCAGGTGCCTTGTCCCCAATAGCGGAAGCAACTGGTTTGTAGCAAAAGATTATAAAGCAGAGCTTGGCGGTATTCAGCGGTGCGGGTAACGGACGTTGGGTTCGGTTGGTTGGTGAGTAATGAGTCGAACTTTTCGTGAAACCGGGCGCTGAGTTGATTCATGGGCGTGAGGACGTTTTCGTAGCCCTGTACCCAACTCATATGACTCGTCCAAGAAGAGCCTTCCATGTGAAAGTTGGGGTTTGCCTGCTTGGCATCCGCGATCGCCGCTTCGACTGCATCGGGGGTAACGCTTTCGGATGAAACGCGCTGCCAAATCTGGTGTTGCCCCACAGGTTGACAGGCAGAATAATCTTCAGGCTTGACTCCAGCCGCTTCGATTAGTTCGAGGTATTCAGTGCCCGTCATGCCCACCACATCGGGATTTTGCCCCATTTCGTGCCACACCTTTTTAAAGGCGGAGGGAAACTCATTCATCATCACGCCGCCATTTTCGCCATCGCTGATTTGGGTGACCAACGGCGGAATCGCAATCCCGCTGATGCGGCGATCGCTAGACTGCGATTTTGCCTCGTAGTAGGGCTGCATTTGAGCAACCAGTTTAGTATCTGACCCTTGAGTTTTGATCAACACCGTCAGGCTGGTGGTTTCGCCTTTAGAGTTACGCGCAACCAGGCGATGGGGCAAATGTTTATCGCCCAAAGCTTCACCTGTGAGGGTTTCAACGGAATGTTCTTGGACAATCATCCAGCGATAGCCGCACTCTTTCAGCGCGGTGATGAATTCGTAGAGCGTATCGGGATGGTTGGGCAGGTGCATTTCTGGAGGCGAGAAACCTTTGACACGGGCGATCGCCTCCCAGCCAAAAATTGCGGCGAAGTGATGCTGCCATGCCTGAATGTGCAGCTTAATATCGGGAATTGGCGTGGACGGTACAACCGCATGTCCCCACATCGTGCCCAGCCATTCCACATAGGGTTGATAGGCGCGATCGCAAGTGATGCGCTTCAGGTTATCTAGTACATCGCCGCGCCCCATTTGCCGCAAACCCCAAAGCAAGTTACCCGAATAATCGAGCATGACGCGAGGATTGCAGCCTTGGGCGACCAGTTCGGGAATGAACTCAGCCATGCGGGAATAGCACCAGGCAAACACTTCCGCATTGTGGTTGTCGCCCTCGTTAGGATGCTCGAACATCTGCTGCAAGTTGTTGATCAATGTGCCATTCCAGCCAGCGGGAATGGTGGGTTGGTGCATGTGCAGGGCGATCGCAAAGGCAGATTTGATCGAACCAAGCTGGAGATTTGTAGTGGGCAAAAATACGGATGTTTGCTGATTAGTAACGCTTTCCAGCGCCTCTTCCCAGCCTGAAATATTGGGCAACCCATCCATCAATTCATCTAAAACAGGGCGATCGGTCAGGTTCGCAGTAAGGGGCATAGGATTTACTTTATGTACTTTAAATTAAGCTCTTCAAGCGTATCACCGCAGGATTAAGGTAGAAATTTGGGCGATCGCCCAGTCTGAGTTCCTCGGTGGGGACGGTGCCTTAATGCTGTCTGTGAGTCTCTGAGATTGTGATAGACTCAGCCCCAAATGAGTCATCTATGCAAGCAATGGCGGTACAAACAAAAGCTCAAGTGCTGTCTCTCCTCCAGGAATATCAACAGGAGCTACATCACTTTGGATTTAAACGTTGCGGCGTTTTTGGATCATTTGTGCATGACGCTGAAATTCATGAGCAAAGTGATGTTGATATTTTGGTTGCTTTTGAGCCAAAGCAAAAAACGTTTGATAACTTTATGGGCGTTGCTGAATGCAAGTATGATTTTTGACTGTAGGGGTAGGTCTTGTGCCTACCCTGACGTAAGTGGAGGGCAACCACAAGGGATTGCCCCTACAAATTTCCTCCCCAGATTCAGCAATGCCACTTTATGCACCTATCTTTTTTCTAGAAGATCTTTTTGGTAGAGCGGTCGATCTGATCACAATCGAATCATTACAGCCGTTTTCAGATGAATGTGCCACGCTTACAAACTCTGTAAGCCCCCTAACTCCCCCAATTCTGGGGGACTTCAACTCTAGTTCCCACCAGAATTGGGGGGCTAGGGGGGCGGAAACTGCTGTAAGTCCTCACATTGGTTCGCATATTTTGGCTGAGGTCGAGTATGTCTCTGGCGGCTCGTGAGTTTATAAAAACAAGTATTTTATTTGCTAGGATTGCCTAATTTGCTGTCCTGGCTTGTATTAAGAATTCAAGTTTGATAGATTCAATCCAATCCTCTCAGGCAGTTGAGTCATGAAGATTCTTCACGGCACCTGGATTCCCGCAGCAGAAGCAGACTTCATTCAAGCGGGTGCATTTTATTTATGGGTGGAAACCACGGAGACAGTGGGCAAACCCAGCAAAATTGCCTCAGCGCATCCTCGGCAGCTTACTAAAGCGAGTTTGGCGGAATTTTTGACGATTGAACTGGGGGTTAAACCTGCTGCGAATACGACGCGGCAACCGTCGGAACTGGAGATTTCGCCCCAATATTTTCTCTTGCCCACAGCAGCAGGTCAACCGTTGCCATCATTGGAACTGGCGCGTTATCTAGAAACGGAGCTACCCGAAACTTTTGATTGGCAGTACTGGCAGGTTGATTGTTACAAAACAACGGCACTGGTGAAAATTGGGTCGTTTCACCATGCATCGGTGAATAACGTAATTAAGGTGCTGAATGAGTTGCACTTTTTGACGCTGCACCAATTGGCAGATGTGCAATTGGGCGCGGATCTGTTGTTTTGGTATCACTACACCCAGGCGTTTAAGCAGGTGATTTTGCGCGATCGCTACATTCCCGCGCTCAAATATCGATCGCTTGCCACGCCAAAAACGTCCCGCGCTGCCAAATCCGCTGCTAAATCTACGTCCCGCGCCAAAAAGTCAACCGCCAACACTTCAACCCAAACGCCGGATTTTGAACTCTATGCCGCCTGGGAAATTTTATCGGAGCAGTATGAAGCCGAGATTGAGCAGTATGCAGACCTGATGCCGCTAGTCTGCGCCGCCGGGTTTGCTGCTCCGCCTGAGATACCGACTCTGCACGACAAAGCGACCCTGCTCCGTCACTTCTCAGAGTGCTTATTAACAGAAGTGGTGACTCATTCGCCATCCACAGCGGCGTTTGACAAGAAAGTCGCCGATTCCCTGCTGGAATTATGCCTGTCGCCCCAACACAGCACCACGCCGAATCGGGCAGCAGAAACTTTAGAGTGGTATCAACAGTGGAAAACCTGGCGCGATCGCATTCATCGCAGTCAAGCCGAAATGCCGTTCCATCTGTGCTTTCAGCTAAAATCGCCCGACAAGGCAGAAGAACCCTGGACTTTAGAGTTTCAGGTTTCTGCCAAACATGATCCCTCTCAGCGGATTGCCTTGCTGGACTATTGGCGGATGCGATCGCCCCAACAAAAGCAGTTTCACAAAGAGTTTGGCAAAGACTTTGAGCAAGTGCTGTTAATGAACTTGGGCTACGCCGCTCGCATCTACTCCGCGCTGTGGGCAGGACTGGACACCGATCAGCCGATCTCGATCTCACTGACCGCCGATGATGCGGCAACCTTTCTCAAAGAAACTGCTTGGGTATTAGAAGAAGCGGGTTATAAGGTAATCGTGCCTGCTTGGTGGACTCCCAAGGGCTGGCAGCGCGCCAAGATCCGCCTCAAAGCGAGTGGACGCAAAATGGGCGGTAACGACAAAAGCAAAAGTTATTTTTCCTTTGATACCCTGGTGGATTATCAATATGAACTGTCCATTGGCGGGGAAGCGGTGAGTGAGCGGGAATGGCAGCAGTTAGTCAACGCAAAGTCTTCGCTGGTGCAGTTTCGGGGGCAATGGATGGAATTAGATCCCGATAAGATGCAGCAAATGCTGGAGTTTTGGAAAAAACACAAGCAAGAACACCCTGAAATGGGCTTGCTGGACTTTATCAAGCTGACAGCAACGGGGGAAGATGGCTTTGAGTTTGAGGTGGATCACGACAAAACGCTGACAGAAATGCTGTCGCGACTGAACGATAAAAGCGCTTTAGAAGTGTTGCCGGAGCCGCAGCCGTTTAACGGCACTCTGCGAGACTATCAAAAACGGGGCGTTTCCTGGCTGCACTATCTCGAAAGTTTGGGGCTAAATGGCTGTTTGGCGGACGACATGGGCATGGGCAAATCGGCTCAGGTGATTGCGCGGTTAGTGCAGGAGCGAGAAGCAGGTGAGACTCTGCCAACGTTGTTGATTGCGCCCACGTCTGTGGTCGGAAATTGGCAGAAAGAGATTGAAAAGTTTGCGCCGCAGTTGCGATCGCACATTCACCACGGCAGCGATCGCGTGCAAGACGGGAAAGAATTTAATGCGATCGTCCAAGATTGCGATGTGTTAATCACCTCATTTACCTTAGTGCGGAAAGATGAAAAGCTGCTGGGGGATATTCATTGGCATCGAATTGTAATTGACGAAGCCCAGAATATTAAAAATCCTAAAGCGGCTCAAACAAAAGCGATTTTGAAACTCTCAGCCGCCCATCGACTTGCCCTCACTGGAACTCCGGTTGAAAATCGCTTACTCGATCTTTGGTCAATTTTTAATTTCCTCAATCCAGGTTACTTAGGCAAAGAAGCATACTTCCGCAAGTCATTTGAAATTCCGATTCAAAAAAACAATCAACTGACTCGTTCTACAGTCCTAAAAAAACTGGTTGAGCCATTCATTTTACGACGGGTAAAAACTGATCCAGCCATCATTCAAGACTTGCCGGATAAGGTAGAACAAAAGCTATTTTGCAACCTGACAAAAGAGCAAGCATCACTCTATGAGGCAACGGTTAAAGATATTGAGAAAAAACTGAATGAGTCAGAGGGAATTCAGCGGAAAGGATTAATTCTGGCAACGCTACTAAAGCTGAAACAAATTTGCAATCATCCCCGACAGTTTTTGCAAGATAACAGCGACTTTACACCAGAGAGATCGCATAAGTTAGAACGTCTAACTGAGATGGTTACAGAAGCCATGGAAGCCGGGGAAAGTATGTTGGTATTCACCCAATTTACCGAGATTGGCGAATCGCTGGAAAAATATTTGCGCCATCTTCACTACAAAACCTATTATCTGCACGGCGGCACCAATCGAGTGAAGCGAGAGCAGATGATTACCGACTTTCAAGATCCTGAAACAGACCCGTCAGTTTTCATCCTGTCCTTAAAAGCGGGTGGCGTTGGCATCACGTTGACAAAAGCCAATCATGTGTTTCATTTCGATCGCTGGTGGAATCCTGCCGTGGAAAATCAGGCAACCGATCGCGCCTTCCGCATTGGTCAAAAGAAAAACGTGTTTGTGCATAAATTTGTGGCGATCGGCACTTTAGAAGAACGGATCGATCAAATGATTGAAGACAAGAAAAAACTGGCTGGCGCGATCGTGGGATCGGATGAATCTTGGCTGACGGAACTTGATAATGAATCGTTTAAGAAACTGATCGCCCTCAACAAAAAAGCCGTGATGGAGTAATCACCATGTCTACTTTTAGCCGTACCTGGTGGGGACAAAAATTTATTGATGCTCTGGAATCCTTCACCGATTCGGGTCGCCTTAGTCGGGGGCGTTCTTATGCTCGTGGCAGTAAGGTCAAAAGCTTTGAGATTAAGGACGGCATTGTCACGGCGAAAGTGCGGGGCAGCGTTAATCCTTACTTTGGCGTGTATAAGGAACCGCTATACACCACAGTGGTGGAGATTCAGCCGATTAGTGCGGCAAAATGGGCAGCCGCGATCGCCCTGATTGCCTCCAAAGCCAGCTACATCTCCAAACTGCTGCTCAACGAAATGCCCGACACCATTGAGGATGCTTTTCTCACCTTGGGGCTAAATTTGCTGCCCCGCAAGCGATCGGAGTTCAAAACAAGCTGCACCTGCCCCGATTATGGCGATCCTTGTAAACATGTGGCAGGAGTTTGTTATTTGCTTGCCGCCGAATTCGATCGCGACCCCTTTCTAGTGTTTGAACTGCGTGGACTTTCCAAAGCAGCACTACAAGCCGAACTTGCGAAATCGCCCCTCGGCATCGCGCTCTCGGCTGAACTCTCCACACAGGCTACAAATCCCGCACCTGTCGAATCCTACTATACGCAGCCCACAACAACTCCCCTTTTACCTCAAATCAGCCTCAAGGAATTTTGGCAGAGTCCCAAACGATTTTCCGCATTGCCGGAACCGTCTACCCAAATTGCGGTGCCAGCGATTTTAATTAAAAAACAAGGCGATGCCCCTGCCTTTTGGGGTAAAGATGCATCATTCATTGCCACGATGGAAGAACTCTACGAACGGGTGAAAACTAAAAATCGGGATGTGTTGGATTGAGGGGCGGAGTTCGGAGACGCTACGCGAACGGAGTAACTCCTTCGGAGACGCTACGCGAACGGAGTTCGGAGTGGTGGCGAGAAGAGTTTAAGTTCGTAGTTTCTTCTCGCCTCTTGCCGCTCGCCTTTCACCAGATAATTAAATACGCTTTTCTCCTGATTGGGCAGACAGCAAGGGTTGAATGCCGTTAAATTGAATCAGTGGGCTAGCTAGCCTGGTTTAATCAACATCATGGTTGAGGGCTAGCTTGATTCACTACCTAATGTTGTGAGGAGAATTTTCTATGACAGCGACTTTATTGCCTGTTGAATCGTCTCCGGATTCGGCAATTGCGCCCGGTCTGCGTTGTCACAGAACCCTCTATATCCCTAAAAATAAGCGCCGGATTCTCTGTGTTTTCCCCAAATACGCGCGATCGTTTGGCACCTTTCACCATGCTTACCCGTTGATGAAGGGGGTGAAAGCGTTTATGCCGCCCCAGGGTTTGCTGCTGGTCTGTGCCTATCTGCCTGAAAACTGGGACGTTCGCTTTGTGGATGAAAACATTCAGCCTGCCCAGAAAAAAGATTACCAGTGGGCAGATGTGGTGATCGCTAGCGGAATGCACATTCAAAAGCCAGAGATTAACCAGATTAATCAACTGGCGCATCGATACGGCAAGCTAACGGCGGTGGGTGGTCCATCGGTGTCGGGGTGCCCGGAGTATTACCCCGATTTTGACATTTTGCATCTGGGTGAACTGGGGGATGCAACCGACCAGATGATCGAATATTTCGACACGTTTGCAGAGCGCCCGACGGAGCAAGTGCGATTTCAAACCGTCGATCGCTTGCCGCTGGATGAATTTCCGCTGCCTGCCTATCATCTGACCAATCTCAACCAATATTTCATTGCCAACGTGCAGTTTTCGAGCGGTTGTCCCTATCACTGTGAGTTTTGCGATATTCCGGAACTCTATGGCAACAATCCCCGCCTAAAAACGCCGCAGCAGCTACTCGCAGAACTGGATGCCATGCTGGAATCGGGCAATCCCGGCGCGGTTTATTTTGTGGATGATAACTTTATTGGCAATCGGCGCGCAGTGACGCAACTATTGCCCCATTTAATCGACTGGCAAAAGGCAAATGGCTATCCGGTGCAGTTTGCCTGCGAAGCGACGTTGAATATTGCCCAAAGCCCAAAGTTGCTGGAGATGATGCGAGAAGCTTATTTTGGCACGGTGTTTTGTGGGATTGAAACGCCGGAGCCGGAAGCGCTGAAATCAATGGCGAAAGATCAAAACCTCAGCATCCCAATTTTGGAGGCGATCGCCACGATGAACTCCTACGGGATCGAAGTCGTATCGGGGATTATTTTGGGATTGGATACGGATACGCCAGACACCTGCGATCGCATTTTAGAATTCATTCGCCTCTCCAATATTCCCATTCTCACGATCAACCTGCTGTATGCCCTACCCAAAACTCCCCTCTGGCGCAGGCTGGAAGCCGCAGGCAGGCTCAACTTTGAAGAAGGGCGCGAATCGAATGTCGAGTTCCTGATGCCCTACGAAGAAGTACTGGAAATGTGGCGACGCTGTATCACTACCGCTTATGAGCCAGAATTTCTCTATCAGCGGTTTGCCTACCAATCGGAGCATACCTACCCCAACCGGATTAAGCCGCCCCGCAGTGCCGCACGAGTGAATAAGGAAAACGTGCGTCGCGGCTTAGTGATGATGGCAAATCTGTTCTTTCGGGTCGGCGTGCTGAGCAGCTACCGCGACACCTTCTGGAAAATGGCAAAACCCGCCCTGGAAAAAGGCAAAGTGGAACGGGTGATTAGCATTGCACTACAAGCTCACCATTTGATTGAGTTTACAAAAGAGTGCTCAAAAGGGATTGAATCCGCCTCATTCTACTCCCAACGGGTGAGGAAGCAGTAAAAAAGCAACGGCATAGAGGGTTAAAAGGATACAGGAGTAGTGTTAGATGGGTAGAACTCCTAACTCCTTAACTCCTTGGTCTCTTAACTCCGCCACCCGTCATTTACTTCCTTTGTTATGCTCCAACCGATCGCTCCTTCCCCTAGTTTTTCCATCATTTTGGAAACGGAAAATTTGGCAAATGCTGACCTAAATGGGTTAGTGAATTCGTTGGCATCGTTGGTGGATCAAACCCTGTCGCCGACGGAGGCAAATGAGGTACTGATAATTGATAGCGGGGATGCGCCGCCGGAGTTGTTGCAGCAGTTGTGCGATCGCTATTCGTGGATTACCGTCCATCTGGCTCCACCCTCCACAGGCTATTACAAAGCTAAAATGCTGGGTGCCCAACTGGCAACCGGGGAAGTGGTTGTTTATGCCGATTCCGACTGTGTGTATGAACCGCGCTGGCTGGAAACGATTTTGACAACGTTCAGCCAAAACGAGCAAATTCAAATTGCGGCGGGAGAAACCACCACTCGCGGCACGGGAGCCTATGGTACGGCAATGGCGCTGGTGTATATCTTTCCGCAATATTCTGGCAGAACGGAGCTAACCCAAACGCACCAATATTTTTTGAATAATGTGGCGTTTCGGCGATCGCTGTTGTTAGCTCATCCCATTCCAACAGAACTGCCGCTCTATCGCGGTCACTGCGTGGTGCATGGCGAAAATTTGCGGCAAGCGGGAGAAATTATTTGGCTGAATCCCAATGCTCGTGCTACCCACGCCCCCCCGGATGGACTTCCCCATTTCTTCTGGCGATTTCTGCTAATTGGGCATGATTATTACTGGCAACAGCAATTAGTTGGACAGAGAGAGAAAAGCGATCGCGATGCCACAGCAACCGGATTTGGGGAGAAGCTGAAGATTTTTCGCGATCGCCTCAGCCGTCTGTTTCACAACAACCCGCGACACGCGCTCTACCTCCCATTCGCGATTCCCATTGTGATAGTGGCGGCACTGCTAATTTACACGGGCTACTGGATCACCCGCCTCAACCCCGATTACCTACTCAAAACTTACGATCGCATTTTGGAGAAAAGCTAGCTCAAACATTAAGGGGACTAGGGGATGATTTAGTTTCATCCCGTTAGCGATTACCATGTCTGGTGATCTGTCCAGTACCAGATTTTGGGTATGAATCGCGATCGCTTGATGGTATTGAAACGCAACAGATGATCTGCTGGAAACGGCGATGTTTCTTGGTCTTGCAACTCAAAACTCAAAATTCAAAACGGTATTACGTCCGGCTGCAAAATTCCCCTTAAAAAGACTTCGATCCGACTGATACTGAGGGCTACAGAAAAATTTCCTCTAGGAATTGCTTCCGAAGATGTTTTTAACCATACCAGCACTCACTCTGCACCCTGATACATTATTTCTGCGGACAATAAATGGTTTACACGCCTTGCGGTGTCTGACATTATTTGCAATAGACTAAAAGATTTTAAATTGGCATACCCGACTGTGGGCGAGACTCAGCGGCAAAAACTTTTAAAGGCGAAGGAACGGCTTGAAAATGAGGACAAACCAGCATGACGATTAGCATCGTTTCCACCACTCCCTTTTCTGACCAGAAACCCGGTACGTCTGGGTTGCGGAAAGCGGTAACCGTCTTTCAAACGGCTCACTATCTAGAAAATTTCATTCAATCGATTTTTGATGCCTTCGACACCTGTGCTGGCAAAACCCTGGCGCTGGGTGGAGATGGGCGGTTTTATAACCGTCACGCTATTCAAGTGATTCTCAAAATGGCGGCAGCGAACGGGTTTGCCTGCATTAGAGTGGGGCATCGCGGCATTTTATCGACTCCGGCAACGTCCTGTGTGATTCGGAAATATCATACCGATGGCGGCATTATTTTATCGGCTAGCCATAACCCTGGTGGACCCGATGGCGATTTTGGCGTGAAATTTAACACGGCAAATGGCGGACCCGCACCCGAAAAAGTCACTGAGGCGATGTTTGCCCGCAGTAAGGTAATTGACACTTACAAAATTTTGGATGCGCCCGATGTGGATATTGACACCTTGGGTGAGTCGAAACTGGGCGAAATGACCGTGGACGTGATTGATTCGGTCGCGGACTATCAAGCGCTGATGGAATCGCTGTTTGATTTCGATCGCATCCATCACCTGCTCACTTCCGGCAACTTCCGCATCTGCATCGATGCGATGCACGCGGTTGCAGGTCCCTATGCTCACGCCATTTTTGAGCAGCGGTTGGGTGCCGGCGCTGGCAGCGTGATTGGCGGCACGCCCCTAGAAGATTTTGGCGGTGGACACCCTGATCCTAACTTGGTGTATGCCCACGATTTGGTCGAGATTTTATTTAAAGAAGACGGTCCCGATTTTGGCGCGGCTTCCGATGGCGATGGCGATCGCAATATGATTTTGGGTCGCAACTTCTTCGTGACTCCCAGCGATAGCCTCGCCATTCTGACCGCCAATGCAACGCTAGTTCCGGGCTACAAAAACGGCATTGCCGGAGTTGCCCGCTCCATGCCCACCAGCCAAGCCTGCGATCGCGTTGCCGCCAAACTCGGCATCGACTGCTACGAAACTCCCACGGGCTGGAAATTTTTCGGTAACTTGATGGATGCCGATAAAGTCACCCTCTGCGGCGAAGAAAGTTTTGGTACGGGTTCCAATCACATCCGCGAAAAAGATGGCTTGTGGGCAGTGCTGTTCTGGCTCAACATTGTTGCCGCTCGAAAACAGTCGGTGGAAGAAATTGTGCGCGATCACTGGCAAAGCTATGGACGCAACTACTATTCTCGCCATGATTACGAAAGCGTAGACAGCGATCGCGCCCATGCCATGGTCGATCGCCTGCGTGCCCTCGTGCCCACCCTCAAAGGCACCAAATACGGCTCCTACGAAGTAGATTACGGCGACGACTTTACCTACACCGATCCCGTGGATGGCAGCGTGAGCCAAAACCAGGGCATCCGGATCGGCTTCACCGACGGCTCCCGGATTGTGCTGAGGCTATCTGGCACGGGCACCCAAGGAGCCACCCTGCGCGCCTACTTCGAGAGCTACGAATCTAACCCTGAGCAGCAAAATCAGGATACTCAAAAAGCTTTAGGGGAGCTAATCGCGATCGCGGAAGAGATCGCTCAAATTCGCGACACCACCCAAATGGAGCAACCCACGGTCATCACCTAATAGAGTTTTGTTCGCGCAGCGTCTCCGAAGGAGATATTTTGAGTTTTAAGTTTTGAGTTTTTCTCTTGCCTCTCGCCCCTCACCTTTCGCCCCTGACCCTTTAACGGAGCTATTTTCATGACCATCAAAGTTGGGATTAATGGATTTGGGCGGATCGGACGACTCGTGACCCGCATCGCCACCGATCATCCCGAAATAGAAATCGTGGGGATCAATGACCTCGTTCCCGCCGACAACCTTGCTTATCTATTCAAATATGACTCCACCCACGGCACCTTCAAAGGCACCGTCGAAGCCAAAGAAGACGGCATTATCATCAACGATCGCTTTATTCCCTGTCTGGCAGAACGCGATCCCAGCAATTTGCCCTGGGGTAAGTTGGGTGCCGATTATGTGGTCGAGTCTACCGGGCACTTTACCGATTTTGCCGGAGCCGAAAACCACCTGAAAGCGGGGGCAAAGCGGGTAATTATTTCTGCTCCAACGAAAGACCCCGATCGCGTAAAAACCTTAGTGATGGGTGTGAATGACGATGAATACGATCCCGCAACCGATGTAGTGGTTTCCAACGCAAGCTGTACAACCAACTGCCTCGCCCCGATCGCCAAAGTGCTACATCAAAACTTTGGCATTACCGAAGGTTTAATGACCACGGTTCACTCCATGACCGCCACTCAGCCAACCGTAGACGGTCCCAGCAAAAAAGACTGGCGCGGCGGACGAGGTGCCTCTCAAAATATCATTCCCTCCTCCACCGGTGCAGCGAAAGCGGTTGCCCTGGTATTACCCGATCTCAAAGGCAAGCTCACTGGCATGGCGTTTCGGGTCGGCACCCCCAATGTTTCCGTCGTTGACCTGACCTTCAAAACGGCAAAAGCCACCAGCCACAAAGAAATTTGTGAAGCGATGAAAGCCGCTGCCGAGGGTGAGATGAAGGGCATTTTGGGCTACACCGATGAAGAGTTGGTGTCTATGGATTTTCGCACCGATTCGCGCTCCAGCATTTTTGATGCTAAGGCAAGCATGGAACTCAATTCCAACTTTTTCAAAGTGGTTGCCTGGTATGACAACGAGTGGGGCTATTCCTGCCGGGTTGTTGACCTGATGGTAGACATGGCGAAAAAAGAAGGACTGGTATAGGATTTCTACGGGCGACCGATTCTCCTAGCGTATCCAGTCATTCTCCACGAACGATCAACAGACTTTGGCAACTCTTGTTCACTAGCTCTTGAAGGAGTATTCACATGGCGAAGACTTTACTAGAACAACTGCGAGACATGACGGTTGTCGTTGCTGACACTGGCGATATTCAAGCGATCGAGAAATTCAAACCACGCGACGCGACGACCAATCCTTCACTGATCACTGCGGCGGCTCAGATGCCTGAGTATCAAAGCATTGTGGATGAAACACTGCTGAAAGCTAGAAAGGATTCTGGTTCCAGCGTGAGTGATGCTGATGTAGTTTTGCTGGCGTTCGATCGCCTCGCAGTGGAATTTGGCAAAAAGATTCTGGAAATCGTGCCCCAGCGCGTTTCTACCGAAGTGGATGCGCGGTTGTCCTATGACACCGAAGCCACGATCGCCAAAGGTCGCTATCTGATTTCGGAATACGAGTCGGCAGGCGTTTCCCGCGATCGCATTTTGATCAAAATCGCCTCCACCTGGGAAGGGATCAAAGCCGCAGAAGTGCTAGAGAAAGAAGGGATTCACTGCAACTTGACGCTACTGTTTGGGTTGCATCAGGCGATCGCCTGTGCTGAAGCGGGAGCCACCCTAATCTCACCTTTCGTGGGTCGCATTCTCGACTGGCACGTCAAAGAAACCGGGAAAGAATACTCCGCGACCGAAGATCCCGGCGTACAATCCGTTACCCAGATTTATAACTACTACAAAAAGTTTGGCTATGACACCGAAGTCATGGGCGCTAGCTTCCGCAGCGTTGGCGAAATTACGGAACTGGCGGGCTGTGATCTGCTGACCATTTCTCCAAAACTTTTGGCAGAACTAGATTCGACCGAAGCCGAATTACCCCGTCGGTTGGACCCCGCCAAAGCTGCCACGATGGATATCGAGAAAATTGCGATCGATAAGGCAACCTTCGACAAGATGCACGCCGAAGACCGCATGGCAACCGACAAACTCGATGAAGGCATCAAAGGGTTTACCAAAGCCCTAGAAGCCTTGGAGCAACTGCTAGAATCTCGCCTATCTCAACTCGAATCAGGCGACAAAGGAAACCAAGTCGCAGACGATATCTTCCATGCCTATGATTTGGATGGCGATGGCTTCATCACCCGCGAAGAATGGCTGGGCACTGATGCGGTTTTCGATGCGTTGGATGAAGACCACGACGGCAAAATTTCTCCCAAGGAAATGGGTGCAGGCTTAGGCACTGCGGTCTTGCAACTCGCACAGGCGTAGGCAGGATTGAGTAGGGGCGGGTTTGGTCTAGCGATCGCGGTTACACCGCAGATTTGCTGGCAAACTCGCTCTTTCTGATTGAAAAATTTATTCTTGCACGCCCTGTTAGATCAGTCTCATGCCCCAACCTACTTACGAACCCAACAATCCTTATCGGCAGATGCGATCGCATCTGGTAGGGCAGGAGGGTAAATATGACGAGTATGGGCATATTGAGCGCGTGGATATGACTGAGTGTGCCATGCCGATCCAAGAGGTTTATCAACGTCTCAACACAACGCCGGAGAAAATTGCTGCATTTTGTGAAAAGTGGAAAATTGCTGAGTTTGCTATTTTTGGCTCAACGTTGAGAGATGACTTTAGGACAGAGGGAGAAAATCCAAGTGACATTGACATACTTTATCTCCCTATGCCAAAGGTAAATTATGGGTTTGAAATTTTTGATATGAAAGAAGAGCTAGAGAATTTGTTTGCTCGAAAGGTAGATTTCATTAGCAAGAAAGCCATTCAAAACAGTCGTAATTGGCTGCGGCGTAAAACTATTCTTGAATCAGCCCAGGTCATATATGCAAAGAGATCAGCAATCACTCATTGATATTGCAGATTCTATCAGCCTGATTTTTGAGTATGTTCAAATAGCCAACTGGAATCAGTTTGTAAACAACTTGAAAGATCAAGATGCTGTAATTCGTAGATTGACAATCATTGGTGAAGCAACAAAACGTCTATCTAATGAGTTCCGAGATTGTCACCCAGAAATTCCTTGGAGGAAGATGGCAGGACTACGTGACGTTATCATTCATGACTATGATGAAATTGATCTTGACGTTCTCAGAGAGATTATTGATGTAAATCTCCCTGAAGTTTTTCAACGCCTTCAACCACTACTCACTCAGCCATACCTTTAAAGGTCTATGATCATAGCTCGCGGTTAACCCGTAAATTCGCTAGCAAACCCGCCCTTTCAACAGTAGGGGTCGTTT
>JBGTAZ010000079.1:0-16918 GCA_041749615.1 Leptolyngbyaceae cyanobacterium | reverse complement strand
AAAGATTTCGTCAAATCGTCCTTTTCGCAGCATTTCGGGCGGCAGCGCTTGAATATTGTTGGCAGTGGCGACGACAAAAACAGGCGTAGTCTTTTCTGCCATCCAGGTGACAAAGGTGCCAAACACCCGGCTGGTGGTGCCAGCATCCCCGCGACTATCCAGACCTGAAAAGGCTTTATCAATTTCGTCAATCCACAAAATGCAGGGAGCTAGAGCTTCTGCGAGTTGAATCATTTGACGGGTGCGTGATTCCGATTCCCCCACTAATCCAGCAAACAGGCGACCCACATCGAGCCGGAGTAAGGGCAGGTGCCAGTGATGGGCGATCGCTTTTGCCGTAAGAGATTTGCCTGTCCCTTGAATGCCCACCAGCAGCAATCCGCGTGGATGGGGCAAGCCGTACTGCCGAGCGCGATCTGAAAAAGCTCCACCGCGCCGCAATAGCCAGTCTTTCAGGTTATCCAAACCGCCGATGTCGGAAATGTTGGCAGTCGTAGGATAAAAATCTAAAATTTGAGTCTGGCGAATAATCTGGCGTTTTTCTTCCAAAACCAATTCCACATCTTCGGAGCGCAATTCACCGTGAGTGGCGATCGCCCGTGACAGAACCCGACGAATCCGATCAGTCGATAAGCCCTGACATGAGCGCACTAACTCATCTAAAGTGCGGGGTTCCAAGGTCTGCCCCGTGGCGTTGACTAACCGTTCTACTTCTAAACGAATTTCGGTGGCGGCGGGCAAGGGAAATTCCATCACCGTTAGCACTTCGCCCAAATCTTCGGGAATGGTGAGTTGGGGCGACAGGATGACAATATTTTTAGGCTGAGATTTCAACATCCGCGCTAAATTTCGCAGCTTGCGTGAAACCGACACATCGTCTAAAAATCGATGAAAATCCCGCAAAATGAAAATGGCAGGGGCGCTAGCTGACAATTTTTCAATCAGTTCTAATGCCTGGAGGGGATTGCGTTTACCCACGCCTGCGTCATTAGGATTCCCCTGATAGCCATCGACAAAATCCCAAATATACACGGCACGATTGCCCTGAGTTCTGGCACTGTGGGCGATCGCGGCTTCCACCCGTTCTTCTTCCTGAGTGGGAATATAAATCAGCGGATACCGCGCCCGTAGAAATAGCTCAAACTCATCACTAAAACTCATGGCACCAACCTTGAAAGCACAGTTCAAAGTCCAATGAGTTCATTATCGTTGGGCTTTTGGCTTAAAAAATTAATTTTGGCTAGATAGCTGATCTTTAAGGGCTTCTAAACCAGCCCAACGGCGATCAACGATAGACGGGGCGGCAGATTCGGTATCTTCCGGGGGAAGTGAAATCCCTTCACATTGCTGATCACAAAGTTTTCGGAGAGGGATTTCTAGGCAAAGCTGCTCATAAAGCCATTTTGCCGGGTCAAAATAGCCCTCTGGCGAAATGGATTCCACCAAATCTTCGGGGGCAAGATCCCGATCAAGCAGGGCTTGGTTGAATTCCTCAGCCGTTTCATCGAGCCAAATTAATTCTGCTGGAGTAGAGGACAGTCGATGGTTATATTGCTGTAAACAGCGATCGCAGGTGAGCGTAATGATTGTCTCAGCCTTACCTTCTACTTCTAAATAGTTGCCTTGGTGCTTAACCCGAACCTGCCCTTTGACGGGAGTGAGTGATCCCAACTCTGGCATCACTTCATCGATCTGCTGGACATCGGTTTGCTCAGGTGACCGGGTCAGCCGAGGAATATGAATGGGTTCCATAGTAATATCCTACTCTCCTCACACTCTTGATCAAATTGATCAAGGAGTCTGTTTGACCAAAGAAACAACTAGGCGGCGATCGGGTTCTTGACCTCGACTTTGGGTTTCTAAGTCTGTATGCTCTTTCAGAATTGTATGCACTTGGCGACGTTCTGCGGCAGACAGCGCTTTCAACTCTACCTCAGCGCCAGTTTCGCGGGCTGCGATCGCCGCTCTCTCTGCGATCGCCTGTAGCTCGGCATAACGGCGTAAACGATAACCCGCTAAATCAACCGTAAATGCACCCTGCTGCTCAGACTCTCGACCCAAATTTAGAATCGTATTGGCTAAGTATTGGAGCGAGTCTAGAACATCGCCCTTAGACCCCATGAGCGCCTGAATCTGTTCAGGCGGTAACGGAGTTTCATCAATCACCAGCCAGCAGCTATCCTCCCAAAACTCTGGGCTTTTTTCCGAGCGCACGGAAGTTTGAATTGCCGCATACTGAAGCACCTCTTCCAACCACTGCTGACCTCGCTGTGCTCGACTCGTTTCCATACCTAACCTTGAGCTTTCTTTTTTGTCCGTCCTGGTTCAAACGGAATATCGCCGCCAGCATCTTTCTTTTCTGCTTTCTCAGTTGCCTTTGCTTCTGCATCGACTATTTTCTGAATCTCTTCCGGCAATGCTTCACGCGACAAAATAAAGGTCTGCGCGGTCTGAAAGACGTTGGCGATCACCATGTACATCAAGACACCAGCCGGCAATGGGAAGAACAAGAACATTCCAGAAAACAGGACGGGAGTGATCTTATTGATCGTATCTTGGTTGGCGTTTCCGGTAGAGCCTTGCCCTGAGAGCAACTGATTGACGTAAATGCTGACTCCAAAAAAGATAATCATACCAACCACATCCCAATGGATTTTGCCATCGGGATCAATGGCACCCACATGACCTAACTTGTCAATGAACAAAAATCCTTTGTTCGTTGCCAGCCCTGGAACGATCGCCTTCAGTGCCACATCTCCAGGCTGCAACGCTTCGACTGTGCCATCTGGGCTGAGGGTGATGCGTTCTGCACCGCTAACAATTTCAAATCGAGGAGTCAGGTCGCTGTCAGGATATTGAGCCAGCAGATCGCTAAGGGGCTTGCCTTCAGCGGTTTGAAACTCGATCTTAGTTTTTTCTCCAACCGCTAGCTGTGTGCCACTAGGGGCGATCGCGATAACCGGAGCATGAATGCTATCGGCAAAGTAAATATTTTGAGGCTTCGTTAAGAATGCTTGGGGCTGAACTTGCTCGATCTGTTCGCGAGGAACAACTTGAAAGTTCATCGTGTAGGGAATGTCTGAAAAAGGCGATCCCCGTAAGGTGGCGAATAACGCAAACAGGATTGGCATTTGAAACACCAAAGGCAGGCAGCCTGCTAGGGGATTGCCTAGCTCTTGCATCACTTTTGCCATCTCCTCCTGCTGTTTTGCAGGATCGTCTTTATAGCGCTCCTTGATTGCTTGCTGGCGCTTTTGCATGACCGGTTGCACAACTTTCATCCGGCGCATGTTGCGAATTGAGCCAGCACTAAGCGGATAAAGCGCAAGGCGAATGACCAATGTTAGAGCCACAATCGACAAACCATAGCTCGGCACAACCCCGTAAAAAAAGTCCAGGATCGGCAGCATTACATTGTTGGAAAGAAACCCGATACCAAAGTCCATTCGCGTTATCCTGACCCTTTTTGAGTTCGCTGAATCTACAGTAATTGACTATTCCCAGCATACCGAACTGATGCCAATTCCTTAACAAACGCGGTTATTACACCAAGCGTATTTTAGATGTTACTGCTGAAGATGTTACTGCTGAGTGCCAATTCCACCGCTTGCGGATTTGGCTGCGGGTGAAAGCTGCTCAGTAATAAAGTTGTAAATATCCCGGAATTTAGGCACTGCCCTAAGTTCTAGGCGGCTTCCATCTTTCAGCGTGACTACCATATCACCCCAAGCGCCCAACCCACGGGGCACTGTCACCACTTTAGCAATTTGAGAGTACACAATATCTGAGCGATCGCGTCCTCTCCAGCCACCGGTGACAGAAATTCGGCGATCCGTAATCCGATAGCGCAGCCAAAATGCACGAGCGATCGCACCGACCGACAAAGGAATACAAATTACTGTAAACCCCAACAGAATATTGAAAATCAGATCTCCAACGTGAGGACCGCCCTCATAGTACACATCCTCTTTAATCGCCATTTAGAACCTCAAAGTCTTCGAGTAACTGCTTTAATTCTTGCAGAAATTGTAAGTAACTGCACTGAATTGCTGGCGGATGAACCACCACTAGGACATCCAAGTTTTTCGCGATAAGAGGCAGTAAGTGGCGGAAAGCAGCTTGAATCTGACGACGAATTCGATTTCGCACCACTGATCGTTTGTCTACTTTCAAGCTAATGGAGATACCAATTCGGGTTGGCGAATCTACACTCGCTAATTGCATAGAGTGTGCTGATGGCACCTTCAAAGAATCTCTCGGAGATCCACGTAGAATTCGCAAGGAAAAGTACTTCGTTTTAATGCGAGTTCCTCGCTGATAAACGGCACTAAAATCCTTTCGATGCTTCAGCCGATTTTGCTTGGGAAGTCCCACACCAACTGCGATCGCTTAAGAAACTGACAACTTAGCCCGTCCTTTCTGTCTACGAGCTTTAATGACCCGCCGACCGTTGGAAGTTCGCATCCGAGCGCGAAATCCAGAAGTTCTCTTACGCTTGCGGCTGGTGCCGCCCAATGTCCGTTTAGTCATTTTGTCCTTCTCCCAAGCTTCCCAAACAAGGTTTGAAAAAATTCACAGTCTACAACTGTATCACCCTTTGAGCAAACCTGTAAGAGGTGAAATAGTTTCTGCACAGGCGATTTTAGCGATCGCCTAAGAAATTTGGATAACCCAAGTGCCCAAATAGCGCAACAAAGGCAAATCGCCAGGTGTCATAATTTGAGCGTTGAAGTAGAACATCCCGCCAGAGTTTGGATTTTTCACATTCTCCAACCAGATTTCCACTTTGGTATTCGCAGGGACAGGCTCGTCAGGAAAAATTTCGATGAGATTGTTTTCTTTGTTCCAAACGACTTCTTTCAACTTCACGGCTTTTCCCTGAACTTGCACTTCGATGCTCTTAGGGTCGAAAGTGCCTTGATAATAGTCAGGGTAAGAGATGGCAAACTGGGCAACCGCCAACTTCATCTTTTTGGCAGGAATCCGAAGACGGTAGCGATCCCAACCTCCAGCCCGACCGCCAAAATCTAGACGGTAATTGAGGTTGTCATCGCCTTTGGCACCCCCAAATAGAGTGAGACCGGGCAAGCCGCTTTGAGCTACGCTAATCAGGGGCACTGCGCCCACTAAGCAACCCGCGATCGCAAACCCAGCGAGAAAGCGTCGTGTCAATAATTTTAAAACCATAGTCTGTTTAACCCAACTAGCTATATTAACCCGGCTAACACCCAAACCCGCCAAACCAAAACCTGCCAAATCAAAACAGTGCTTTGTGAAGCTTCACTTCAATTTAGACTTATTTACTCTATCAGGATCTACGCAAAACGACATTTGCAGACTCTCCCTTTAGATAGACGCAGCCATTGAAATAAGTTCCTGAGCAGAGAAAATGATCTGAGAATCACGCCGTTTTCAAAACTGAAAACTTGCGGATTGGCGTAGCTAAAAGCTACCGAAATATGAGGCATTGCCACCAAAATATGATGAATCGCGATCAGCCTAAAAAGATTTCGGCGTTGCTGAATGCAAGTATGATTTTTGACTGTAGGGGTATCTTGTGCCTACCCTGACGTAAGTGGAGGGCAACCACAAGGGATTGCCCCTACAAATTTCCTCCCCAGATTCAACAATGCCAAGATTTCTTGCAGTCATTTGACTCTAAAGTTTCTCAAAGATATTTAATTTTTCCAAGAATTGTTACGTTCAACAACGGTGTTCTTAAATCATTCTGCTAAAAAAACAATCCTGCCAAAATCGCACCACATTAGTGATTATTCAAATCCCTACTGGTTAGGGGATTTACTGATCGGTCGCGATCGCTGGAGCCGCTATGAAAATTGGGATTCCCAAAGAAATTTATCCGGGTGAATGTCGAGTTGCCGCCACCCCCGACACCGCTAAACGGTTGCAGAAATTGGGGTTTGAAGTGTTAGTTGAAGCGAATGCTGGCAGTGCCGCCCACTTTCCAGATGAGGCTTACGTGCAGGCAAACTGTACCGTCTTTCCAGAGGCTTCTACCATTTGGGCAGACTCAGACATTGTGCTAAAAGTCCGTCCGCCGACTCTCCATGCTTCGGCAAATGGCTCCTATAAGGTGGCAGAAGTGGCAGAAGTGGCAGGGGTGCGAGAAGGTGGCACCGTGATTAGCTTTATTTATCCAGCGCAAAACCGAGAATTGCTGGAGGCTTTAGCCGCTCGGAAAGCGACCGTGCTAGCAATGGATGCCATCCCTCGGATTAGCCGCGCCCTAAAAATGGATGCCTTGAGTTCCATGGCAAACATTGCTGGATACCGTGCAGTGATTGAAGCCGCGAGTCAATTCGATCGCTTTTTCCCAGGACAGATCACCGCTGCGGGGAAAGTCCCCCCCACCAAGGTGATGATCATCGGTGCAGGAGTTGCAGGATTAGCGGCGATCGGAGCCGCGAAAAATTTGGGGGCGATCGTCCGCGCTTTCGATACGCGCCCTGCGGTGAAAGAGCAAGTCGAAAGTATGGGAGCTGAGTTTCTCGAATTGGAGTTTGAGGAAGACGGCACTGGGCAGGGTGGGTACGCCAAGGTGATGAGCGCAGAGTTTATCAAAGCGGAAATGGCGCTGTTTGCAGAGCAGGCAAAGGACGTAGACATCATCATCACCACTGCCTTAATTCCGGGCATAAAAGCCCCCGTGCTGATTACCCAAGCGATGGTAGACAGCATGAAACCCGGCTCTGTGGTCGTAGATCTCGCCGCAGAACAGGGCGGCAACTGCGAAGTCACCAAACCGGGCGAACTCTATCGCTACAACGGCGTGACCATTATTGGCTTCACCGATTTACCCAGTCGGATGGCGCAGCAGGCAAGCCAGCTTTACGGCACAAACCTATGCCACTTGCTGGATGAATTGGGCGGCAATGACCAATACACCCTCGACTTTGAAAACGAGGTCGTGCGCGGGGCAACCGTGGTGAGGGATGGGGAAATCACCTGGTCGCCCAACAAACCTGCCGCTCCGCCGCCAAAAGCTGCGGAAGCTGCTCCATTGTCGGCGCAATCTACCTCATTGAAAGCTGCCCCGATTGCGATCGCCCCGATTGAACCCGCTGTGGCTAAACCGAAATCTAACGGAGAGGGCAAAAACTCAGCCCCAAGCAGCAGTCAAGACTTTGTTTGGCTAGCCCTAATTGGGCTGATACTGGTTGGCATCGGCATCAGCGCCCCCCCCTCCTTCCTTTCTCACCTGACGGTGTTTGTGTTAGCGATTTTTGTCGGCTGGCAAGTCATCTGGAACGTTAGCCCAGCCCTCCACACCCCATTGATGAGCGTCACCAACGCCATTAGCGGCATCATCATCATCGGCGGCATCCTTCAGCTATCGGGGTCTGCCTTTTCACCCACCGCAATTTTGGGCGCGATCGCCATTCTCATCGGCACCATCAACATTGTCGGCGGCTTCCTCGTCACCCAACGGATGTTGAAAATGTTTCAAAGATAGATGAAAGGCGAGAGGTGAGAGGTGAAGTTTTGAGTTTTGAATTTTGAGTTCGCCATTCGCCATTTGTCACTCGCCACTCGCCATTTTTCCTCCCTTACCCCTTCACTCCCTTACCTTTATGACCAGCAGTCTTCTCACCGTTTCTTATATTGGAGCCAGTGCCTTGTTTATCCTCAGTTTAGGGGGATTGTCGAATCAGGAGTCGGCGCAACGGGGCAACCGATACGGCATGATTGGCATGGCGATCGCGATTGTGGCAACGGCGATCGGGGCGGGTATGGGTGGCTTTGATACCAGCAATTACGTCACTTTGGCGATCGCCATGATTCCTGGAGTTGTGATTGGGTCAGTATTGGCGGCGCGGGTTGCTATGACTTCCATGCCAGAACTCGTCGCTATTTTGCACAGTTTTGTGGGGGCAGCGGCGGTTCTCGTCGGCATTGGCAATTACCTCTCGCCTGATCACTCTCTCAGCGGCGTGGAAGCCGTCATCCATCAGGTGGAAATTTACATCGGCGTATTCATTGGAGCCGTGACGTTCTCTGGGTCTGTGATTGCGTTTGGCAAACTCAGAGCGTTGATTTCGAGCAAACCCGTATTGCTGCCTGCTCGTCACTTTTTGAATCTGGGAATGTTAGCGGCGATCGCGTGGTTGGGCAGTGGTTTTCTGGCGGCTCAGGGTTACACCGGACTGACCCCGCTGTTAACGATGACAGGCATTGCGATGGTGCTGGGTGTGCATTTGGTGCTGGCGATCGGAGGTGCCGATATGCCCGTAGTCATCTCCATGCTCAACAGCTATTCTGGCTGGGCAGCGGCGGCGGCGGGGTTTATGCTGTCCAACGACCTGCTGATTATCACTGGGGCACTCGTGGGCAGCAGCGGCGCAATTCTTAGCTACATCATGTGCAAGGCAATGAACCGCTCTTTTATTAGCGTGATTTTGGGCGGGTTTGGTGCGGCGAGTGGAGCGGCTCCCGCTGCCAAGTTGGAAGGGGAAGTCAATCAAACGACCGCCGCCGACACCGCAAAAATTCTGCGGGGTGCCAAAAGTGTTGCGATTGTGCCGGGATATGGCATGGCAGTGGCACAGGCACAACACTCAGTTTCAGAGATTGCCAAAACCTTGAAGGGGTTGGGGATTAACGTCCGGTTTGGCATTCACCCCGTCGCAGGACGGATGCCGGGACACATGAATGTGTTGCTTGCAGAAGCCCGCGTGCCCTACGACATCGTGCTGGAGATGGACGAGATTAACGAAGACTTTCCGGCAACGGATGCGGTGTTAGTGATTGGCGCAAACGATACGGTCAACCCCAGCGCCGAGGAAGACCCCACCAGCCCGATCGCCGGAATGCCCGTAATGGAAGTCTGGAAATCCCATAAGGCGATCGTCCTAAAACGCAGCATGGCAAGCGGCTATGCAGGCGTAGAAAATCCCCTGTTTTACAAAGCCAACACCGAAATGCTGTTTGGGGATGCGAAAAAGAACCTAGATGAAATCTTGACGCACTTGCGGTGAAACGGCAGAGCCATTTGAGTTTAACCTTAGTGAATTCTGCTCAACCCACACAAAGCACAGAAGAAACTGCCGTTCCTTAAAACCCCTGTGTTTTCTCGGTGTTTATTGAAGCGTCTACCAGATTTTTCCGTCCTTTCCGTAAATACACGGTTTCTCCCCCCCCCAAAAAAAAAGAGTCTTAAGGGGTTGTGTAATCCCCCAAAAGGAGGAACTTTGGTTGTGAGGAAATTTACAAAGTATCGTCCAGCAAGCCTATCAATCCTTCATTTATTAGCAGTAATTGCTCTCTTTTCCCCGGCTTTAAGCGCATCAGTTAAAGCTTCTGAAGGAAAACCAGCATCGGCTAATCAGACAGACAGTAGCGAACTGACAAGTCAGCGCTTGCGCTATCGCGCTCCCCGCACCCTCAAAGAAGCTGGCATTTCTCCCACCGCAATCATTGGTCAACCCGTCGAACTGACCGCTCAAAGCGAGACTTCTGATCCTGCTCCCTCCCCATCCACAGCCGTTACCTATTCCACCATTCCTGCCCAAGTCGGTGGCTCCTTCACCAGTGGTCCCGGTGCCGGGTACGATCGCTCTTTCGTAGGACTCGATGGTTTCGTGCCCCTAATGCAAACCCCCGGTAAAGATCTCGCCTATGTGCAAGGTCGCCTGCTGCTCTCCACCGATGGCGGCAATCCCGGTGGTAATGTTCTCTTGGGCTATCGACGCTTTACGCCTGCCAGCAATAGCATTCTCGGCGGCTATCTCGGCTTTGATGTGCGGGATACGGGCAGAACCACCTTTAGTCAACTAGGTGCCGGAGTAGAAGGCGTTTGGTCTAAATTTGAAGCACGACTCAATGGCTACCTGCCCGTTGGCGATACTCGTCGCACCGTAGACCAAGCCAGCGGCATCTTTTCTAGTAGTAGCAGCGGCAGTAGCGTCACGACCGTCGGCGACACTCGTTTTCAGGGCAATAGTCTTTCCACTGACCTGATTACAACCAACACGCTCAACACCTCGATCACCCGTTTCAACAGTCGCCGTGATCAAGTAGCGTTGGGCGGGTTTGATGCTGAGGCTGGCGTGAAGTTGGCACAATGGAATCCTGACGGCAATCTAAAAACCTACTTGGGACTGTACTATTATTCTGGCTCTAATGTTGGCGGCTTTGTGGGGGTGCGCGGCAGATTAGCGGCTAACATCACCAAAAACTTCAGCGCTGGATTATCGGTACAGGGCGATCCAGAATTTGGCACCACTGCGGCGGTAACGGTGGGCTTGCGCTTTCCTGGAGCAGGCAATGGCAATGAAAACGAGGGTAAAGATGGCGTAGAACAAAGCAATTGGGCATTGATGGGCGATAGCCCCAACCGCAGCAACACCGTTGCCGTCACCGAACGCCGCGATGTTCAACTCAACACCACGGTGCAAACCAGCATTAGCACTACAACTAACACTGTGCCAGTCGTCAACCCAGCAACCAACCAACCCTATGTGTTTCAGCATGTGGTGTTGGGCGCAGGCGGCACTGGCACCTTTGAAAGTCCCTTTGGTACGGTAGCCGCCGCGATTACTGCCGCTCCAGGGGATGGCAACGGCATCGTGTATGTGCAACCGGGAACCAATCCTGGCATTCCCGCATTCACAATTAAGGACGGAGTACAGGTACTTTCCACGGCTCCAGTACAAACATTGCCCACCACCCAGTTTGGTAATCTGATACTGCCTCTATCCGGTGCCGGAACGCTGCCCACGGTAACTGGCACTGTGACAATGGGCAACAATACCACGCTGGGCGGTTTCCGGATTGCGGGCTTCGCAGGGATTGGCATCACAGGGACAGGACTTCGCAATGTGACGATTCAAGATAACGTGGTGACTAGCCTGACGAATAATGACGGGATTGGTTTGGGTGGAAATTTGACCGGTAATTTGATTGTGCGCCGCAACACAATCGGTACGGGTGTTGCTACCGGAATCAATCTGCAACTCAATCAAACCGCTGCGACTCCAGTGCAAATTGCGATCGCTGACAATACGGTTAGCCAAATCGGTGGCAGAGGAATTGTCTTAGCAGCGACTGGCACGACTCAGGCAAGCGCCACAATTACCAATAATGGATTGCAAAACACCGCTGGAGAAGGGATTCAAGTGACTGGGGTTGGTGCCGCAACGGTTGTGGATGGGCTGACGATCCAGTCAAATAGAATTAACCAATCGGGTGCAGATGCGATTAATCTTGTCTTCTCAGGGGGGGCTAGGCTAAATACCGCCTTGATTGATAACAATACTATCAGTAACGTTCCAAATCCCTTGTCCGGTATTTTTGTGCTGGCAACCGGGGCAGCTACCCGCATTTCTAGCCTAACGCTCTCCGGAAATCAGATTAGCACGACTCCAGGATCTGGCATCCGCATTCAATCTGCGCTCAGCGGGACGCTCAGCAATGCGGCAATTTTCAACAATAGTGTTGCGGGTCCGACCACTAGCCCATATTACATACAGGTGCCTAACGGCCCAACGACTAGAATTTGTGTTTCCCGATTCACGGGTAATGTATCCACTGGAGGTGCAGTGCCACAATTGTTTGTGGAGTTGATTGCTGGTGCTGGAACTCTGGATTTTGTCAATTTCTCAGTACCCAATGTTCAGGCAAATAATACGGGATTTGCAACTGTTACCGCGTTAGGAGCAATTACAACGCCAGCGGCTTGTCCTTAGCTTAAACGAACAAAATAGACTGTAACTTTCAGGAGAGCCTTCGGGTTGATCTCCTAGGCTCCATTACTGTGATGCCAATGGGGAAGCTAGCCAGTTTCCCCATTCTGTGGGTCTTGACAGCTAAAATCTTGACATGCCTAGTTAACAATAGAAAGGGGAAAATATATCTCTGCCCTTTATGGCTGGTGAGTCTGTAACCAAGTGACTAAATCTGCTGCGTCATTGAAGTCTAGTAGGCTCTCTCCCAACTCTTTTAGTAGGGGCAATGAGAGGGCGTTAATTTGAGCGATGACTGAGCTTTGCAGTTGACCAAATCGTCGGTTTAAAAGGCAGATTAAAAGGCAGAGGATTAGCGATCGCTAGAAGATTGGGTCTCGGCGCATTGTTTAATCTCAGAAACCTATCGACTGATCGTCACGGGCACTTGCGATCGCAAGTGCCGACTTTCTATGGGTAGCTTCACTGGAAAATTAGCGGGCAATTGACTTCAACCGCTATCCGCCAGCCATGGCTCGGCTATACTGAAAGTCCAGATTATTTGTATTTCTACTCAAATCTTTATTCAAAATGCAGCCCACCGACCCGAATAAGTTTACCGACAAAGCATGGGAAGCGATCGTTCAAGCACAGGATGTGGTTCGCCGCTATAAGCATCAACAGCTTGAAGTTGAACATTTGATGGTGGCTTTGCTGGAGCAAAAAGACGGGCTGGCGGCAAAGGTGTTGAGTAAAGCGGGAGCCGAAACCCAGCGAGTGTTTCAGCAGATCGACGATTTCACCAAGCGGCAGCCCAAGGTGGCAAGCAGTGAGCAGTTGTATTTAGGGCGCAATTTGGATGTGTTGCTCGATCGCGCCGAGGAAGCCCGCACCAAGTTTCAGGATGAGTTCATCTCCGTAGAACACATGCTGATGGGGTTTGTGGTCGATCCACGCTTGGGGATGCGATTGATGCGAACCTATGAGCTTGATCCCAAAAAGCTAGAGGTGATTATTAAAGAGGTGCGCGGTAGCCAGAAGGTGGTGGATCAAAACCCAGAATCGCGCTATGGAGCGCTGGAGAAGTATGGGCGCGATCTGACGGAGCAGGCAAAAGCAGGCAAGATCGATCCCGTGATTGGGCGCGATGAAGAGATTCGCCGCGTGGTGCAGGTGCTATCTCGCCGGACGAAGAATAACCCGGTGTTGATTGGGGAGCCGGGGGTGGGCAAAACCGCGATCGCGGAAGGATTGGCGCAACGGATCATCAATGGCGATGTGCCGGAATCCCTGAAAAACCGCAAGCTGATTGCGCTGGATATGGGTTCATTGATTGCCGGAGCCAAATATCGCGGTGATTTTGAAGATCGGCTGAGATCGGTACTCAAGGAAGTAATGAACTCCGACGGGCAAATTGTTCTGTTTATCGATGAACTGCACACCGTCATCGGCACCGGTTCCACCCAAGGCGCAATGGATGCGGGGAACCTTCTGAAACCCATGCTGGCACGGGGCGAACTGCGATGCATTGGCGCAACGACAATCGATGAATACCGCAAATACATTGAAAAAGACGCAGCATTGGAACGGCGGTTTCAGCAAGTATTGGTGAATGAACCCAGCGTGGAAGACACGATTTCCATTCTGCGCGGCTTGAAGGAACGCTACGAAGTGCATCACGGGGTCAAAATTACTGACTCATCTCTGGTTGCCGCTGCTACGTTGTCGTCGCGCTACATTGCCGATCGCTTTTTACCAGATAAGGCGATCGATCTGGTAGACGAAGCGGCTGCCAAGCTGAAAATGGAGATTACCTCCAAACCCGTAGAACTGGAAACCATTGATCGCCGCCTGATGCAGCTAGAAATGGAAAAGCTCTCCCTCGAAGGGGAAGGGCAACTGGGCATGTTGGCTTCCAGCCGCGCCTCCAAAGAACGGCTAGATCGAATTGAGCAAGAAATCGTAGATCTGCAAGTCAAGCAAGAAATCCTCAGCACTCAGTGGCAGGGCGAGAAGCATGTGCTGGAAGAAATCAAAAAGCTGAAAGAAGAAGAAAACGATCTGCGGGTGCAAATTGAGCAGGCAGAACGCGCCTACGACCTGAATATTGCCGCCCAATTAAAGTACGGTCTGTTGGAAAAAGTGCAGCGCGATCGCGAAGCCCAAGAAGCGAGTCTGCTAGAAATTCAAGCGCGAGGGTCGGCTCTGCTGCGAGAACAGGTCACCGAAGCCGACATTGCCGAAATCGTCGCCCGGTGGACAGGTATTCCCGTAAATCGTTTGTTGGAATCGGAGCGGCAAAAACTGTTGCAGTTAGAAACCCATCTGCATGAGCGGGTCGTGGGTCAAAACGAAGCCGTGGAAGCGGTGTCTGCTGCCATTCGTCGCGCCCGTGCCGGAATGAAAGATCTCGGTCGCCCAATCGGTTCTTTTTTGTTTATGGGACCCACTGGCGTAGGCAAAACCGAACTTGCTCGCGCCCTTGCCCAGTTCTTGTTTGACGCAGACGATGCCCTGGTTCGCCTAGATATGTCTGAATACATGGAAAAGCATTCTGTGGCGCGGCTGATTGGTGCCCCTCCCGGATATGTGGGCTATGAAGAAGGTGGTCAACTCTCGGAAGCCGTGCGCCGTCATCCCTATTCTGTGGTGCTACTGGACGAAGTGGAAAAAGCGCATCCCGATGTGTTCAATATTTTGCTGCAAGTGCTGGATGATGGGCGCATCACCGATTCTCAGGGGCGCACGGTAGATTTTTGCAACACAGTGATTGTGATGACCAGCAACATCGGCAGCGAGTTTATCCTAGATGTGGCGGGTGATGACGATCGCTATGAGGAGATGCAAACGCGCGTCACCACCTCTCTACGCAAGCACTTCCGCCCCGAATTTCTCAACCGAATTGATGACTTGATCATCTTCCATGCGTTGGGTCGCGGCGAACTCAGCCAGATTGTTGGGCTACAAATTCTCAAAATTCAGACCATGCTGTCGGATCAAAAACTGAAGTTGGAGATCACACCTGCCGCCCAAGACCACATTGCCGCCGCCGGATATGACCCAACTTATGGGGCGCGTCCCCTGAAACGAGCGATTCAACGGGAATTACAAAATCCGATCGCCACCAAAATTTTGGAAAACACTTTTGCCGAAGGGGACACCATCTTGATCGACGTGGCAGATGGAAAGCTAACGTTTAATCAAAGACCCGCGATCGCCAAAAGTGAACTTTCGGTGATTAGTTAATCCAACAGAATATTGGCGTGTATGGGCTAGTTGATACCGGACAGCGAGTTTACCTAGAGCACGTTTCACGATAAGAGTACTGTGGTTGAACAAGCTGATGCATACGCCCAAAACAAAACCGGAAACGCCACCGCCTAAGTTTGTGCTCAATCTTTATGAAGCTGACTTCTACGCATGGACGCAGGAACAAGCAATGCTGCTCCACAATCAACAGTGGAGCCAAATTGACTTACCCAATCTAATTGAGGAGATTGAATCGTTGGGTAAACAGCAGCGCCAAGAACTTCGTAATCGCTTGAGTGTGCTGGTGGGGCATTTGCTGAAATGGCACTATCAACCCCAAAATCGTAGCCGTAGATGGTTAGCCACCCTTCGCATTCAACGTTTAGATATTACTGAACTGCTTGAAGACAATCCCAGCCTAAAACCTTACCTTGAGGAAGCACTTTGTAAGGCATATCTTAAAGGGATTGAGCTAGCGGTTGAAGAAACCAACTTATCGAATCGCACTTTTCCGACAGAATGCCCGTACAGCTTGGCAGAGATACTAGACAGTCACTTCTACCCCGGTGAAGTGAGCGAATGGGTAGAAGAATAAAATTTATGTGACCTCTGAAGCGAAAATATAAAGAGCGATCGCTGTTCTCAGGCGTACTTTGTCTAACAAACCACTGCGTCTAGTAAACAACTGAACACTACCTGCTCACCAAACTCTTAAGGAGGCAACAGTGAAAGTTGTGCGATGGCAGACAACCTTGAACTCCCACAGATAAACAACACCACGGTTGCACCAACGCAGTGTTAGGTGGCTGGCTATGAGAATCTTTACCGAAACTGAGAGCTAGGGCATAAGATTAATCGATTGACCTTAATATCATTTCTGGCTAAACTAAGATTAACCTACTAATCTTATATTCATGCTTGAAATTTCCAAGAAGGACATCTTATCTCGTCTTCAATTTGATAACCCTTGGTGGGAGCAAGGGAGTAAGGCGAAGATTGCTTATCAGGATGCACCTCGGCGAAAGTACTTTGAGCCTTTCTATCAGAATATTTTGGATGTGAGTGTTCGTCGAGCGATCGTCTTGATGGGACCGAGGCGCGTGGGTAAGACTGTTATGGTCTATCACAGCATTCGCAAACTTTTAGACTCTAGCATTGACGCGAAAAATATTTTGTACTTATCCCTCGAAACTCCGATCTATACCGGACTTCCACTGGAACGTATACTTAATTACTTTCAAGAATTATTCGATCACGGACGTGAAGCAAAACTATTCGTTTTTTTTGATGAGATTCAGTACTTGCGTGACTGGGAAATACATCTTAAATCCCTTGTTGATTCGTTTGCCCACAACCGTTTTGTTGCAACTGGTTCCGCCGCAGCCGCACTACGGCTAAAGAGTATTGAATCTGGGGCTGGTCGATTCAGTGATTATATTCTTCCACCACTAACTTTTGCCGAGTACTTGATGTTCATTGGTCGGGAAAATGAACTGATCACATCTGCGTGTGAAGGTTTTGATCAATACGAATATTCGTCCCAAAATATTGATGCACTAAATGAGGAATTCATTAACTATCTGAATTTCGGCGGGTACCCAGAAGCTGTTTTTTCGGAGACTATTCGGCAAGATCCTGGGCAATATATTAAGAGCGACATTATTGATAAAGTTCTACTGCGAGATTTACCAAGCCTTTACGGTATTAGTGACATTCAGGAACTAAACAGGCTTTTCACTACTTTGGCTTATAACTCCGGGAATGAAGTGAGTTTGGAGGGATTGTCAAAATCGTCCGGGGTAGCCAAGAATACCATTAAGCGTTATCTCGAATACCTTGAGGCAGCATTCTTAATTCGTCGTGTTGAGAGAATCGACCAAAATGCGAAGAGGTTTAAGAGAGCAATGTGCTTCAAGGTTTATTTGACAAATCCATCGATGCGAGCAGCACTGTTTGGGCAGCTTAAGGCAGACTCTGAGGCAATGGGA
>JBGTAZ010000078.1:0-7665 GCA_041749615.1 Leptolyngbyaceae cyanobacterium | reverse complement strand
GTCAAGCGCCAACCCCTCTACTTTAGAGGCACTACGGTCGATTGTGCTATTCCCCTAGAACAACGACTCAGTACTGCTTAATGCCCAGATGCGAGAAAATCTGTCAGTCAGTCAGGGTTTCCCCCTCTTGCGGCACTAGGGGTTTAATCTGATTCAGCAAGTCTGGAATACTGGTGCAAACTACTTCCCAAACCCGTTTCACATTTACGCCATCATAATCGTGAACCAACTTATCGCGCATTCCTGCCATATTGCGCCAAGGCACCTGTGGATGAGTGTCTCTGAATTCTGACGATAGCCGTTTCACTGCCTCTCCTAAAATAGTCAGTTCGTACAGCACTGCCAATTGGGTTCGCAAATCTGCCTGAAACGCTGGTTCATCCATGCCTGCTGTCAGTTGCAAGATGGTTTCGGCAAAGCGAACAATATCAAGCAGAGAGGCGTTGTCTCGTTCCATAAATCGTGGTTGCACTGTTCAAAACTTCGTTGCGGCGAATCCAGTTGGGGCTGGCTTCAATCGTTTGTCGTTCAATCAAATCCACTTCTCGACCAAACAGCGCGGCAAATTGGTGTTGCAGTTCCACTAAATCCAGCAAACTCAGCTTGGCATCCGGTGCGAACATCACCAACATATCGACATCACTATCCGGGTGAAAGTCATCCCGCAATATAGAACCAAACAAGGCAAGCTCCGTAATCTGCCATTGCTGGCAAACGGTTTCAATTTGCTCTAGTGAGACTTGCAGGCGATCGCAGAGTTGCTGGTTCATCGTTTCACTGCCCCATCATCTGCGCTAGTTTCTTCAACACCTGAAATGCCGCCTGCCATTCCTGGGTTAGCGTGTAGAGCGAAAACACCCGCGATAGGCTGTACTGACGCTCCGGTTGCAGGACTAGCTTGATAAACAACACGTCATCCCCATTGGTCAACATACCAAACTGCGGTTTTTCCAAATCAGGAGTTGCCATCATATACGCCAACGCCTGGGGCAACGCCGATCGCGTGGAAATTGTCGTTTTTTTCGATTCCAACACCAACGTCCAAAACTGCCGCTGCATAATTAACACATCAATCCGTCCCCGCAAAATCTCCTCGCCATCCGCCACGGTCACTTCCACACCCGCCTCTGCCTGCATCCGAAACGGCGGATCATAAAACCCCGGCAGTTCCAGTAAAGGAGATGCTACCAACAGCATCACCGAACCTTCCAGTAAATCACCCTCCGCCCGATGGTACAGCAGCCGTTGGCGCATGATTTGCAGCTTTGCCCGTTCGTCATCATTCAGATCCGGCAACTCTTGCTGCCACTCCCTAAAAAATTGCTCATCCTCAACCCGATGTAGCCCAAACCGGGATTCCACCTCAGATAGGCTTTTTACCGCATCGGTGACTGCAACCACTCGTGCCATTATGCCTCCTCCCCTGATGGCTTCGTCTTCAACACATCCTTAATCTCACCCAAAATCTCTAAGATGCGTTGCTCTTTCTGCCAAATGTCAGCCACCAACTGTTCCGGCGGCAAATGCTCAAAATCGGTTTTGGTACTGGGGTTCTTCTGATCCAGGTTGTAGATATGCCAGTATAGCGAATCGCCTGTTACCTGTTCCCGTTTTGCCAGATCCCGCTGCGATCGCTCCGTTGCTTGCAGATCCTTCTGTTGCTGCTTCAAGACTTGGGTTTGCTTAGGGGTTTCTGCCTGTTGACTCTGGGTTTCTAACTCTTTGATTTGGCGGACGGATTGATTGGCGATCGCTTCTGCCGCTCGTGCAGCATCCCAATGGGGTTGAGCATTCGTTCTGGCTGTTTCATAGAGGGTTCTAAAGTCATACTTCCAAGCCTGCCCGTGCTCTGTGCGATCATTCCACCAGGTCAGACAGTCCTCAAAATCCCCATCCTGCATCGGTTTGGTTTTAGAGTAGTTCTTCTTACCTTCCGGTAACGCTACTTCGTAATACCAAATCTCCTGAGTGGGTCCCGATGCATCAAAAAATAGCAGGTTAGTCGGAATGCTGGTGTAGGGCGAGAACACCCCATTCGGCAACCGGACTATCGTATGTAGGTTGTATTGGGTCAGCAGCTTTTCTTTAATTTTGGCGCACACCCCATCCCCAAACAGGGTGCCATTCGGAACGACCACCCCCGCCCGTCCCGGTTTTGGGTGTCCCTTGAGCAAACGCATGATCAATTGCAGGAAAAGCATCGCCGTTTCGGAGGTTTGAGTATCCGGTGGAAAGCTCTTCTTGATGCTCTCTTCCTCTTCCCCGCCAAAGGGCGGATTGGTCAAAATCACATCGACTTGATCCTTCACCCCCAACTGATTCAAAGCCGTGGCAAGACTGTTCTTTCGTTCAACGTCGGGATACTCCACGCCCTGCAACAATAAGTTCATCTGCGCCAGCATATAGGGCAAAGATTTAGCCTCCACCCCCGATAGACAGCTTCGCAATAGTTTCCAGTCCTTCGGCTGACACTGCTGCTTCAAATGCTCGTATGCCTCCACCAAAAAGCCAGCCGTTCCACAGGCAGGATCATGAATCGTGTCACCCAGTTTTGGGTTCAGCGCTTTGACCATAAACCGCACCACCGGACGAGGGGTATAAAACTCGCCGGAGTCCCCCGCTGCATCGCGCATTTCCTTCAGCATCGACTCATACAAGTTGCTGAGGATGTTCACCTCTTCAGAACTGTCTAAGTGAATCTGATTCACCTTGTTCACAATGTCCCGCAGCAACGCGCCGCTTTCCATTCGGTTGCTAACACCCTTGAACACTTCGCGAATTACATCCTGGCGATCGCGTCCCGTCTGGCTCTGGAGATTCCGCAGGTAGGGCAGTAAGCCCATGCACTTCGTCCCGTCTCGCAATATCACCTCATCATTGCTAATGAATCGTTGGAGGTCATCGCCACTCATGCCCTCGTCATCCGCTGCCCAATCTCGCCAGCGATAGGGAGCATCAAGCACAGGTTCGTATTTAGCACCCGCTTCTTCTAAAACGGCATCATCATCTCGAATTTTCTCGGTATCATCCAGCAGCTTCAAAAACAAGATCCAGGTCAACTGGGGCAAGCGGTCTAGCTCCCCATTCAGCCCCTTATCCTTCCGCATAATGTCTCGCGTGGACTTAATCACGCTGCCCAATCGTTGGGCGGTTGTTACGGGCTGACTATTGCTAGTGTTGGTTCGCTTTACCATGAGTTCTCTAACTACTACTGAAACTTTTGCTGACAAATAACTAGGCGGAATATAGAAGGGTTTGCAGTTGGGCGATCGCGTCTCTCAAGAGTTCGGCTCCCCCAAAGCGGGCGGAAATCTCCCGGACATTGCCATACTTCTGTTCAACCGCTTTCACCTTCAACGCCGCAGGTAATACAAGCTGGTCCGGTCCACTCTCGGTATAACTTTGCAACAGCACCTCCAAAATCTCCTTGGCATCACTGCCATACTGCTCAAAAAAGTTAGGATGCCGACTTCGTAGCCGTTCTGCCCGTTGCTTGCAGGTCAATACCGGAGCATCAAAGGCAAGATGACAGAGCAAATCAAACGGGTCAGCGTCGGGTTGATTCGTCACCCGCTTCAGGTCTTCAAAGTCAATGCCGCGATCGCCCAGTTCGTCAATAATCTGCGATCGCTGCTCTGAACTGACCCAACGCTGCTGAATCTCAAAAGCGGATCGGTATAGGGTGCGGACTTGCTCTTTGGTGTAGTCCACTAACTTAAACGAGCGTAATCGATTGCCATTGGGGTCAAGTTGATAGACCACCTCACCAATCACCTCGCAGACCCCGCCATCATAGTAAAATTTGCGCGGCAGGATGTCTTCATCTTCTGGAATACCTGTAAACCCTCTAGGGGCTGCATCATCGTCTTCAAATTCGGCATCGTCTGCAAAGTCAACCAGGGCGATCGCGTCATCTGGTTGTGGAGGTTCAATGATCTCCTCAGTTCCGGCGATCGTTTGCCCCTCGTCGTCCATTTCTTCTATCTCAATCCGGGCGGGTTCTCCATCAAACGCTGGATCAGCAAACAGACGAGTGCTGTTGGTGTAATCCAAAATCACAAATGACAGTTTCCCGGCGTTGCTGAATAGCGATATGATTTTGCAAAATTCTGAACGAGCTTTCGGGGCTTTCAACCATCGATTCATAGCTTGAATCAGCAACGCCAGTTTCCCTTTCGGTTCATAGACACGGGTGCCCCGTCCCACAATTTGCTTAAAGTCAGTCATTGAGCGGATTACCCGCACCAGCACCACGTTTTTGCAGGTGGGTACATCCACGCCCGTCGAAAGCAATTTAGCCGTTACCGCAATCACGGGTATATCGTCCAACACATCCATAAACCTGTAGAGCAGCGCCTTTCCAGTGTCACCTGCTTTAGAAGTAATGCGGCTGACATAGTTGGGGTGCTGCTGCACCAGGTCAGCATTGAGATTATTCAGCGCTGCCACCATATCTAAAACATGATCGTCATCCACACAAAAGACAATGGTTTTGCCAAAGCGGTCATTTTTTCTGAGGAAGTTGGTGATGTGACGGGCGATCGCTTCGGTTCTAGACTTCAATGCCACTGCCCGTTCAAAGTCTCCGGTCTGGTATTCTTCATCGGGAATTGTGCGCCCATAGCGATCCAACTCATCGGCGCTGGGTCGCCAGCCTAAAGCATCAAAGGTCGTTGTCACTCGATGCACTTTGTAAGGCGCTAAGAACCCATCCTCAATCCCCTGTGCCAAGGAGTAGGTATAAAGAGGATTGCCAAAATAGCGATAGGTGTCTACGTTGTCATCCCGTTGAGGAGTCGCGGTTAAACCCAATTGATAGGCAGGTTGGAAGTAGCCCAAAATCTCCCGCCAGTTGCTTTCATCCCTAGCGCTGCCGCGATGACACTCATCCACAATAATCAGGTCAAAAAAGCCGGGGCTGTACTCTCGATAGATCCCTGGTCGATTTTTGTCCCCCGCGATCGCTTGATAGATGGCAAAGTACATCTCCCGGCTCTTGACCACTTCCCCTTGAATTTTGTGGCGGACATCCTCATCAAACGCTGCAAAGTCCTTAAGAATCGGGTCATCCACCAGCACATTCCGATCCGCCAAAAACAAGATCCTGGGCTTACGATATTCGCCTGTGGCATTCCAACCCATCGCCCACAGCTTCTGAGAGATTTGGAAGGCAACCGTCGTTTTTCCAGTACCCGTCGCCATCGTCAACAAAAGCCGCTGTTGTCCGTTGAGAATTGCCTGTACTGTCCGGTTAATCGCAATTCGCTGATAGTAGCGGGGCACTTTGCCACCCGTTAAATCAAACGGAGTCAGCAGCTTATCAGCAATGTCATCACTTAACCCTTCTGCCTGTTTATGTCGTGTCCACAGGTCAGATGGGGAGGGAAACGAACTCATGGAGGTCATTAATCCAGTGGTGAAGTCAAACTCTACAATGTCTGTGCCATTGGTTGAGTAAGCAAACTTCAATCCCAAGAGTTCAGCATACTCCTTTGCCTGATCTAAACCATCTTGAGAGCGTTTATGTTTCCGTTTGGCTTCCACCACTGCCAAGGGATAGTCTCGCGTGTAGCAGAGGAGGTAATCGGCAAACTTCTTCCTGCGGCGGCGATCGCGCCCTCCAGTCGTCAGAATTCGCCCTGCATCAATAAAGTATTGCTCAGTGATCAAATGAGGCAATTGTTCCCATGCAGTGAGCTTGGGTAAAACATACTTCCGGCAAGTATCAGCCTCATTAATCATGAAAGGGGGGGATTTACAAGAACTACTGGAAGAAACAGTGAAACAGCCTAATCCAGCGTTCCCAAAGTTCTAGCCTCAATTACTGCGCGACTGCATTATCCTTCACATAACTTTAAGGACAAATAATTATTTTCCCTGACTTTTAGCTGGTAATCCCAGGCGTTTTCTAATTTCTACATCTGCTTGCAGCGACGGATAATAGAACACATGCAACACCGAACCAAAATTCTGATACTGATAGTTTGATGGAGTACACTGACTAAAAATCAGCTTCATTAACTCCAAGTCTGAGGTGGAAATTGGGATATTGTTGCCTGAACCGGTCACTTGACCAATAATTTTTCCATTGACCTGAACATCTAAAGCTCCAACAGCTTCACATACTGCTGTCCGAGTGTAGTTGTAGCAACTTCCTGAACCGCATTTGTCCCTATCTTGCATAGCCTCCCGAATTTGCTGTTTCACCTGAGCAACAGATTTGATCGAATTTACATAGGTTCCTGGGCTTTGCCGAGCATTTGCGATAGGAGTAAGAGCTAAGAGTGTTGTTGCCGTAGCAGTTAGACAGATAGAGAAGGGAAACTTCATGAGGAAACTTAGGGAACTCTTTTTATCTGTTTTAATCTCAATCACTGCACTACTGCATCATCCTTAATATCTTGCAACAGTCGAAAAATTCCCCACCTCGCCAACTCTGCCTTGCTCCGGCGCATCCTGATCGCCAGAATTGAAAACTTCTCATGCTCTTTCGGCTCCATATCCAGAGTGAACCGCCTGGTTTCCTCTGCCAACGGTGCTTCCTCCTCGATCTCATCCTCTAAGGACAATTGAGCGATCGCCAGCCTGACCAGCGCCGCTTTCCTCTGTCGCTGATGCCTTGCCAGGTCACTCAATGCCTCGTGCATAGCCAGAGACAAATCAACGGTGAAGCGTACTGTAGTTTTCTCAGTGGTGGCTGTTGTAGTCATGCTTCATTATTCCCCATTAAGCAATTCCATTAATCTGGAGATCTTGAGATGAGATCGCTGGGCAAGTTTCCTCAACGCTGGCATTCCCATAGAATTGAGTTGAGGGAACTGTTTGAGGAAGTGGGCTTACAGTGAAACTGACTTTCTAGCGATCTTCTAGGGCGATCGCTCTGCCGATACACTATATGAACGTGGATCAAGGGCACCATGACCGCATCATCTGACATCCGACAACCAGCCAGGGAACTGGTTGAGCAGCTACCGGGAAACTCTTTATCCCAAGCGGTGGCGTTTATGGAAACGCTGCATCCTGACCGGGGAGCCGCACTAGAACAACCATTGCTAGAGCGGATTCAACAAAGGCGATACGGGCTACGCCCAGATAAATCAACGCCCAAAGACCAGGCGCGACTCGCCTACCTGCGCCAACAGCAAGAAGCCGAAACCATCAGCGATACCGAGTATGAGGAACTGCTGGCATTTGTGGAGCGAGTGGAACAGCAGGATGCAGAACGAGCAGAGGCATTGATTCAACTGGCAGAACTGCGGAACGTGGATCTAAAAGTAGTTGTGAGTGAGTTTTTGCCCGATCGCCCCTTGCCGAATGCCTCCTGAAAAAGTACCGATCGGGATTCGCAGAGTGGTTGCAGCTAGGGTAGGGGGCTACTGCGAGTATTGCCGTTGTTTGGAGCGTATTTGGAAGGGCGGGAGTCTTCGGACGCTGTGGGGTATGGCTGGAACGTGCGTTAGCACACTGCTCGAATTTGGTGCAAAGACTTCGATTTTTACCAACCATTGTGCGGTGCCCTTGTGTGTCTGCAGGGGTGGGGAGCGCGAAAAAACGTGGCTGTGCCTTTGACGAGTCGATATCCTTTGCCGTAGTTGCACTGCACAGACACATCCCAAATGCGCGGAAATCAGAATTCGACTTCGCTCATTCCAAGGCTATTTCTAC
>JBGTAZ010000077.1:0-42128 GCA_041749615.1 Leptolyngbyaceae cyanobacterium | reverse complement strand
TGAAGCTACTGAAGCGACAGATGTACGGCAGGGCTGGCTTAGAGCTACTCGCTAAGCGCTTCATTATGGCTGCATAACGGCAAGCTCAACGTAGTGCAGCAATCGTTTTCTCGGCTTCACCAAAAGCTCGGAAGAACCCATTGCCATTGACACAACTAGCAGAGAACTTGGCTGCGAACTCAACTGGCGTTCCTGCCTTGCCTCGAACTATCGGACGAACATGGGGTTGCGACAGACTCACAATCCGGTGTTCAATCCGATGCTGCTGAGTGTCATACATCGATTGCTGTTGCCGATACAGTTCAGCAATCACCAACAGCTTGCGATACAACGACTTGTCCAGTGCCGATAAGGTTGCCCCAGCTTCAACTAAAGCATCAATGTGAGCGAGATTGCGCTTCACATAGCCCAACTGCTTGCGAATCGCTTTCCGCATCGTCTTGCCTCGGACTTTGCGTTGCTTGGTGACGCTCAGATACTCGCTTCGGGCTTGTTCTCGATAGGTGCGAGGTTTGGGCTTTACACAGTCTCGTACTTGCTCGTACAGCGCATCAATGATGACTTCTGTGCCCTCTCGTGCCTCATTCAACAAGCTCAAATCCGTCGGATAGCGAATGTCCGCAGGCGCACAACTCGCATCCATCAGCAGTTGCCCTTGGTTCGGTGGTTCTGAATCATCCTCATCGTCTTGACCCAGATCAGTTGCATCCGTCTGGGCTTGTACTTCCAGTGCATCTAGCGTCTGCTGCTCAGATTGCACGACGATAGCTTCGTTGATCCGTCCCACCAACTCCAAACTCAACCGTTTGCGGAAGTGAACGAACATCGAAGCCTCAAATGGAGCGATGTCACTGTACTCAGATAGCCCTAGAAAGTATTGCAGGTATGGATTCTCCCGAATCTGTTGCACCGTCTCCAGATCACTCGTGCCCAATCGTTCTTTGATGACCAACGCTCCTAATGCCATCCGAAAGGACTTCGCTGGTGCACCCATCCCTTCACTCATCAATGCGGCATACTCCGCTTCAAACTCCTGCCAGGGAATCAATTGGGTCAGTTTCACCCAACGGTTCTCACTCGACAATCTCCCGCCAAACGGCAGGTAAAAGTCTTCAAAGGAGAGTTGTCCAGGCGTAGAATGTCGGTACATCGCAAAAACTGATGCAGGGCTTTTGAGGCAAAGAAGGTTGTTTTGCTTGCACTTTACCAGGTCTCGATCTGCTTGAAAACCTTTTTCTGCAATCTATCTAGCCTTTTTCAGCAAGCCCTAATTACACACTGAAAATCAACTCCCACCACCGTTCAATGCTGGTGTAATTGGTCAAGCGATAATCGTGCCATCCCAGTTCATTTTTCACTTGCTTGAACCCGTATTCAATCCAGTTTCTCAAAGTGTATTGAGTGCCCACACTCAGGCTACGAAACTTTTACAGCAATCTTTTACAGGATTACATTACAACTTTGGGGTAGTAGGGGTCGAAGGTTCAAATCCTTTCGCTCCGATAGGTTGAAACCGCTCATATTGGGCGGCTTCGCCATTTTAAAGTAGGTTAAGACACAAAGATGCTTGAATCGCTGCCAATGGCATCCTGAATCGATTTGAACCCATGCTTATCTAACTTGGTCAGCAACCCTTCTAGCACGCGCCGCACCATCCAGGGTCCTTCATAAATCCAGCCGGTGTAAACCTGCACCAAACTAGCTCCAGCGGTAATTTTTTCCCAGGCATCCTCAGCGGTGAAAATGCCCCCCACTCCGATGATCGGCAGTTGCCCCTGAGTTTCCTTGTAGATAAACCGAATTACTTCCGTTGCTCGCTGCCTTACAGGTTTGCCGCTAATCCCTCCTGCTTCCTGTGCCACAGGGTTTCCAGTGGAAAGTCGTTGAGTCTGCAATCCCTCCCGTTGAATGGTGGTGTTGGTGGCGATGATGCCTGCTAGCTGCTGGTGTTGGGCAAGGGCAATCACATCCGCGATCGCTTCCCATGCTAAATCTGGTGCAATCTTCACCAACAGCGGTTTGTGCGCTGTGTTTTCCTGCTGAAGCGCTTGCAGAATCGGCTCCAGTTGGGCTTTGTCTTGCAGCGATCGCAATCCTGGTGTATTCGGCGAACTCACATTCACCACAAAGTAATCACCCACATCCTTCAGCAGTCGAAAGCTGTTGACATAATCCGCCGCCGCATCTTCTAGTGACGTGATTTTAGACTTACCCAAGTTAATACCGATCGGAGAAAGGGAAGAGTGCGGAGTACGGAGTGTGGAGGGCGGAGTTAAATTTTCTGCGTCCTGTCCCCTGTTCCCTATTCCCTTTATCTTTAACCGTTCCGCCAACACTGCCGCGCCCTGATTATTAAAGCCCATGCGGTTTAGCACTGCTTGATCCAACGGTAGGCGAAACAGGCGAGGCTGGGGATTCCCTGGTTGGGCATGAAAGGTGACGGTGCCCAATTCGGCAAAGCCAAAACCAAAGCGTGACCATAACCCAGCGGCAATACCATCTTTATCAAATCCGGCGGCTAACCCCATCGGGTTCGCAAAATTCAAGCCCCAAAGTTGCTGCTGCAAGCGTGGGTCGGATAGGCTGAGCGATCGCTCCATCTGAGCTAGCAACCAGGGCAATTGGCTTGCCGACCCATCATCCAACCAACCCAACACCTTTAAGCTCTGCTGATGCAGCCACTCCGGATCAGTTTTCAGACCTGAGAACAGTAAAGGACGCAGCAGCGTTTGGTACAAATCCATGGCATCTCAGCAATAATTGATACGGAAGGTTGACAATAGATTCCCCTAATCGCCGCTTTATCACAAAGACAGGCGATATCTCAACAGAGGATGGTAACAAGAATGTCATCAGCACATTGGGATAAGGGTACAGTCTTTATGGGTAGCACTTCCGTGAAAGTGAACATCCTAGAAACGATTGACTGATGGTTTGAGGTGAATACATGGCGAAACCTAGGGAGTCGTTGAAAAAATCCGCATTGGGTATGTTTTACTATATTGCGCCCGTTATCTCATAGGAACCTCTAATTGAAATGGTTCAGCCCAAAGAGCCACAGTCTTACGATAAGCAATTGGTTGCTTTAGGGAGAATTCTCCACACATTGCGGGAAGAAGAAAATTCTGATGTTTTAATCGATACCGTTCTAAACTATCTCAAAACTGAGTTTGACTATAGCCTAGTGTGGGTGGGTTTATACGATCGCCTAGAGCATCGGCTATTTGGCAAGGGCGGCATCATTCCTTCAGGGGATAAATCCTTTTTAAAGCAGCGGTTTAGCCTGCAACCGGGCGACATTTTAGAGCAAGTGGTGATTCAGCAGCGAGCGCTGGCAGTGCCAGATTTGCGCGAAGAACTGCGGGGTGGGGAGTGGCGGAAAGCCGCTCAACAGTCTGGGATTCAAGGCACGGTGATTTTTCCTGTTCGCTATCGCGATCTTTGTTATGGCGTGGCGCTGTTGGGGTCTACTGACTGGGGCATTTCTCCTAAGACAGAGGAAAAAGCGCGTTTATCGATGGTGTTGGGTGAACTGGCAGCCGCGCTATTCAAGATTGAAGCGGAGTGGCAGCGCCAACAAACCAAACATCCTGATGTGCCGCTGTTGCAGTTGTTAACCCAGATGCGATCTCTCTCTGGGCTAGGACCGCGCCTCGAAGCCGTTGTGGAGCAAACCCACGCATTTATTCAGCCGACTCGTACCAACATTTATTGGTATGAACGCGAACGACGCTATTTTTGGCGGAGGTTGGGCAATCGTCAGCGGAGTATTGGGTTTAAGGAAGCCAATCAACTGACCTCTGGCATCACCGTTCAAGAGATTAATGGCTTCTATCAAGCGCTCATGAACGATCAGATCGTTTCTATTGGCGAGGCGCACAGTTCCCTTAAAGCGGATGCGACGAGCCGTTTGATGCAGCAAATTAAGGCGCGATCGCTGCTTGCTGCCCCTATTTTGTATCAAGATGAACTGTTGGGCTTTTTAGCGGTGGAAGGCAACGATCCCCGCATTTGGACGGAGAATGAGAAAAACTTCGTTCGTGGCGCAGCCCAGATGCTTGCCATCACGGCTCCTTTGGATGAAATGGAAAGCGCGATCGCTCAAATTCGCCTTGATTGTGAACTGACCGCTGAAATTGCCCGGTCTATTTATAGCGAAGAGGACTGGAAAAATACCCTAAAACATGCCGCTGATGCTCTCTGTAAGCGACTGAAAGTGGAACGATTTTTTGTGTTGTTCTATGAGAAAGACCTGAAAGAGTTTGAAGTGTCCTACCAAAACCATCCCAGTAATCGCCGCCCCCTTGCGCCGCTGCTTGCAGCCCTGAGCGATACTGACCTAAAAATGGTGCAAAAAAGCACGGAGGCAATTAGCATCGAAAATTTGGATGTCGATGTGAAACTGCTGGCATGGCGCGATCACTTACTTGAAGCCGGGGTGCGATCGCTTGTGTTGTGTAGTACTTCCATTGGGCATCCCTTAGAAGGGTTGATTGTGATTGGTCACGAATCACCTCGTGGCTGGAATCGAGCCGAGCGCGAACTCGTGCAAGTGGTCAGTCAACAAATCGGATTTATCCTGCATCAGTGGCAACTGCAACGCCAGACTGAGCAACTGCAAATCCTGAGTCAGTCAATGCAATGGGGCTTTGAAGCAATCCAGCAAAGCCATGATCCCAAACTAGTAGAGCAGTCTGCGCTCCAACAGGTGGCAAACGTGATGCAGGTGCCACTGGCGCTATTAGTCACTTGGACTCCTGGTCAAGCCGATGCCAAACTCACCAGTTCACCGCCGCCCAGAGATCGCTTTACTGCCAATTTTGAGAGTACCATCCCCATCCACACAGACTTCTTGGTGCAAGGGACGCTAGCACAGGACGGCGTGCTAGCCCTCAGTGTGGCAGATCTGCAAGTTAATAGTCGGCGCTGGCTATATGGCACTGGCATTGGTCAGATTTTGGCGATCGCCCTGCGAACCGCACCAGAGCATCAACCGACTGGAATTTTGATCGTTGTCGATGAAGCCGAACGCTGCTGGGCAGACCGCCACACTACTGCCCTTCGCATTTTCGCCAATCAACTCGCCTGGACAAGACGCTATCTCAGCTTGACGAAGCAACTAACCCGCCAGCGGCTAGAGCTAGAGCGCCTCAATTGGTATAAGCATCGCCGTCTAGAGGATGTGCAGCGCTCGGTGGCAACTGGGTTGAAGCGTTTAGATGAACTGGGTGCGCCCAAAGAACCTTTATTTGCTACACGGCAACAGCAGATTTTGCGGCAGTTAAAAGATGCGATCGCCCCCGTAACCGAAGTTATTGCAGCCGAGCAGTGGCAATTTCAGACCCAATCTGCCAGCATCACCTTGATTACCCTGCTAAAACGGGCATTAGAACGGGTGGATGGCGTGATCAAAGCGCGCCAACTTTGGTCACAGGTTCACGATGAAACGACCATCAATATCGGTGGAGATGTGCTCAAAATCGAACTCATTGTCTATGAGTTGCTGTTGGATGCTTGTCAGCGATCGAGCATCGGCGGGCGCATCGATCTCTGGTGTCGCCAAATTGATATCCGCTGGTTTGAGCTATCGATCACGGACAGTGGGCACGTCGAATCTCATCTGTTTACAGCTTTAGAAAGCGATCGCACAGACTGGCTAGCGCCCTCCCTCTTAGATCATCCGCCCGGTTTACATCTGCTGATTTGCCAAGCCCTGATGCAGCAAGTAGGCGGCGAATTTAACTTTTATAAGCTAGAAGATGGGCGTAATACGAGTCGATTAGTGCTCCCGATCGCTGGCACCGCCAGCCCAAAATCGAAATCTCGCCCTCCCGTTTAACTGAAGCATCCGTTAGCTCAGAGTAATCACCGTAACTTCTGGAGGGCACCAAAAACGCCCTGGCAAATAGGTGCCTAGCCCTCGGTTTACATACAGTTGATTGGCTCCCACTCGATGCAAACCCTGTGCCCATTCCCAGTGCTTCATGGTGTGGGCGCACTCTTTTAGCAGGGGCACATATCGCTTCGCGTAGGGCGGCAAGCTTCGATAAAACTCTGAAATATGGTGTGCCATATTGCCAACTCCAGGCACAAACACCTGCCCTCCGTGGGTATGTCCTGAAAGCTGAAGATCAATACGCCATTTTTGCAGCATTTCAGCCGTATCAGGATTGTGAGATAACACGATTCGAGGCGTTGCTTGATCCAGTTGGTCTAATACAGGCGCAGGACGAAATTCGGATGACCAGTAGTCTGCTAATCCGACGATCGCCAACTCGTTGCCCACTGGATAAGCGATTTGATTCCATAGCACCTGAATATTGCAATCTTCAAGGGCGCTGGCAACCACTTGACGAGAGTGTTGATAGCGAATGTCGTGGTTGCCTAAAACTGCATATATCCCCGATTGACTTTTTAGAGCGGTGAGCCGCTGGGCTAAATCATGAATTGGCGCGGGATTATCGGTGACAAAATCTCCGGTCATTAGGACTAGATCTGGCTGGGCTGCATTGGTTGCAGCGATCGCCTGATCTAATAAACTGGGCGACAATCGAATTCCATCAAAATGGAAATCTGATAGCTGAACGAGGCGCAATCCTTTGAGCCGCGCTGGCAAATCGGCGATCGATACCCGCAGATGTTCAACCGTGAGCGCTCCTGTCAATAATTTGTGCATTATCCTCACCCGATTAAGCGCCTCTAGCCTAACAGAGGGGAAAGATTGTCTCTAGTTCCAAAGGCGACACTTAAAGAAAAAATAGTTGGGTTACGGCTGGGGGTTCAAATCAAATTTTAGAAATAAGGGGCTTAAGCCCCTTATTTACAACGCTTTTCGAGTTTTTAGCACTGCAACTTAACTGCAACTTAACTGGCGATTAGCTTATCGAGAAGCACCGACCATGCCGGGAAGTTGGGTTGAGCAGTCTGCATTACGGAATCCATAGTCAAAGTCTGCCAAAGCGCTGGCGCTAGGGGCACTGGATGCCGCAAAAATAGGATAGAGTGTGCCCGTGCCTTTATCTCTAGAGGCTAAGATATCGGCTTGGTCAACCCAGTAGATGCCATTATCTTGATAGCGCAATTCGCGGCTAATAGCGGTGCCGTTAGAAAACTCTAGCTTGCCGTTGTTGCCAGAGTTCGTGACTACACAGACTCGGCTTTTCACTTTGGATGGGTAGACGTAATATACCCGATCGCCCGCTGACCAGGCACCCACAAACTTTGCGATGGTTGGGTTTGATTTTGCGATCGTTGCCTGAAATGCTTGCCGCTGGCTGCGATCGGTAGCAGCGAGTTGCGTTGCTTTGCCATAGGCACCCGACTGTAAATTGCGTTTGAACTGAGTTAATTCTTGATTTTTGGGATAGCCAATGACTGGCGCACGCCCCGACTCTGGATCAAGTGCCTGGATAGTGTTCGGTGGCAGTTTTGCCATGGTTGCTGGTTCTAGCTCCAAAAAACGTAGAGACTCGGACACTGCCACCGCATCTTTTGTAGACAAATCCTGACAGTTTGATAAGTCAGATCCAATCCCCTCAACCGGGTAGTTTGCCCCCACAATGCGATAGAACGGACCTCGGCTCATCCACTGCCCAATCAGCAACGGGGCTAGACTGCTGGGCTTTTGCACTTCGATCGCGCCCTTCCCCATAGCGGCGTTTTGTACTTTAAAGCTACCCGCACTCCCTGGAGGAATACTGCCAATGCCCCCACTGACTCCTTCTACCGCAAAACATTTAGAACCCGCGCGATAGACCAACACATAGCTACGCCCAAAGCGAGGGTCAGAGCGCCCAGAAATGGTAGTCAATTTCATTCCAGAGGGAAGATTAATCGGCATTGCGACCCGCATTCCCAGCGATCGCAACTCTTGGATTTGTGCCTGCGGCACCTGTAGATAAATCGGCTGCCTGCCCTGTGCGACTAGGTTTCGGCGCACCGTCATATTAGATTGATCAGACCTACTAGATTGATCAGAATTTGTTGCGGCTGGAGTTGCCTGTATTAGGGCAGGAAAAACGCCAATACTGACTGTTGCCACCCATAGGCTGCTCAAAAGCTGATGATTCATCTTCGTTCCCTTAAGACTCTAGCGTGTAGTGTGAAAGTTTTTACCTTTACATACTTGTCTAAAATACTCATTGAAATTATGCAGGCGCAAGCAATGGTAATCCTAGTATTTAACGCACCAACCCTACTGTCCTCCCCCTCAATCTCTCTCCCAGCGGGAGAAGGGAGAGTAAATTGATCTTGTTCCTTCTCCCCTGGGAAGAGGGCTAGGGTGAGGGCGACAATATGGCACAGCCATCAAAAGCTTTGACCCGCTTGAAGTCGAGATGCTCGCACTCGGCGATCGCGACGTTGCAACAGTCTTAAGCGTGTCGCGGTGAACGGGGAACCTAGCCTGAAATAGAAGGTTAGAGCGCTACGGCTACTGCATTGCTAGCATACATTCCCCGACCCATACTTCTCCACTTCCCTTTGTTTTTGCCCGTTGAGAGAACGTTGGTCAATGAAATTTTAGCTCGTTGATAATCCTGATTAGAGAGATCTCCGTACAGTTTCGCGATCACATCGCTTAATCCGATCGGGGTGCTAGAGTCCTCTAAAATTTGGGACACGGCATCGGTAAACGATTGCTCTTGAAACTCGGCTTTGACAAAATGCTTTAAATCAGGAGATTTAGCTGACAGATTTGCTTTACTCGTAGATTTTTTCGCCGCTCCGGTTGATTTTGAGGAACGCGATTTTTGTGCGGTAGAAGTTCGAGCCGCCGATTTTGGCTTTGCCTTGTCTACTGGATGGCGATCGCTCTCTAATACGGCTATTGATGAAGATTCATCCTCTGCCTCAATCTCAGCGAGAACGGCACTTCCATTGAAATTAGACACCGCTGGCAGAGACGTACCAGCAAGCCTAACATCAGGGATTGCGCTATCAGTGGATAGATTAGAAATCAGCCCCAGGGTTATAGCTTCAATTAGAATCGCTTCAATCCCTTGGAGTTGAGTGGTTTTCTGCTCTGCTTGCGTGTTGATCCACTGAAGTTCTTGGTTTAGATGCTCTTTCACTTTCTGAAGAGAAGCCACAAAAGCGATCGCTTCATTTTTATCTAAAGTCTGTAAGTAGGAAGTTGGAGAAGTTGTCACTGCTATTCTTTAAGCCATTGATTTTCCTTGATTTTACGCTTTCCTCGTTGATGCGTGAATCTATTAGTGATTTTGTTACGCTTCTCAACATAAATGGTTGATAAAGCGTGTAGCGATATGGATTTGTCCGGCATTTTTATACAAAAAAGACCGGATTGATTCAAGAGTCATCCTATTGATGATGAGACTATAGCCAGTTCGCATCCCATCTTTTTAGGTAGAAGAGCAGTTTGAGAACTCCCTCTTGAGGGACAGGCAGGGCAGGGATTCCAACCGTACTATCAGTAAGATGCTTTGATTCTAATCTGAGTTTTGGCAAGAGCGACCATGAGCAATATCAATAGGACAGATGCATAGGAATAACTTCTAGCACTGCTTCACTTTGTCCTCAATGAGAAGCAATCCGTAGCCTAGACATTCACCTGAGTCAGACCAGATTTAATTTAGCACAACCGATTTATCCAAGGAGAGGCACATGTTTTTTCACAAGAAAGAGGTCATCCACGCGGTCAATATCAAAGAAGCAAATCCCCGTTTTGCTCAACTCTTGTTAGAACAGTTTGGTGGTGCGACTGGGGAACTTTCAGCCGCTCTGCAATATTGGGTGCAGTCTTTTCATATTGAAAATGCTGGCATCAAAGATATGCTGCAAGATATCGCGATCGAAGAATTTGGTCACTTAGAAATGGTGGGCAAAATGATTGAAGGTCACACCAAAAACGTCGATCAAACTGATGCTTATAAAAGCACCCTGTTTGCGGTTCGGGGCATGGGACCTCACTTTCTCGATAGTCAAGGCAATGCTTGGACTGCGAACTACCTAAATGAAGGGGGCGATGTTGTTCGTGACTTGAGGGCAAATATTGCGGCTGAAGCTGGCGCACGTCAAACCTATGAAGCCTTAATCAAGTTGGCTCCTGATGAAGGAACTAAAGAAGCACTGGTGCATTTGCTAACTCGTGAGATTTCTCACACGAAGATGTTTATGGAAGCTCTCAATTCTTTAGGGAAGTTAGATGATCCCTTCTTCGGGAATGTTCAGCCGGATGAAACGGTGGACATTTACTATAATTTGTCTTCTAACGGTGGCAAGGATGAGCGCGGTCCTTGGAACTCAGAGCCGAACTTCCGTTATGTGGCTGACCCTGCCTCGCAGCGTTAGTCTTGGCAATTAGGTATCTAAGTTAAACCCTCCCTTTTGCCATTTTTGACGGCGATCGCGGAGGGTTTTTAAGGACTATTGAATCAATGCTACGTGGAACCGAGCGATCGCCGAGTGAAATAGATTGCAAGTAGATTGATATAGCGCGGAATTAATTATCCCTCATCCCAGAGTTCTTGAGTGTAGCCTAGTTGCTCTGCGGCTTGATGCTCTTCGCTGCTCAGATCGTCCCAATCTGCATCACTGGATTCGGGTGGGTCGGTTTCCTCTTCCCAACTTGCTTCATTCCAACCCAATTGTTCCCACAGTGCTTGCTCTGCACCATTCATATCTACCCAACTCAAATCGTCCCAAGTTTCACTGGGATCACCTTGAACTTGCCGAACATTAGCCATTATTGACCTCTTAAAAATAAGAAATTAGTAGGTGGAATGCTGAATTCTCAACAACGATAGCACCATTAAAGCAGACTTAAAACAAGGTGAAGAGCAGCGATCGCGGCTATTTGGGGAGCCGTCACAAAGGGGAAGAACCGGGTTTGAAAGCCCACTCAGCTTTCTAAAGTTGGGTCGTAGAGAACAACATTCTCTTGCTCGTTGGGATCGTTACGAGCAACCAGTGCATGAGCGGGTTCGGTGGTACTTAGGTTGTGGGGTTGATGGGGAACGCCGGGAGGGATAAAGATAAAATCACCCGCTTCATTAACAACCGACTGCTTGAGTGCCTTACCATAACGGGTTTCTACACGACCTTTAATTAGATAGATTGCAGTTTCATAATCTCGATGTAGATGTGGCTCAGCAGCCCCACCCGCAGGAATAACGACCAAATTCATCGAAATTCCTTTTGCCCCAACCGTGGCTTCAGAGATGCCGATAAAGTAGGGCAGGCGTTGACGAGTCCAGGTTTCAGCATCTGGGCGAACAGTTATAACCTCGCCTTGATTTGCCCCGCAGTCACCAGCATCCTCAAAATGATTAGAACCTGTAGCTTCTTGTATGGTCATGAAGTACCTTCCTTTTATCTCTGACTATGATAAACCTTGAACAAATTGGCTGGCTCATGGCAGGCGTTTATTCTGTTCCGTATGCTTGAGTTGGCGAAGGATATTGACCGAGCGATTCACTGTTTCTGGTTGGGTCAACAGCCCTTGAGAGGGGCTAAACAGCACTGCCAGGACAAAGAAGCCGCAACTCACTAGCACAATGCAGGGTCCAGAGGGCACATTTAGGTAATAACTGATATACAGTCAATTACGCTAGAAGCCGCACCCAGCAGCGCCCCCAAGCCCATCATGTGGTGTAGTTCTTTCACCAGTAAGTAGGCAGTAGTGGCGGGACCCAGCAGCAGCGCTACGACCAGCACCACGCCGACCGTTTGCATACTCGCGATGATTGTGCGGGTGACCCCTGCCATTAAGCCCAAATAAATGCTGTTGATGGGTAAGCCGATCGTCTGTGCGCCTAGGCGATCGAAGGTGTAGAAAAACAACTCTTTATAAAATAGGCGAACCAGCCCTAAAACAATCAAGGTGATGATGGCGGTGCGGGTCACATCAGCTTGAGTCACGCCTAAGATGTCGCCAAATAGAAAGCTATCGAGATCGAGCTTATTTCGCAGGAGGGTAATCAGCAACACGCCGATTTCATAGCGCTGCCAATGGGGTTGCGATCGCGGAGGTGATCAGCAAAAAACTGAGCCAGTTGGAACCCAGTCAGGCATCTGTTTATGCCGCAAATGCCAAGAAGGTGACGGATGAACTGTCTCAACTCAACACCTGGATCAAGTCTGAAATTGCCACCATTCCGGCAGCGCAACGGAAGCTAGTAACTACTCATGATGCGTTTGGCTATTACTCTAAGGAGTATGCCCTTCCCGTTCTCGGCGCGTTGCAGGGCATTAGCACTGAAGAAAAACCAACTCCAACACGGGTGACAGAGTTAGTCAAAGCGATTCAAGCGGCGGGAGTGCCGACCATTTTTGCGGAAGCCACGGTTAACCCGAAGCTAATTGAGGCGGTGGCGAAAGAGGCAAATGTTAAGGTTGCAGACCAAGATCTGTTTGCGGATGGGTTGGGTGAAACGGGGAGCGCTGGCGAAACGTACCAGACGTTTTTTATCGCCAATACGAAAACTATTGTCGAAGGCTTGGGCGGCAAGTACACACCGTTTCAACCCAAAACTGCTAGCGTTTCTAATCTGAGGCGGTTCGCTAGGGTCAATAGTCAATAGATGCAAAAGGCGGTTTAAAAAGGGCTTTAATCCGGGTTGTTTTTAAAGGGTTTCGGTGGATGCCTGCGGCAGGGCACTATCGAACCATGGCGCTACTTTTTTTCTACATTTCTTTGCGAGCGGTACACTGGTAAAGATTTGGTTGGGTAATCATATATTTAACGCACCAATCCTACTGCCCTCACCCCCAACCCCTCTCCCAGCGAGAGAGGGGAGTAAATTGATCTTGTTCCTTCTCCCATCGGGAGAGGGCTAGGGTGAGGGTGTTGTGGCTTGGTGAGGCAAGTATGTTAATACCTTTGGTTGGGTAAAGTTTGGCGTTTTAGGGTTAGTCATGGCGACATTTTTATTGGAAGTTGGAACGGAAGAATTGCCAGCAGCGTTTGTGGATGAGGCGTTGGGGCAATGGCGATCGCGCATTCCTAACAGCCTTGCTGAACGCTGCCTAACGACCGAAAAAATTGAATATTTTGGCACCCCTCGCCGGATTGCCATGATTATTTGGGGATTGCCAGAACGCCAGCCCGATCAAGAGGAAGAAGTGAAAGGTCCTCCCGCAGGAGCGGCTTTTAAAGACGGTCAGCCGACTAAAGCCGCGGTGGGGTTTGCCCAAAAACAGGGAGTTTCCGTGGCGGATTTAGAAATTCGCCCGACGGAAAAAGGCGACTTTGTGTTTATGCGTAAAACCATCGTGGGACAGGCAACGGTAGATATTTTAAAGATATTGGTGCCGGAGTGGATTACGAAGCTAGAAGGTAAACGGTTTATGCGATGGGCAGATGGGGAACTGAAGTTTCCGCGCCCAATTCGCTGGATGGTGACGTTGCTGGATGGTGAGGTGCTGCCGATTGAACTGGTGAATGGTTCCCAGGGATGTCACAGCGATCGCTGGTCTCAAGGTCATCGAGTATTGAATCCCGCTCCCGTGGAGATTCTTCAGGCAAAGGACTACGTAAGTACGTTAGAGAATGCCTTTGTGCAAGTGGATGTTGAGCAACGCACCACCGCTATTCAGCAACAAATTCAAGCGGCGGCGGCAACCGTGAATGGAGTCGCGGTCATCAATCCAAGGCTGCTGCAAGAAGTGACGAATTTGGTGGAATATCCATCGCCTGTGGTGGGCAAGTTTGATGGGGAGTTTTTGGAACTGCCCACGGAGGTGATCACGACGGAAATGGAAAGTCATCAGCGCTATTTTCCAGTGCTGAAGCAGGTAGACTCGGATGAACTATTGCCCTATTTCATCACGATTTCCAATGGCGATCCGAGTCAGGCAAGCCTGATTGCCAAGGGAAATGAGCGGGTGATTCGGGCGAGATTATCTGATGGCAAGTTTTTCTTTGATGCCGATCGCGCGATTCCGTTAGAAGATTACCTGCCTAAATTAGAAACCGTGACGTTTCAGCAAGAGTTGGGATCGGTGCGAGCGAAGGTGGATCGCATTGGTCGAGTGGCGGCGCATATTGTGGATCAGCTTCAAATGGAAGCGGGCGATTCCCTTCGGGATTCTCCTACCCTGCGGGAAGCAAGAGCTACGGAGACGCTTCGCGATCGTGGAACGAATCGCGCTTGGGTGGAAGAGGCGGCGCTGTTGTGCAAAGCCGATTTGGTGACGCAGATGGTGGGCGAGTTCCCAGAACTGCAAGGGGTAATGGGGCAAAAATACGCGCTGGCATCGGGCAAGCCCAAAGCGGTGGCGGATGCAATTTTTGAACATTATCTGCCGCGTGGGGCTGGGGATATTTTGCCCAGTTCGCAAACAGGGCAGGTGGTGGGCTTGGCGGATCGATTGGATACATTGGTCAGCATTTTTGGGTTGGGGCTGATTCCCACGGGTTCTTCTGATCCGTTTGCCTTGCGTCGGGCTGCTACGGCGATTGTTAATATCATCTGGTCGGCAAACTTGCCAATTAATCTGGCGGTGCTGCTCGATCAGGTGATTGCTGATTTTGCGGAATCGTTTGCAACCGTGCTAAAGCTTCAGGTGGCGGAACTGAAGCAACAACTTCAAGATTTTTTCTTGCAGCGGATTCGCACGTTGCTGCAAGACGATCGCCAGATTGATTACGACTTGGTGAATGCGGTGCTCGGTGAAAATGATTTGGAGTATACGCAGCGATCTCTGCTGGATTTACTAGACGTGCGCGATCGCGCCTTGTTTCTCCAGTCCATTCGGGATGATGGCACTCTGGCAACGATTTATGAAACGGTCAACCGAGCCTCTCGACTCACGGCTCAAGGCAATTTGGATACGCAGCAGCTTGATCCCGCAGCAGTCGTACAATCCACGTTGTTTCAAAAAAAATCAGAGCAAGCATTATTTGACGCGCTGAGTCGGGTCTATCAAACAATGCAAGGGGTTCGGAACTATCCAAAATTAATCGACTCGCTCAGTCAGATTTCGCCGACAGTTGCCAACTTTTTCGATGGGGAAGATAGCGTGTTGGTGATGGATTCTGATCCAGCCATCAAACAAAATCGCTTGAACTTGCTGGGCGTATTGCGAAATCATGCGCGAGAACTGGCAGATTTTGGCGCGATCGTGAAAAGTTGAAGACTGAAAAATTTAGTCCAAATTTAGTCCAGCCTATTTTTTCAAAGATAGAAATCCTCCTGCAACCTCCGCTGAAAGGAACTCTTGCAATCTCAAAAGAGCTTAGACTAATTGCGGGAACCGCAATTAGTCGGACAGGGTTTCAGGCTTCCTCCCTTGCCGCTTGCCCCTCGCCCCTCCCTCGACACTGCTGAAGAAACTCTTGCAGTTGTCGAGTCTGAAAGCTCTCTGCATACTGGCAAACGTGCGCTGAAAAAGCGGCAAACTGAGGCGTGGCTTGCCTGATTTGGTGGGCTTGTTCCTGAATTTCTAGCACCGCACCCATGCGGGCTAAGTGAAGCAGATTATCTAGAATATCCAGGCTAGGAAGGAGGGGCTGCGAAATAGGGGGTGGGGAGTCCGGTGTAGAGAGTGGAAAATGGGGAGGGGACTGAGGTTCATAGTTCCACTCTAGGATTAATAGATTTTTGAGAGTGTCTAGTAGGGTTTGATAGAGGATTGGTTTAGGCAAAAAAGCGTTGCAGCCGACATTGAGGCTAGCGTGCTGATCGTGTTCAAACGCACTAGCAGAAGCCGCAATAATGATCGTGCGTTGAAAGATTGGCGATCGCCGCAGTTGGCGAGTCGCTTCAAATCCATCCATCACGGGCATCACTAAATCCATAAAAATAACATCAGGTTGAAACTGACGCGCTTTTTCTAAAGCATCCTGCCCATTTTCTGCCTCTGCCAGTTCAAAACCCAAGGGTGCTAGCATTTGCACTAGAATAGCCCGATTCGCCGATCGCTCATCTACCACCAACACTCGACGACGGATACCTTGATAGCCAACAATTTCGGGTGTTTTGACGAAGGGTTGCTCTTGCCACTGTTCAACCACAGGCAAATCTAGCTCAAAAGCAAAACAGCTTCCTGTAACATCGGTGCTTTGCACCGTTAGATTACCGCCCATCATCTCCACCAGAGTACGACTGATGGCAAGCCCTAACCCCGTTCCCTCGATCATGCGATCGCGATCGCCCACTTGATGAAACGGCTGAAAGATTTCTTGTAGATGTCTCGGAGCAATGCCAATGCCCGTATCTTCAACTTGAAAGCGCAGCCGAGTCGATGGGGGGTGAAGAGTAGAAGCGCGGGAAAGCGAAGGAGGCATAGTCCCTACCTTGAGAACGACACCCCCGCGATCCGTAAATTTGACGGCATTGCTAAGGAGATTGATCAGAACTTGGCGCAAGCGTTGCTCATCGCCTTGAATCGCAGTGGGCAGAGGGGTGAGCGGCTCATAGAGAAACGTGATCCCTTTTTGGTCGGCTCGGAGGTGAAATAAGTTAGCGATCGCCTGCAAGAAGTTGGGCAACTGAAACTCGGTCAGGTGCAATTTCATGCTGCGGGCTTCAATTTTGGACAGATCCAACACATCATTAATCAACATCAACAAATGTTCTCCACATTGCTGAATAGTGTTGATCCCTTTCCATTGCTCCGCAGTTAGAGAATCACCGCGCTTCAGAATTTGGGCATAGCCTAGAATGCCTGTCAGCGGCGTTCTCAGTTCATGACTCATGTTTGCCAAAAACTCACTTTTGGCTTTGTTGGCAACTTCTGCGGCTTCTTTAGCGGTTTGAAGCTCAACTTCAGCAGCTTTGCGAACGATTTCGTCCCGCTTCGCTTCGCTAATATCTCGCGTAATGCCAATGCAATAAAGCACGTTGCCCACTGGATCGCGCACGGCGGATAGGTTAGAAATATGCCAGCGCCAAGTGCCATCGTAATGGTGCACTCGATATTCTAAGCCGGATATCAAATCATCTTTTTGAATCAATTGATTGAACTGCTCGGTGCAGCGGGGGCGATCGTCCGGGTGAATCGCAGGCGCGACCGAAGTGCCAATGATATGAGCCGGATTATGCCCCAAGATCGTAGCCCAGTTCGGCGACACATAGGAAAAAGTCGCATCTGGAGTCAGCATGTAGATGATATCGGTCGCATTTTCGACAATGCTGCGGAACTTGAGTTCACTTTCGCGCAAGGCAGCTTCTGCTTGTTGCCGTTGATGGGCTTCATAGGCAAGCGAAATCAGGTCAGCCAGCGATCGCACAAAGCTCTGTTCTTCCACCGTCCACGGGCGGAACACATAGAGGCGCTCGATGCACAACACGCCGATGGTTTCTTTACCTAACCGCACTGGCGCATCCAAAATCGAGGCAACGTTGTTGGGCTGCAAATAAAAACGGGCGAGTTCTTGGGTTCTGGGGTCGCTGTTCGCATCCGTAGCCGCAATAATTTCATCCACTTCAAGCGCTTCAAAATAAGTGGGATAGTCGCTGGAGAAAATCTCCATGCCTGCGGTGTGGCGATCGCTCCACAATTCATACAAATCCACGCAGTGAATATCAGATTTTGCGTTGGTGTATAGCCAAATACTGGCACGCTCAACGGCTAAAGTTGTGGCGGCAGCCGTGGTAATTTCTTGCACCGCCGTTTGCCAGTCTCCCCGACTCAATGCAGGGCTGCGAGTCAGTTCAACTAAGATCAAATTTTGCAAGTCAAGCTGCTGCTTGTTATACGACAAAGCGGTTTCAGCCCACTTGCGATCAGTGATATCGGTAGTGACGTAAATCGCGCAGGGTTGTCCATCCAGTTCCACCCATTCTGCCGATAAAAGGGCAGTCCGAATGGCTCCTGCTTTGGTTCGATAGGCGATTTCCAAATTGCGGACGCTTCCAGTTTGTTGCAAGCAACGGGCAATAGTAATCGGATCTTTAGGATTCACCCACAGCGGAAGTTTCAGTGCATTTTTGCCTAGAATTTCAGATTCCAAATAGCCCGAAAGCTGGAAGAAACTGTCGTTAACTTCTAGAATTTGTCCATTCGTTAACTTCGCGATCGCCAGTGGATTGGGCGAAGAGCGAAACGCCTTGAAGAATTTTTCTTCAGATTGGCGTAGCGCCTTGGTTTGCTCTTGTACTCGCTCCTCTAATATTATTTTTGATTCTGCTAGCTGATCAAAGGATAGACGAATGAAGTGAACGGCTGTGGCTCCTAGGGCGATCGCGCCGCCTAAACTCAGCAGCAAAAACACAGCTTGCCGTTCACTCTGCAAAGATAACCAGCCAATTAACAATGATAAAAACACATCAATAAAAATGTATCAAATAACAATTATTTCCTTCATCTAAGGGAATTCCATCCCTAGGATGATGATAAGTCAACAAATTAAGAGGATTGTAAGATCTTAATCGGTCACGTCTTATGGGCTTAAAACTGGTGCGACTAAAATTTATTGGGCTTAAAACGCGATCGCGACCCGTCTCGCAGTCCAATTTGAGTCTACACACTGGTCTTGAGGAAAGACAGCTAAGTGTCGTCTGAGACAAATTTAAGATTCTCACCTGTTTACAAATCTGCATGAGAAATTCACCCAAATAGCCTTTATATTTGTTTGCCAAGTTAAAATGCATGAGGGGGAATTCTGGCAGATTTCATACGAGTTAAATGCAATGCCTGAAAACATAGATAGACACGCAATTTTTGATTGGATCAAGCGAAACCCTTGGTTGATTGTGCCAGTGCTTGGGCTAATCCCGTTGCTCAACTTACCATTTGCAAAAAGTCAATCATCGTTACCGTCTACTCCAGTCGTCGCTTCTACCCCGGCGCTGCCTACCTCAGTGGCAACGTCGCCATTGGTTGCAATGTCGCCTTCTCCTGCTGTAGCACCTTCTCCTCGCCCATTTTCAACTCCGACCTCTGTTCCGATTAAGGCGATCGCTTCAAAAAAATCAGCCTCCCCCGCTCGTAAACCGATCGCAACCTCTATTCCCTTACCTGCCAATTTATCGGTTGATGCTGCGATTGAGATGAGAATCGCGATCGCAGCCGGAGTAAACACCTTGCCAATTAGCACATCCAGGGGCGGTGTGATATTGGATATCAATGGGCGACCGATTCACTCACTTCCGGCTCAATCGACCTATACTCTGCAAGCAGATGGACAAGGGCTACTGCTAGATTCGATGCAGCTTCCAGCCGTTGTAGTGATTGACTCAACTCCCAATGGGTTAATTCGAGTCGGCGATCGCGAGTATCGTGGGCGAATGCTGATTGTGCTTCAGGAAGGACGATTATGGGCAGTGAACTACGTCAGTATGCAGTATTACCTTTACAGCGTTGTCGGTAGTGAAGTGTCGCCCAGTTGGCCAATGGAAGCGCTGAAAGCTCAAGCTGTAGCCGCGCGATCGTATGCATTGACCTATCACATCAAGCCTGTAAACCGTCAGTTCTATGACATGGGTGCGGATGAATATTATCAAGTCTACAAAGGAATTGAGAGTGAAGCAGGCACCACTAGGCAAGCCGTAAACAGTACAGGGGGCGAGTTTGTTAGTTATCGAGGTGGAGTAGTAGAATCACTCTATGCCGCAACAGACGACATTGTAACCGAGGCTTTTCAAGGCAAGGGCATGAGCCAGATTGGAGCATTAGGATTGGCTGAGAAAGGCTATGGCTATCGTGCCATTCTGGGAAATTACTACGCTGGAACGGGGCTTGGACGAATTGAGATGGATATGGAATAGTCCTCAAGGCGCAAAGTTGGGCGATCGCATTCTTACCATTGATGGGTGGCATCTTTCATAGTGCGCTCTAACTTGATAAGAGTACAAACGATATAGATCGCCATGAAAAAAATATTCTTTCAGACCGCTACTCTTTTACTGAGTGCCTCTGCCTTTGCATTACCGGCTCTAGCACAATCTCAAAATCCTTCAGGCGGCACTTTAACGCCAGGTAGTGGAACTATTCCCACATCCCCTACCATTCCAGGCACCACGACCCCTCGCACCAGAACACCTGGCACCACACCCAGCACTACTATTCCAGGCACTACACCTACCACCCGAACCCCCAGCACCAGAACACCTGGCACTACTATTCCAGGCACTACACCTACCACCCGAACCCCCAGCACCAGAACACCTGGCACCACGCCCCCCAGCACAAGAGTTCCTTCTGGCGGTGCAATTATTGCTCCTTCCCCGGAAACATTTGACCGTCCTTCTACGGGAACCATTTCTCCTCAAGGCAGCACAGTCTATCCTTCAGGTTCGCCTCAAGGTGTTCCAACTTATCCCAGTGCTGCGCCCGGTGGAACATTTAACAATAGCCCCGTTCAGTAGAGGCTTAATTCTCAAGCTGAAGGTAACAATAGTCTAGACAATTTTTGCAAAGGCTCTGCAAAACTGCATTCTACGGCTTGTTATCGCTCCACTTATCCTCACCATTCGCCTGAGTGCTCCCGTAGAAGCCATAAAGCCCTCTCCCAGAGCGGGAGAGGGTTCAATCTGGCTCCCCTTCTCCCTTTTTGAGAGCAGACCGCAGGGTGGGCAAGCCGCCATAGTTCTAATGTGAAACAGCATACCCTGCATAAGTAGGATAACTGAGTAAGATGAGGCTAAGGTATTAAGTTTCAGAATCAGTATGAGATTCAACTCTGACACCTAGCAATTGGCACTCAAACCCTATGGAAAACTTACATATTCATCATGGATGATTCACCATAGCTTCACCTATCTCAGAAATAACAAAGTTACTTTTGAAACATAGGTTGTGTGGCATCAACCGAATGTGAGAAATCAGAGAGACAGCGGTAAGGGGGCTTATTGCTGTCTCTCTTTGTATGGGGGGCTTTCAGCAACTTCAACAGATCCCAAGAAAATTCCAGAGTATCGCAACGGATGAATAAGTTAGGACACAGAGATCCTTAAGAAGTAAGGAATAACGGACAGTTGTTGTCTTGACCTTTTCTCATGCTGCGAAGTAAGTAGACAGAATTATTTGCTGTCGCGTTTAGACTAAGCTCAACGCTCAAGCCCAGATTTCTCGCGGGTTGAGCGCAGTCGAAACCCAAACCTCACAGTGAATTTAATAAGGAGTTACAAAACTTATCACTCAAAACTATTCCTACCCCCTTACGCCGACACTTGTATTTGCCGATCGCCCGATAGTTCAAAAGCTTCATGGATCACCTGAAGAGCTTTCACACCGTCTATTTCCGCCACCACACAGCTAACTTTAATTTCAGATGTAGCAATCATTTCAATATTAATCTGATGATAGGAAAGGGCGGCAAACATCCGGGCTGCAACACCGGGCTGTTGCACCATTCCCGATCCGACAATGCTCACTTTCGAGATCGCAGCATTCAGCACAATATCGCCGCAGTCCAACTCTGGTCTTGCCTCTTCCAAAGCAAGTCGGGCTGTTTCCCCATCCATTTGTGCCACTGTAAAGGCAATATCCCGCGTTACAGCACCCCCAACCACGCGACACCGTTGAGACTGAATAATCATATCCACGCTGATGTTTTGGGTAGCCAAAAGCTGGAAAACCCGTGCTGCCATACCCGGACGATCAGGAATGGCGCGAATTGCAATCCGAGCCTGTTTCTGATCGAGCGCCACCCCCCGAACCGGAGGAAGGACGGAGGGCGTGGCGGTGTTTGAAAGCCCAGGCAGTCTGGACGATCGCGGCTCGTCAGTGGCACTCTCTGTATAGGGGGAACTAGTGAGATTAAACGTGTGGCAGAGTGCCGCGATCGCCCGATCACAATCCACTGCCGCAACCACACAGCTAACCTTCACCTCCGAAGTAGAAATCATTTGAATATTTACCCCTGCCGCCGCCAGCGTCGTAAACATCTGCGCCGCCACACCCGGACGACCAATCATCCCAGCCCCCGCAATCGAGACCTTAGCGATTTTCTGCTCCACCATCACTTCCGCTTCCGTCGCAGCAGGGTCGCCGTCACATAGAGCAGGAATAATCGCACTAGCAACCGCTTCTGCTTGCCTCAAAGACTGATGAGTCACGGTAAAGGCAATATCGTTGGTATTCCCCTCATGAATCGACTGAATGATTAAATCTACATTCAACGCTTGAGAGGCAATTTCGCCAAACAACCGTGCCGCCACCCCAGGGCGATCGGGCACCCGCAGCAAAGAAACCTTCGCCTGATCGGTGTCAAATTCCACTGCATCCACTGCGCGAGTCAGTTCCAATCCATCCAGCGATCGCGGTTTAGGCGGCGGCGACATCACCCAAGTGCCCGGCTCATCCGTCCAGCTAGAACGCACCACCAGCGGCACCCCAAAATTACGAGCAATCTCTACAGCGCGAGGATGCAGCACTTTTGCACCCAAACTCGCAAGCTCTAGCATTTCATCGCTGGTAATCTCCGCCAACAGTTGGGCATCCGGCACCAGTCGCGGATCGGTCGTGAGAATGCCCGGAACATCCGTGTAAATCTCACAATAATCAGCATGAAGCGCCGCTGCCAAAGCCACCGCCGACGTATCAGAACCGCCGCGCCCCAACGTGGTAATTTCTAGCTCAGTGGCACTGCTAATCCCCTGAAATCCTGCAACTACCACCACTTCCCCTTGAGCTAAATGCCGCTTGAGGCGATCGGGTTCAATTCGCAAAATCCGCGCCCGGCTATGCTCCGCCTCCGTCACAATGCCAACCTGTGCCCCCGTCATCGAAAGAGCCGGTTGTCCCGCTTCTTGCAACGCCATACTCAACAGCGCGATCGTGACTTGCTCTCCAGTAGACAACAGCATATCCATTTCACGTCGATTCGGGTTCGCAGAAATCTCAGCGGCAAGCTGAACCAATCCATCGGTCGTCTTGCCCATTGCCGAAACCACTACGACGACTGAATTACCCGCATCCACGGTTCGCTTCACTCGTTGGGCAACCGCTTGAATGCGTTCTACAGTCCCAACCGACGTACCACCATATTTTTGAACAACAAGCGCCATGACTATGCCTCATCCAACCTGACGCGAAAGACTTTTGAACTCGCCTACCAACCAAAATACAGTACTCACTAAACCTCAACTTTATTTAGGTTAAACACTTTGGTATCAATCCATCCTTTCGTTAGATTGCCATAAAACCATAGATTCTTAAGAAAAATGTAAATCTGGACTTTAAGACTTGATATTGGACTAGAAAAGAGACTTGAAATCTTACTTGAGACGAGACTAAGCTTAAACTGGACTGACAAGACTCTTTTTTGGACTTGACTTGAGTCCAAGAAATATCAAATTAAGACTACTGGCAAGACTTGAAATCTTACTTGAGATAACTTTGAAATAAAGGTCATGCTCTAGACTTGTGGAGCAAGCTTAGAGGTCTAAGCCAAATTCATAGCGTAGAGCTTCGCTCCGCCGAAGGCGTATGATGAATAGACCCATGACAACATCGTGTAACCAAATGGACTTGGAACCGTGCTTCACTACATTATTAGTGCCACAAGCCGGACAAAGAACGGGTTCCAAAACCATGCTGCAAATTTAGCCATAACACCTGTTCTGATTGCGGGTTCAATGGCTGATGCGATCGCATTAGAGGTATTGAATGATGGCTAGATACCAATCACTGATTCCTCTGGTTTGCCTAACTGGAGGGCATAAAGATTGGCGTAAACGCCTTGTTGAGCGATGAGTTCAGTATGGGTGCCTCGTTCGACGATTTGCCCCTGCTGAATTACTAATACTTGATCGGCTTGAATGACGGTGCTGAGTCGATGGGCGATTACAAAGCTGGTGCGATTTTCTAATAAACGGGCGATCGCAGCCTGTACTAGGGCTTCAGTGCGGGTATCAATACTGCTAGTTGCTTCATCTAAAATCAGGATGCGCGGATTGATTAACACCGCACGGGCAATGCTGATGAGTTGGCGCTGTCCCTGGCTCAACGGTGCGCCCCGTTCGCCTAGCTGCGTCGTGTAGCCGTGAGAGAGCGAGGTGATGAACTCATGCACATTTGCCGCCTGAGCCGCTGCTTCGATCGCCGCTTGGGTTGCCTGGGGTTGACCAAAAGCAATATTCTCTGCAACCGTGCCGCTAAACAGTAGATTATCTTGTAGGACAATGCCAATTTGTCGGCGCAAGCTGTTTTGAGTGACCGTGCGAACATCAATATCATCGATTGTCACTTTGCCGCCAGAGACATCATAGAAGCGCGGAATCAAGTTAATAATCGTACTTTTACCCGCGCCCGTTGCGCCAACCAAGGCAATCATTTCGCCCGGTTTGGCATGGAGGTTGACTCCCTTCAGCACCAACCGATCGGCGGAGTAGCCAAAAGTGACAGACTCAAACTTTACCTCTCCCCGCATGGATGGCATTTCTGTTGCATCCGCCGCATCTGTAAGCTCGGCAGGTTCATCCAGCAGCAAAAATATCCGCTCCAATCCGGCAAAGGCAGATTGAGCTTGGGTATAAAATTGGCTGAGAATTTGAATTGGACGAAAAAACTGCTGCACATAAAGTAAGAACGCCGTGACCACGCCTACCGTAGCGGCACCCGTCACGGCAAGATAGCCACCATAGGCAAGCACTCCAGCGGTTGCCAGACTATTGAGAAAGTCGATCGAGGGCAGAAAGGCAGCGGTGATCGCCACGGCTTGCACGTTGGCATCGCGATTGGCAGCATTCAACAGGCTGAACTCTTCAATATTCAGATCAACCCGATTGAATGCCTGAGCTTCTTTGACACTGCCAATGTCTTCTTCTAACCGGGCGGAAAGGTCGCCGATGGTTTGGCGGGTGACGCGAAATCTGGCTCGTGCCCATCGCGCAAACAAGCCCGTAGTAAAAATCATCAGCGGCACGGCTAAGTTGCTGATCAAACCAAGCTGTAGATTAATGAACAGCATGGCAATCACAATGCCGATTAAGCTAAACAAGTTGCCTAGCATCTGCGCCACGGTTTGACCAAATGCCTGATTAACCGTGCTGACATCATTGAGCAAGCGGCTCATCAGGTCGCCTGCTTCACTGCGATCAAAAAAGCTGAGGGGCAAGCTTTGAATTTTGGTAAAAATATCCTGCCGCAGTTGGGCAAGCAATCGCTGCATAATCCAGCCGACGCGCAAAATCTGCCCCCGAATGGCAAAAATGCCAATGAGATAAATCAGCGCTAACCCGCTCAAGAGCAGCAATAAACCCCGCAAATTTCCTTGAGCAATCAGATGATCAAGCGACCAACCAAGGAAGAAGGGTCCCACGGCTTGAGTGGCGGCACCCATCAAAATCAGGGCAAGGGCGATCGGAATTTCTTTGCGGTAAGGCTGGAAGTATTGCAAAAATCGCCGAATGGTGGAGAGTTGCCGAGTCGCTTTTTGCTCAGATGCGACTACGGGGGCTTGAACTCTCATAGGGTCTCCTTTGGCTCATGGGCTGATGTAAGCGATCGCGGCATGGATGAATGCAGGAGTTGCCTCATTTCCGCAACGCTTCAACCCTATCATCCTCTCTAATGCAATGGCTTCATATGGCTTCATATGGCAGTACGAGGAAAGGTCAAGCCAACCACCGTCCGTTATTCATTCCTACGACCAGGCGCTTTAGGCTGGAAACTGGAGCAATATCAAGGCATGGGCTGGCAGCTCGATCGGGGTGTCAATTGCAACCGCCTGTTCCTTAATGCCTTGCTCAGCCAATAGCCGAGCGGTGGGCTGACTTGGAACGGGTGGGTTCATAGTTAAGCCTAATTGCACCGTTTTTGCGGATTTATTAATTAGGAGTAGCGATCGCTCTCCGTTTTCTTGGCGAACTGCAAAGCCTTCTACAAAGCGATGGTTGCTCTGAGTTTTCACGATGCTTCCAACGAAGTAACGCCGTCCCCACTCAAACACAGTTGCCGCCGGACGCAGATTGTTATCCGGATCAATCATGCCATAGATGCCATCCTTCAGATGCCAGGAGGCAGCCATTTCAATCCCGGCTTCGCCCAAGTGCTTTAACGCGGACGCAAACCAGACCGCCCCAATGTGGGTATTCTGACGATTTTCTCCAGAGTCCCACGTATAGTTGATGTTGTACTCGCTCAACAGTAAGGGAATCGGGCGATTTGGAATCATGCGAGTTGTAACTTCACGAAATGTGCGAACTTGGTTTCCGAAGTTGGGGGTAAAATCCATGATTGAATCCGTGGGTTCTTTCGCATCGCCACTGGCGTAACGGTGCCAAGAGATAAAGTCAACGTTGGAGCCGCACTTTTGGAGAAAAGATTCCAGTCGCCCAACTGCGTCGTATATCAGAACTGGACCCCCGATTTTGATCGTGGGGTCAACTGCTTTCATCGCGGTTGCCGCCAGGTTATAAATTTTCCAGAGTTCGTCGAGTTTACCGGCATTCTCGTAGATATCATCTCGTTCATTGAACGGTTCCCAAAACTGAATCCGACGCTGCTGTTTGATGTTGAGAATCTGCACTAAATCCGCACAAAACTGGGCATAGCGATCGTACTCACTGATATCCAACAAGCCCTGTTTGTCTTGGCGCATCCACTGGGGCCAACGGGGAATGTTTTGCACCAGCGTTGGATTGTGAGGATAGTAGGCATCAAATGCCATTTTTAGCTGGGCTTCGTCCCAGGTTTTGGTTTTGGCATTACTCCAGCGATCGCTTAACTCGGCATGATGAATCCGAATCAAGCGCAGGTCTAGCTGCTTCAAAATCTGCTTGTACTTAGCATCTTCTAAGGCTTCTGGTCTAGTGATCTCATAATCATTTGAGCCAAATAGATAGGGGGTAGCCTGTGCCAAGGTCGCCCCCCAATCGACTTGCAAGGTTGTGGTCGCGGCTTGACTGGAGGGATCAACCGTCCGCGAGATAGAGCGCATCCAAGATTGCGTTGTGGAGGAGCGAGAGGCAATACCGGTCACTCCGACCGCAGTTAACCCTCCTAAACCCCCTAATATCAAGAGTTTTCTACGTTTCATGGTGTGGCTAATGATTAAAAGCAGTAGGGCGATAGATTCAGGGTTGATGGGCGCTGGCTAAGGCGTTGCATTCCGCCATTTGGCGAAGTTGGTCTTTACCCGTTCGGCAATGCTACCGGATTGCTCATCTGGATAGGCGGCACGGCTTCTAGATTCCAAATCATTCACCACTAATCCCAGCAACTTCACGTCATGTTGGGCTAATTGCTCCAAGCTTTCAGCAACGGGCTTGCGTTCGCTTTTACCCGGACGCACGATAAACAACACTTGCTGAATCAGTGAGGCGAGCAGAATGCCTTCACTGGTTGAATCGAGCGGGGGACCATCCACCAAAATATAGTCATAGTGTCCCGTGGTTTCCGCCGCTAATAAGGTTTGTTGGAATTGCCCTCGGGTGAGCAAACCCACCAATTTTCCGGCGACGTTCGTGGTGGGCAATAGAGCCAGACCGGGTTTAATGCTGACTGGTTCAGATTTTGGCTCCACGATATCACCGAAACCAAGTTGTTTACTCAAGCTTGCCTGCCGATAGTCAGCATCTACCAGGAGAATTCGGAATCCCAGATCTGTCAGCGCGATCGCGAGTTTGAGCGTCACCGTGGTCTTCCCTTCCCCTTTCATCGCACTCGTAATCATCAAACGCCGATGCTCAGTTGGCTGAAGACTAATACTAGAGGCTAATCGCTGAAACTCTAACTCCGTTCCATCATAGAGACCCAGCGGTTTGCTCACAGAACGCAGTTGGGGAATCCGAAACACAAGCGGAATTTTTAACCGTTTTAGGTCTGCCGGACGCAACAGCGGATTCCGAGATTCTAACAACAACACCAGTGCCGTGCTGCCCAGCAATGCCGCAACTATGGCGCTCATTGCCGTAGCAGCGGGTTTAGGCGCAGATGGTTTGGCATCCACAGTGGGTGGATCTAACACCTGAACACTGGGATAAGAAGTGAACGAGTCAATGCTGGTTTGTTTAATCTGAGCTACTAACCCCTTATAAATCCCTTCAGCAATTTCCACCTGCCGCTGCAAGTCGGATAAGCGCTCTTGATTTGCCGGAAAGGTGTTTAAGGTGCTGTTCAGTTGGTTCAGATAGGTCTGAAGCACTTTCGTCGTTTCTCGTTGAGCGTTTGCTTCTGCCTCCGCCAAAATCAGTTGTTGAATCAGCATTGCCCTGCCCTGCCCCGCTTCGTTACCAGTGGCAACGGTGGTGTCAATTTTTTCACTCCCTGCCGACTGGGATACGTAAGCTTGAATCCTCTGCATCAGTTCCGCTCGTTGACCCAGTAGTTTCTGGACGTTAGGGCTATCATCCGTAAAGCGAGACCGGAGAGGAATCAGATTCGCTTCCAGTTCCACTAGTTTTTGGCGGAGAAACTGGTAGTCCTTGTTCTCTCCCAGCCCTAACGATCGAATTGCCTGATCAGGAGATAGGGCAAGCCGATTAGACAACACTTGAATCCGCCGAGCATTAGATTGAGCTTGGGCATTCGCCTGAGCTAGGGAGGTCGTCAACGTACTCATCGTGTTGACAATGCTCTTGGTTTGCTCTTCGTTGTTGATCAATCCCGTCCGCGATTTGAACTGGGCAAGGTCTCCTTGAACTTTCTGAAGTCTGGCTTCTGCTTGTTCTAGATCCGCTTGACTATAATTCTCGCGGGCTGCTCGGTTGCTTTGCCGGAGGTCATTGAGTCGCTGCTGATATTCTTTGAGCATCGAGATCGCTCGGCGCTCAGCCATTTTAGGGCTAGAGCCAGTGGCGGTAATTGACAGAGTATTGGAAATTTCCTTGGCTGATTTAACAGTGAATAGTCCCTTGTAGGCTGCGACTGTTGGAAACTTTGCTTTTTCTGGGTCGCTTTTCCATAGCCGCTCCGTTAACACGTCACTCAGGAGAATTGCCTTTTGCAGTTCCACCTGGTTGGCATCGGCGGTCGCTCCACTGGTCAAAGAGCCTAACGTTCCTAAATTGACTGCCGTTTTACTGGTACTCTCTGGCAAAATCAATTGTGCGCTAGCAGTCCAAGATTTTGGAGTTTTACTCACGGAGTAAGCTGCTGCTGCTACGATCAGCGAGTTCAGAAAAAGTAGGGGCAACCAGTAGCGTTTTCCAAGCGAATATAGCTTATTCATATTCATATAGATCCGGCTTTGAGTATTTCATTATTCATCCACATATCCTGCACCCATTTCAGACTTATTAAAAAGATCACCTTTTGTTGAAGAATCAATGGTTCAAGATTATGGATAGAAACACCACGATTGTATCCATTGCAATTCTAACTGTTGATTCTGATTATTCTTCATCTAGCTAACTGTTCCCATTCTGATATTGCCTGATATTGAGGACGACTTCTACAAAGAATTACCCCTAACCAGATGAAGAAATACCAAAAGTAAACTGCCATCCAACTTAAAGGGGTGGCATTACACATTAGGCAAAGAACAAGCACGCCAGCGAAGGCGCGCTGTGCAAAAATACTGCCTAACTTTGCACTCTGCCATAAGTCCCACAATGTTAATCCCAACGCTGCGATGAAAACTGCGAATCCAAACACTCCATGCAGATACAGAACTGCGGGGTAAGTAGAGAATGAGCCTAACGAAATATCATAGATATACCAGCGGACTGAGCCACGAATCACTCCCCAGCCAAACCAGGGGTATTCCAGCCATGCTTCAACGGTGCGTGCGACGACCAGTGCCCGATCGCGCGATGATTCGACTCGGGCACTGGTGAAGAGTTCCATGGGCTGCTCAAACATTTGAATGATCGTTAAGCCTAGGGATGCAGCCAGCATCCCCAGCCCCATCCCTACCCATAATGAACTTAGCCCCAGCCACCGTTTACGGAAGCAATAAACGATGAGAAATGTGCAGGGCACCGCAATCCAGGCAATTCGACTGAAACAAAGGAGGAGCGCAATTAAACAACCCGCGATCGCCCACCATTTCAACTTGCGATCGCTTTCACCTAAGCAAATCAACAAGCTAAACACCGCACACACCCCCAGAATGGGCGGATCAGGTGTGTAAAGAAGTATTCGGGGGAGTGGAACTCCGAAAAATGGCTGAAACTCAGCTAGGGTGACCACCAAAGAGTCTTTTCCTCCTGGAATCACATTTGCTAGGGGCGGGATGATCTGAGCTACCGTCATCGGGGGAACGGGCGGGGGGTTTAGGTTCAGAAACAGCATTGCCAGGAGGACAACCGTTGTGACGATGTAGCTAATCGACAGCCACACTACCGCACGGGTGACGACTCGCAACCGGATCTTTTGGAGAAACGGCAACATCATCGCAGTGAAGATCATGCAGTAAGACTTTAAAAAGGTGACGACTGCCGCTGCGGTGGTTGCAGGAGGGAACCCAAGGGTATACAAACCCATGATTGCAGTCAGAACCATTGCCAGTGACATTGCTAACCATGCCCAGATGGAAGCAGGAATATTTGCTTTTAGCAGTTTGTCGAGATCAAAATTAACCACAAACAGCCACGCCGACAAGATGGGAAAAAGCAACGTTTGAAGAGCCGTCAACCACCACAGAGGCGTGAGAACGATCGCCCAGTAGACAATCCGCTCCGTGGAAGACAACGCCCCAAACTGGGTTAATCGGTATCGTTCTTTTCCTGCTGTGGGCAGCAATCCGAGTAGAAAATTTATCATGAGTTGCAGTGAGTCTTAACGTGACTCTTCATTTCGATTAACTGTTTGAGTGAATGAATCGACCTAGAGCTTGATTTACTAAGGTCTGACCCTGCAAAAAAAGTTTCGGCGTAAAAATTCGTAGAGTAATCAGATACACCAAAATAAATATGAATGGCTTAAGTAACCAAGGCAGGTTGAAGGTCAATAGTAGTCCTGGAAGAATCAGGAGCGTGGGTAAAAAACAAGAAATCAGAAATTTACCGACAGACCATTGTAATTGCCGACATCCAACCCACCACCAGTAAAGAGTCCATCCCACGCCAAGCACCAGTGCAGCGGAAATACTTACGCCAACAATGCCACCCCAGTGAGCGCCAGCCACAAATCCTGCGAGGGCGATCGGCGCAATTTGAAGATTCACTCGCGCATTGACATCGGGGCGACCTTTAGCGACCAGCATAGAGGCAAGCGGCAAGTTAACCACCCGAAAATAAGCAGAAGCCAAAAGCCCCGGCATGACTGTGCAAATTGGAATCCACTTTGCCCCAAAGGTTAATGTAATCAACTCTGGAGTCACTATCAGCAAAATTAAGCCATACAGCGGAGCGGCACACAGGGCAACTCGCTGTACCACCTTAAGCAACACGGTTTCCTGTTCTTGGTCATCGGTTAACTGGGCAAACATTGGGATTCCCAATTGACCAAAAACAGCCGCAAACATTGTAAAGGTTGCCATGGTTAACTGATAGGCAAGGCTATAAAACCCAAAGCTAGCGCTACCCAACAGCTTGCCAACGGTAAAGTTATCCATGTTGGCATTCATGTAGTAACCAAAACCTGAGCCAACCGCTCCTAGGTAAAAAGTCATCACTTCGCGGCGAACTTCAGGGTTAAGTTGCAGCCGAAATTGCTGTTTAGAGCAACGCCAGGTTAAAAGACAGCTAACAATCCAGAAAGCCGTGTCGCCTACTGCAAATGACCAATAGCTCAAGCCGAGGAATGCTGAACTGATGGTAAAAATCAACCGTGTGGCAGAACTCACCAGACTGATATTGGCAAGCGATCGGTAGTATGTTTTGCGAGTCATTACGCCCGCAAAAACGTAGTTGGCAGAGGACAGGAATACATTCACCGCAAAAATGCATAACAGCCCCACTAGCGCGGGTTCATTGAAAAAGCCTGCAACAATGGAAGAGGTTGCGACCATGGTCAGCCCAAAGAAACCCCCAGCGATTAAGCTAACGGTGAACACGGTGTTCACGTACTTTGGCTCAATCCCTTTGTAGTTAATGAACGCTCCTGCTACGTCTTGAACAAACAAGCAAAAAAATGCCCAGAAGACGTAGGCGATCGCAATAACGCCAAACTCTGACGGACTTAACAACCGGGCTAGGATCAGGCTGCTGAGCAAGGCACCGAATCGAGCCACAAACGTTGCACAACTAATCCAAAGTCCACTTTTGAGCAATGAGCTGGGCTTCATGCGCTGTTCCCTTTCGTTGATTTGGTCGATTCTAGCAATCGAGCGATCAGGGGTTTTGCTAGAGGAGCAAATTGCACCGCCACCAATGTTAAGAGCGATCGCGGGTCACGCCAGAAAATGGACGAATCAGATTTGAGTGCTTTTTGAATGAAGCTCTGCGCTTGAAGAGTATTGCCAGAGGTTAATTCAATCCGGGCTAGATAGCGGTATAAATAAGCATAGGCAGTGGGAAGTAGCGGTTCAACGATTTCGGGCGATCGCTGCCGCGCAGCTTCCAACACTTGTTCATAGGAGTGTTGCATTTGAGCCACATTAAAGGATAGACCCGAAGGACGCACTCGATATAAACTGAGTGCCTGCGGCACCCGGTGGAATCGCCAATGCCCCGTCGCCGCAATCCGAAGCCAAAAGTCAGAATCTTCAGAACTGCGCAACGCTTCATCAAAATCTCCCACTTCATCAATGATTCCACGCCGAAATACGCTATTGGAACCGTGTCCAATAAAGTTTTTGCACAGCATTGCTTTTAGGGGATCTTTGGCGATCGGCTTACCACTCAGCCGCATCATCGTGGGCTGCCCGTCATCCGTAATTGCCTGTGAAGCACTATAAACCACCCCCACCGTGGGATGTTTATCGAGAACTGACACATGGGTGGCTAGTTTCTCAGGTTCATACATATCATCCGCATCCAGCATGGCAATGTATTCTCCTTGAGCGTGCCGAATCCCATGGTTGCGCGCCGACGATAAGCCACCGTTGGGTTTATCAAGCAGTCGAAACCGACTATCTGCCCGACAAAACGACCTGACAATTTCAGGGGTGTCATCCGTTGAGCCATCGTTGACCACTAATGCCTCAAAAGATTGATAGGACTGCTTCGATAGCGAATCCATTGTTTGCTGAATGTAATCGCTTACGTTGAAAGCAGGAATAACAACGCTAACCCTTGGACTACTCATTTTTATCCTCTCAGAACGTTACATTTGATCACATCAAATTGCCAATCAACGGACATCACTTCTTAAACTAGCTGTTAAAGGCTCACCGTTGCAAATGAGTTACGTCACGACAAAATTATGAGCGGCAAAAGGCACATAGCCCCTACTACCTATTCGCTAGTGTATGTACGCCTAGTGGACATACGCGAATATCCATTCAGGCTTCATGTCACTTTTATAATGAATCCCCTCTTCTTAAAGCTCCAGTAAATTTTATTCAGTGTATATTCCGATCTCGCAGCCACAGCGTTAGGGTAGTTTCACTGAGACCTACCGCCTTGAGACAGAGCCAACGAAAATCTGAATCTGGATAAATGACGCTTTTTTCACCTTTCTAGTGATGGATTTATTGATTGATTTCTGAATTTAACTTAGGTTTTTCCCTAACTTTTCAAGTGTGTCCCTAATTTTTTTAGTTTTAGCTGTAAGGCTGTTTAATTTTTATTTCAAATAACGGAGCTATTCGATGGTGCAGTCAACGCTTTCTAATCTTGTTTTTGAAAATTCACGGAGTGCAGAGCAAGTTGGCACTCTTTCTAGCATCAATGTTCATTTGCTAGGTCGTCGGATCACCTGCATGACCGTTCCAGCAATGGTTGATGCTATCCATTCAGCCTGCATGACTGATTCCCGATTGACTATTGGAAGCTACAACGTCCATAGCTTTAATATGTCAATGATTCATCCATGGTTCTACAACTTCTTCCAAACGGTTGAAATTACGATGTGCGATGGAGTGGGAATTTTGAAGGCGATTGAATATATGGGACTGAAATTACCCTTCGATTATCGGGTCAGCTACACGGCGCTGATGCCTGAAGTTTTAAACCATTGCGATCGCCACGGTTTTTCTGTTTACTTGCTGGGGGCAGCACAGGATCATGTAGACGCAGCTTGCAGCAATCTTTCCCAGCACTATCCTTCGCTCAAAGTAGATGGGCATCATGGTTTCTTTTCAATGCAGGACGTTGAGCAGAATGAAGCAGTGATTGAACGGATTAACGCTGCTAACCCCGATGTTTTGATTGTTGGAATGGGCAATCCCAGACAGGAAGAATGGATTCGGTTGTATGGCGATCGCTTGAATGCAAACGTCATCATGCTGGGTGGAGCGGTGATTAAACGGTTTGCTGGAGTCACTTCAGATTGTCCTAAATGGATTTCCGATCTGGGCTTAGAGTGGTTTGCTCGCTTATGTTTGGAGCCACGGCGTTTAGGAGTGCGATATTTGATTGGTAATTCTGCTTTTGTGCTTCAGGTGATCCTTGCAAAGGCATTTTCTTCATCATTAAGTGTTGAACCGCTGCCGTCTCTTCAAGGACGTAAAATCAACAGCTTTTTTCATTGATTTTCCAAACAGCTAGAACAACTTCATTAGACGTTTTCGATCAAATGAATGGGTTCTACTGGCAAATTGCCTGATTCAGATAAATTTTTCTTAGTTTAACTACTTAGGTCATCCTGATGAATCAACCTAACATTCCTTTTGCAAGACTAAACACTACGGGTGATGAGCTAACTTACCTGAAGCAAGCGATCGAAAGTGGGCAAATTTGCGGAGATGGTGCTTTCACGAAGCGCTGCCAAACGTGGCTGAATACTCACCTTGGCAGTTGCAAGGTTCTACTGACCAACTCCTGCACCGCAGCGCTGGAAATGTCGGCAATTCTGGCAGATATTCAGCCAGGGGATGAGGTAATTATGCCGTCCTATACCTTTGTGTCAACCGCTAACGCTGTGGTTCTACGGGGTGGAGTCCCAGTTTTTGTAGATATTCGCCCAGACACCTTAAACCTGGATGAAACGCAAATTGAAGCTGCAATCACTTCAAAAACCAAAGCAATTATGCCGGTTCATTATGCGGGTGTTGGCTGCAACATGAATCCTATTTTAGAGATTGCAAAGCGCCACAATCTCTTGGTCATAGAGGATGCAGCACAGGCATCGTTTGCCGACTATGAGGGTAAGCCTTTGGGCAGTTTTGGAAATATGGCTGCTTTCAGCTTTCATGCCACCAAAAACATTGTTTCGGGTGAGGGTGGCGCTCTAGTTGTCAATGATCCAGAATTGGTTGAGCGTGCCGAAATCATCTGGGAGAAAGGCACCAATCGGAGTGGTTTTCTGCGGGGAGAAATTGATAAATATACCTGGGTCGATGTGGGTTCTTCCTTCTTACCCAGCGAACTGACGGCGGCATTTTTATACGCTCAACTGGAGCAGGGCGAATTCATTACTCAACAACGATTGATGCTGTGGGGACGCTATCATTGGGCATTTTCTCAGTTAGAGTTTGAGGGAGTAGTGAAACGTCCTCAAGTGCCGACTGGCTGTAACCACAATGCTCATATCTATTATCTGATGTTAGACAGTCTCGCAACGAGGAGCCACGTTCTAAAACACCTCAAGTCTAAAGGGGTTCAGGCGACATTCCATTACGTGCCACTACACAGCGCCCCCGCAGGACGCAAATTTGCCCGTACTTCTGGGAATTTGCAGGTGACGGAAGACATTAGCGATCGCATTCTACGGTTGCCCCTGTCTGCTAGTCTATCTCTAGAAGAGATTGATAGGGTCATTTCCGGGGTTTATGAGGCATTGGGTGTGCAATTTGATGCTCAGCATTTGCTAAGTTCAATGCACCTCAGTACCACTCGCTCAAATCGCTCAAAAAGTTTTGCCGCCTAGGATACTATCTTTAAATTCATTCCTTGCTGATCCAGTCCTTCCTGAATCAATGCGCAGTTTAAGCCAACAATACCTATGGAGATTAAGTCCGTGAAGCCATTAGTGAGTGTCGTAATTCCTAGCTGAATCAATGTGCAGTTTAAGCCAACAATACCTGGAGAGATTAAGTCCGTGGAACCTTTAGTTAGTGTAGTCATTCCCACTTATCAAAGACCTGAGTTAGTTAAGCGTGCCGTTCGTAGCGCTCTGAATCAGACGTTGAGCCAAATTGAAGTAATTGTGGTGATTAATGGCGGTGATGGAGAACCTACGCAGCGATCGCTAGCTGAAATTGCCGACCCCCGCCTCCGAATCATTCAGCTACCCGTCAATTTGGGCAACGCTGCACCCGCTCGTAATGCAGGTTGTGAAGCTGCTCAAGCTAAGTGGGTGGCTCACCTAGATGATGATGATGAATGGATGCCCGAAAAATTAGAGCGTCAATATGAAGCAGCGACTCGCTCTGATTACACCTTTCCAATCATTAGTCACTATCTTACGGTAAGAACATCCGAAGGAGATTCAATCCTCCCTAGACGGGTTCCGACTAAATCAGAACATATCAGTGAATATCTATTTGTTCGGAAAGATTCCTACTCTTTTGGTGAAGGAGTGATTCAAGGATCAACAATCTTTACCTCTAAAGAATTAATGTTGAAGGTTCCTATTAGCACAGATGCTCATAAGCATGAGGATTGGGATTGGATATTACATGCTTGTGCTGTGGAAGGTGCAGGGGTTGAGGTTATTCCAGAAGCGCTCTCAATTTGGTACTTAGACAATCAACATACCAGCATTAGTCGAACCCACAACTGGCAGCGCTCTTTGGAATGGATTCGGTTAAATCGGAGCCTAGTAACCCCGCGTGCCTACTCATCTTTTCTGTTGGTCGAAGTTGCTTCTCACGCTGCCTTCAATCCCAGTTGGGAAGCTTTTAATTTGCTTTTCCAAGAGTCAATTCGCCTTGGAAAGCCCCGATTTAAAGATTGGTTGCTATTTCTCGGTATGTGGATTATTCCTGTAAATATGCGGCGGGCTAAAGTCTGGAGTTCCTTGACTAAAAAGCGATCGCTCAAATCTGAGCCTGCTATTTAGTCATTTTATAGGTCATCTACTCCTCGCCCTCCGTACTAAAATCTATATTATGGAGGTCATTGCTTGAGTCCCCTAGTCACCGTTGTCATTCCTACTTATCGCCGTGCTGACCTGGTTAAGCGATCGGTGCAAAGTGCGCTAGCCCAAACTTTGAAGTCAATAGAAGTGATCGTTGTAATTGACGGTCCAGACCAAGAGGTTAGAGAATCCCTGGTGAAAATTACAGATGCTCGTTTACAGGTGATTGAGAAACCTGTAAATGAGGGCTGCACCGCCGCACGAATGACAGGAGTCCACGCCGCCGCCGCGCCTTGGATTGCTCACTTAGATGATGATGATGAATGGATGCCACAAAAGTTAGAAAGGCAGTTGGAGGCTGTGACTTCTTCTCAATACCGCTTTCCAATTTCTAGCTGCTATGTTCAGGCTCGTTTTCCTGACTCGGTTGCTGTGCTTCCCCGTAGAACTCCGAGTGTTGCTGAGCATTTGAGTGAATATCTATTTGTCCGTCATAGCCCCTTTTATGGAGATGGTTTGATTCAGGCATCGACAATGCTAACGTCTAAGGAGTTAATTCTGAAAGTTCCTTACAAGTCCGATGTTCATGAAGATTGGGGCTGGATGTTAGAAGCAACACAACAGGACGGCGTTGGAATTGAATTTGTGCCTGAGGTTCTATCGATCTGGAACCTGGATGCAAATCGATTTAGTATGAGCCGCTCCTTCAAGTGGAAAGAATCTTTAGTTTGGATTCGTAAGAACCGCTCAGCAGTTACGCCTTATGCTTATTCTTCATTCATTTTGTCGGAGGTGGGTTCAAGGGCAGCAGGCGATCATGCTTGGCGATCGTTTTTCCCATTACTATGGGAAGCGGTGAACCTTGGCAATCCCCAATTAAGCGACTTAAGCTTATACCTTGGGTTGTGGTTAATCCCACCTCGCTTGCGACCTTGGCTGCGTCAGCGACTAACTCTCAAAACCCAAAATGCTTGATTGTTGTTGACTTACAGTCCATCGGGATCAATGCCTAGGTCTCATAGTTTGGCGGCAAGGCGATCAGCGCGTTGAGCTTCTTGATTTGCCCGTTCTTCACCCATAAACAGCAGATTGCCGTTGAGATCCCACCAGTGTAGCCAAGGCAATTCCATATTTTGGTAGGTGCCATTCCAGATGCCCAGTTCAATTCCCCGTTGGGGGATGGGAGGCACTCGTCCGCGATCGCCAGAGGTCATGGCAAGCTCGTCTTTAGGTAGCCAACTGTTTCTTATTGTATGGGTGTTTCAAAAGAATGCTTATTTGGTTTTGTAAGTAGGCAGATGCAATTTTTTATAAGACGCATTTCGACTCCGCTCAATGCTCAATATTTTTGTAGAAAGAGGGTTGAGCGTCTCGCCCTGAGCCTGTCGAAGGGAGTCGAAACCCGATAGGTTAGCTTTAATTGCGCTCTTCTACTTAGTTAGTCCCTCCCGCTGCTATTCGTCTTTGAGCGGTTCAATACACTCTGGGCGATCGCTGCTTGCCTTATTCACCACTTTACTCACCGGATAGGATGCCATTTCATCTGCTGGATAAGGACGCAATAACGGCAATAGTTTAGATGCCATATCTAAACTGGGATCGAGCCACTGATTATAATCTTCGGGATGCAACATTACAGGCATCCGGGTATGGATTGGGCTTAACACCTCGTTTGCCTCAGTTGTCAAAATGGTACAAGTCTCCAGAATTTCATTTTGGGGACTTTCCCACTGCTCCCACAAACCTGCAAAGGCAAAAGGTTGATCGTCTTGCAAATGAAAGAAGTGGGGTTGCTTGCCACTTTCGACCCGCTGCCACTCATAAAAGCCATCCGCCACAATCAAGCAGCGCCGATAGCGAAACGCCGCCCGAAATGAGGGTTTTTCTGCCACGGTTTCGGCTCGTGCGTTGATTAGCTTTGCTCCCAAACTGGCATCCTTCGCCCAGAAGGGCACCAACCCCCACTGAAACACCCGAAACTGCCGCTGGGCTGCTGACTCTGGCTGAGTCACCGCTGCAATCAGTTGAGTGGGCGCGATGTTGTAGCGCGGTGGTGAATCGGGCACAAACCCAAGCTTAAATTGTTTCGCGATCGCTTCAGCAGATTGTCGTTGAGTAAATCGTCCACACATAAAAAGGAAAGGGAGAAGGGAAAAGGGAAAAACTGGCATCTAACACCCGATACGTGACATCGGTCACCTGCTATCTGACACCTGGCGCATCCCTTCTCCTCTATCATAGAAAACACCCTGCTGAAGGGTAGTCTTTCTTGCGATAGGTCATGCTAAATATTTCTCAATTGTTGGCAACAGAGCTTTCTCTACAGGCGTTTCAGGTGGCGAATGCGCTGGAACTGTTGGCGGAGGGGGCGACGGTGCCGTTTATTGCGCGGTATCGCAAGGAACGCACGGGAGAAATGACGGAAACTCAGTTGCGAGATTTGTTTGAGCGGTTTGCCTATGTGACAGAACTGGAGGATCGCAAGCAGTCGATTTTGGAGGCGATCGCCCAGCAAGGCAAACTCACCGACGATCTGCAAGTCAAAATTACAGCCTGTTTACAAAAGACGGAACTGGAGGATTTATATCTGCCCTACCGTCCTAAGCGCCGTACCAGAGCCGCGATCGCCAAGGAAAAAGGCTTGGAACCGCTGGCAAATTGGCTGAAATCACTGAATACCCCTGTGGCAAAGCCGCAATCTTTGGAAGAGGAGGCTGCTCAGTACATTTCGAGTGAGAAGGGCGTTGAGGCGATCGCCGATGCTTTGAGCGGTGCCTCGGATATTTTGGCGGAAGAAGTGGCAGAAAAAGCGAGTTTGCGTGCCTACTTGCGGAATTTTTTGCTGACGACTGGAATGTTTACCTCGCGGGTCAAGGGCGATCGTCCTGAAGGCAGCACCAAATTTGAGATGTATCGACAGTATCAAGTAGCCGTCAAATCGATTCCCTCTCACAACTTGCTGGCGCTTTATCGGGGCGAGGCAGAGGATATTTTGCACGTCACGTTAGACTTTGATGAACAGGCAGTCCAAACCTATTTAGAAACTCAGGAAATTCATACCAAGCAATCGGCAATTCGCAGCTTTTATCAAACCATGCTGAAAGATGCATTTAACCGCTTGATCAAGAACTCTTTGCTGTCTGAAGTGCGCACCACAAAGAAACAAGCAGCAGATATTGAGTCGATTAAAACCTTTGAAGCAAACCTGCAAGAACTGTTGCTATCTTCTCCAGCAGGAATGAAACCGACCTTAGCGATCGACCCCGGTTTTCGCACTGGATGCAAGGTGTCTGCACTCGATCAAACAGGTAAGTTTTTAGAATATCAAACCATTTTTCCACACCAATCGGCTAACCAACGAAACCAAGCAGCGCAAACCGTAAAGCACTTGCTGGAGAAACATCAAATTGAGTTAATCGCGATCGGGAATGGAACAGCAGGTAGAGAAACCGATGACTTTGTGAAAGAGGTGCTTAAAACTCTGGATAGAACTCCGATCGCAGTCATGGTGAATGAATCGGGAGCCTCAATTTATTCGGCAAGTCCAGTGGCGATCGCGGAGTTTCCCGATCAAGACATCACCGTGCGGGGAGCCATCAGCATTGGTCGCCGCCTGCAAGATCCGCTTGCTGAACTGGTCAAAATCGATCCGAAATCGATTGGCGTGGGGCAATATCAACACGATGTCGATCAAAAGCTGCTGAAAAAGAAACTGGATGACACTGTTGAAAGCTGCGTCAATTACGTTGGCGTAGACTTGAACACCGCATCGAAAGAACTGCTGACGTTTGTCTCTGGCATTAGCCCCGCGATCGCCAACAACATCATCGCCTATCGCAACGAACATGGAGCCTTTGGCGATCGCCGTCACCTGCTCAAAGTCGCCAAATTGGGACCCAAAGCTTTTGAGCAAGCCGCTGGTTTTTTGCGAATTCGCGACGGCAAAAATCCGTTAGATAACACTGCCGTTCACCCCGAAAGTTATGCCATTGTGGAAGCGATCGCGGCTGACCTCAATTTACCGCTGACCGAAATTCACCAGTTCGCCGAAAAAATCAAAACCGTTAACCTCAAAAAATACATCACCGATACTGTGGGCGAACCCACCCTACGCGACATTTTGGCAGAGTTGGAAAAACCCGGCAGAGATCCCCGCGCCGAGTTCAAATACGCCACTTTTATGGATGGCGTGAAAGAAATCAGCGATCTCAAAGTGGGGCTGGAACTGGAAGGCGTGATCACCAATGTGGCGAACTTTGGCGCATTTGTAGATATTGGCGTGCATCAAGATGGCTTGGTTCATGTCTCTCAACTGGCGGATCGGTTTATTAGCGATCCGACTCAAGTGGTGAAAGTGGGGCAGGTGGTAAAGGTGCGGGTGTTGGAAGTAAACGAGAAACTCAAGCGGATTAGCCTGTCGATGAAGTCAGGTGAAGTGAAATCGGGCGAAAATTCTAGCCAACCGCCAGCATTAACCAAAGAACGCGATCGCGCTCAAACCAAACCGCAGCCACAAGCCAAACCGCAGCCACAAACTCAACTTAAACAACATCCAACGTCGCCCACCCTGGAAGATCTACAAGCTAAATTTGGCAAAAAGCGATCGTAATATCGGTCACTCGCATTGAGTTGCCAACGACCTTCATTGTGCTACCCGGTTACTGACTAACGGCGCGCTTTAGTTCGATCGCCAGCCGCCGAGTTGCTACGTGGCATTCTCCTTTAGCAACCTGAACATCGTTAAGCACAGTGGGTCGATATCCCGACATTGATGCAGTAACGGTATACTTGCCAGGTCGCTCAAATGCGCCCCCATAAATCGTTTGTCCAGAGGCAGTCGCTCCCTGAACGCGCAAAGTTTCCTGAAAGGTGCCTTCTCGAATCACAATTTGGGCTTCAAGGGCGGTTTTTGTCTTGGCATCCGCCACAGTGACGGTAATGCCGGGTTCAAAACTGGGAGTACAGGGTTTCATCGGTTTTGCCTGAGTATAAATAGATGGAAACGTGAGGGCGATCGCAACAAGGGCGATCGCAGCTTGATTGAAAGACAACATAGTGATTCAAACCAAAAAGACACTTGCTCCAAAAGACTTTAGATAGCCAACTATAAGTTCCCTAGAGCGTTTTGTAAGGACGCTCCAAGAACGTCCTTACCATTGCGTTAACCAGTTTCATTGAGTAGTTCAGTCAAGCCAAACTCTCTGGAATCAATCGGTTATGCCAGCATCGAGCTACCGGAATGTAGATTTGCCACATCCGAGTTGTTT
>JBGTAZ010000076.1:0-4247 GCA_041749615.1 Leptolyngbyaceae cyanobacterium | reverse complement strand
CAGCGAGTTGTGGATAAGCGATGGGTTGGTTTTGCTCATCGTAAACGACTAAATTACAGTTGCAGTTGGATAAAGGAATGGTTTCGCCATCAGGACGAGATAAGTGGAACCAGGTTGGACTAGGAATGGTGGCATAAGGAGAATCGTCGGGTTCCAGATGAAAGGTCGCTTTAACAGTTTCAACTATCAGATCTTGGTGTGCGATCGCGTTCGAGAAACCCATGAGAAGGCTAGCTGGAACCAGTAGACCAGCTACAAAAAGTGAGATAGATTGACGCATAATAACCTCAGTGTATGAGCAGTGTAATAATTCTCAAATGAGATGCACCTGCAATTCTTCTCAATGCAAGTCATAGTTTCGCTTGCACTAATTGGAGCAATTCTTCAGGTTCTAGAAGCTTTGAGCAAACCTGCTTAATGTTGAACAAACACTTCTGCGATCGCCCTCATTCTGAATGAGAGGATAGAACTGCAATAATGTACAATCTCAATTTACGCTCTAAGTAAGAACATTCAGTCTAGCTCTGTGTTCAAACTTAGCGGATTAGTTAGATTGAACCCTGACTCTAACAGATTAATTTAATTGAAACCACATTTTTAATAGTTTCAATTAAGATGCTGTCGCTATTAAAAAACAACGGATATACACACTAAAACTAATATACTGTCCTAACTACCTCCCGTCCGGAACAAAGTTGCTAGTTGCTCTACAGTGACGATAAATCAACACTTTCAGATAAATAAGATCCAAATTTGCCATTACTAACTTCTATTTGCTATGGTGCTATGGTGTGTTTTGATTGGAAAGATTTCGCAGAATGAGTTGAGTGTGTGTTGTTAGCAATTTTTAGTTGCTGCGGTCAATTCTCTGTTGAGTGATCATCACAGGAACGTAAAGCATTATGTCTAGTCAAGGTCGCTTTACAGCGACCAAAATTCTACATGAGCAAATCATAAATTGCTCAAAAAATTATTTTGGTTAAAAGTAGCTTTTCAAATCTGTCTTCATCAGGAGCATCGCCATGCAAAATCTCTTCTTGCTAAAGGATGGCGAACGCAATGGGTTTACAATCGACAAACAATACACAGGCTCAGGGAGAAACTTCTACACCTAATCAAAGTCAGCGTAATCAGATTAAACAAGAGATCCAACAAAGGATTCATGAAACACTTCAGGTTGCTAGAGATTTACCGTCATACGACTGTTTGAGTGAAGTTAGAAGTAAACTTTTGGCAGTTCAACTCTACTGTCAATCTGTAGGAAAAACATTCATTTTTGTTGAGGAATGTATTACCTGTGATCAGTATGATTTAGGGGGGCATCATGACGATAAGGCAACTTTATTTCGTGGTCCTAGTGAAGCAGCTTCAGTTGCAATCTGTGTCACAAATGAAGGCTCCCTGCTCCATCGAAATGATTGTCCTTGGAGAATTTACAGACGCATGAGAGATGTTAATCCTGTGGAACAGCTTTCATGTATATCAATCAGATGAGAACTTTAATGGCGTAAAGTCTAAACATTGACGAGCTTGCGAGGGTGAACTTTATATTTCACCCTCGTGAATTCTGGCTTTCGATTACAGAGTCAGGTTATCTGCATAGACCAATCGAGTTGCCGATCGCTGCTCAAACAGCATATATTCTTCCATGATGCTCCAGAAAAAAGCCCGCAGAGTTTTCCGTCGTGCTTCTGCTGGAATCGTGTAATCGAACGGCGAATCACACCGCTTGATCTTGGCTAAGTGGCTATCGCAACCACAGCCATGTTCACTAAAATAACCATGATGGCTCGATACACTGTCAATCAAACGTCGCAGCATGGATACATAGCCCCCATGCAGGATAGCATCAAACTGCCGAGCAATGCCCAGGTCTTGTTCACTGAAACGGAACGATCGCACTTCAAACAGATCCGATCGTTGTAAGGGATGGAGGAACGTCCAATAGAATGTAGCAGGTACATCATATCCAAGCTCATCAAATAAATCTCTGACTACGTTCACCAAAGCAATTCGCTCGGCTTGTTGAACACTATCAGCCTGTACTTCACTGCGAATCTGTTGTAAGTCTGGATAGTTCTCTGGCAGAAACGCTTCACCGTAATGAGAGACAGCTTCCCATGCTAGTTGTCCGTTTCCTTCCCGATAAGCATCTTTAAGATGTTTTGCGTCAGGACGCTCCAAAAACAGGATGTGTCCATTCTGGTTCTTTGCCAAGAAAACCTGTGCCATCGCGGTGTACACGCGAGGCTCCGTCATCCACTCTCCCTGTACAATCCGCTGCCAATTCTCTGGCATAAATTCGAGGGGAACAGCAGGTTCACCATTAATCGTTGTTAGAATTGAACCGCGCGTAGTGGTTGCTGATGACATAAAAAAGTCTCCTGAGTTTAGGTACACCCTTCACATTAATCATTCAAGCGAGAGAAATTTATTTCTAGTCTCTAGGTTACATCATCTCATGTTGTAACCTAGAGACTAACTTGAAGTTGAAGCGTTGCTAAATTGCAGCATGAAAATCTGGTTCCGTTGCTCTCTTAGAAGTTGAGTTTCATACTTTCATTCAGCAAACCTGAAATCTCTACCGATGCAAGCAGAGAGTCAGCAACGGCAGCAATGCTGTCATTATCCACACGAACACTACACCCTGTCCTTTGTAAGACGGCTCTGCTTCAGTCAATAAAGCTTCAATGCGTTCCTCTAGGCGATTTGCTGAAGCAGCAGTGCCAAAAGCAGCGCAATTAATTTCGGAGTGCATTAAAGGATCTTTGACTACTAACAACAATGTTTCTGCCAGCAGCAACGCATCGATTTTCTGGGCAGCCCATTGATCGGCACGAAGTTCGCGTAGTAGCAATAGTTCTTGCCACAGAACGTTGGAATAGGGGAGCCAGTTAGTGGCTTGACGTAACCAGCCCAGCCAGAAAAACCAGAAGGTATCTCGATAATAATGGTGGGCTGCCTCATGAGTCAGGACTGCCTCAATTTGGGCAGGGTTGAACGAGGTTAGCAAACCACGACTTATAACTAATTTAGAATTCCAAAAACCCACTTGGGCTGCAAATAAGGCAGGCGTATCAAGAAGATGTCCAACTGTTTTTTGAAAATTAAAAAGATTATAGGTTTGAACCGTCTGGATCGATCGCCATCCCCCCACCATTAAGCCTATCAACCGCAAACCTGCATATCCCAGAAAGCTCAGCGCCAACAGATAACCGATCCAGCCCACGGGTAACCCCAACATATATCCATCTGTTCCCATCAGCATCACCGCCAAAGCCGTTGTCATCAGCAACAGTGGCGGTAGTAAGAACAGACTAAGCGCCCATTGCCAACGGCTTGACCAGGTTCGCTGACCTGGGCGTTGAGGACTGCACAACCGAATGCAAAAGACTGCTGCTATTGAAAATAGAATAAAGCTGAGATGCATTTAGGCTTCCTCCTCGGCTTGACGGGCTTGACGGATAGATTTAAGACGTTGGGCGATCGCCTCTATTTTTTCAACGCTCGCCCCATCTAATTCATCGGCAAAAGCCGCCACTACATCAGGATTCCCGATCGCCAAAAACCGCTGAAGCTGTTCATGTGCCTGTAATGCCTGCGCTTCTGCTTGAGATACCAAGGGTCGCCAGCGAAACGCCCGGTCTTGGCGATCGCACGCCAGCCAGCCTTTCTGGGTCAACCGCCTTAATACTGTAGTCACCGAGGCGTATGCTAACTCGCGGTCAGGATTAGTGAGGATGCGATCGTGAATATCTTTGACCGATGCCGAGCCAAGCGCCCAAATCATCTCTAGAATTTCTGATTCTAAAGGACCAAGGGAAAGCTGTTTGGGAGAAGGTTCGGGCAGAGGAGCCATAGAGGGCGATCGGGAGCTAGGGGCAATGTATCTTAGTCGAGACACGTTTTAGTTTAAACAAGTATGAGCGCCAGGAAAATAATTTCCTCATATATTTTAGAATCTGTTCTGTTTCAGAATCTTACAAAGTTGGATGTTTGACAGCCTGTCTTTTGACTTTGCTGACAGTAGTTCGGCATTATCTGGGGAAAGATTTAACAAATTTTGTTAGCTCTACAGATTTCTACTTCTCGGACTTAGAAGCTGTTTTCGTTCCCCCGCGTGGGGTGGTCAGGGGGTGTCTGCTAAACAGGTCATTCTGATTACCCTGCTTTTTAGTGCCTTACTTTTCCAGTAAATATCGACGAACGAGGAAGAACATGAAAAAACTACTCTCAATTATTTTTCT
>JBGTAZ010000075.1:0-12400 GCA_041749615.1 Leptolyngbyaceae cyanobacterium | reverse complement strand
CGGCACTGTTGACCGAGTAACTGCCGCAGCGCATCATATAAGCGAGGGGTTTCTTCCATAGGGATGTCTGGTGATGTGGTAATCCTCAGAGTACTTGGATTTGACCCCTCCTTTGAGGAGATGTGTCAGTCAGCCAGGGCTAATGATACAGTCTACATCGGAGGGTCTTCAGGAGAATAGCGAATGAAAGCGCAGGTGTTTCGTGGGGTGAATAACCTGAGTTACGAAGAGGTTCCAGTGCCAGAACTGTTGCCAGATGAAGTGTTGGTGCAGGTGCAGGTGGTGGGATTGTGCCAGTCGGATATTAAAAAGATTCGCTACCCGTTGTATGAGCCGCCGCGCATTTTTGGGCATGAAACAGCGGGAACGATTTCAGCCGTGGGATCTGAGGTGAAAGGCTGGCAGGTGGGCGATCGCGTGGTTGTGTTGCATCATATTCCCTGTATGCACTGCGGCTATTGTTTAAATGACAACTTTTCCATGTGCGATGTCTACAAAAACATTACGACAACCGCCGGATTTACGCCTAGTGGTGGCGGTTTTGCAGAGTATGTGAAAGTGCCGGGGCACATTGTGCGAAATGGCGGCTTGATGACGATCCCCGACAAAATCACCTTTGAGCAGGCTAGTTTTGTGGAGCCGACAAATTGCTGCTTGAAAGCGGTGAAAAAAGCCCAGATTCAGCCCGGTCAAACGGTGCTGATTACAGGCGCGGGTCCGATTGGGCTGATGTTCATTATGCTGGTGAAGTATTTTGGGGCACGGGCGATCGCCACAGATTTACTGCCGAGCCGCATCGAAAAAGCGCTAGCGGTGGGTGCGGATGCTGCCTTTGATGCACGAGATCCAGAGTTGACCGCAAAAATCCAGGCAATGACTCAAGGCATGGGGGTCGATACCAGTTTGCTCGCCGTACCCAGTGATAAAGCCTTTTTTCAAGCGTTGGACTGCACCCGCAAAGGCGGCAAAATTCTGTTCTTTGCCGAGTTTCCTGATGAGCTAGAAATCCCGATCAATCCCAATATTCTTTATCGTCGCGAGATTGATCTGATGGGTAGCTACAGCTCGTCTTACCGGGTGCAGCAGTTGGCAGCAGATATCGTATTTAACCAGTGGATCGATGTGGATGCGTTGGTCAGCGATCGCTTTCCGCTCAAAGATTTATCTGCTGCCGTAGATCGGGCGATCGCGCCAACCCCCGACACTTATAAGATTCTGATTTATCCGTGAAGTCGCCTCACACATACTCTGAAATGTCTTCTTTGCAGTCATCGGCGAGATAGGAGAGGGCGCGGAATCGTAAGCCGACTAGTTGGTCATACAGCGGGTTGAGTTTGCATAGCGGCGGAATGTGAACGACCTTGCGTCCAAATATAGTAATGTCCCGTTCAAAGGGGCATTGAGCAGGGATCATTTTGCACATCAGCCGCGCAATTTTTGGGTCTTGAACATCCATGTGATCGAGCCACTCGCGCACAGGATACAAAACATCCACCTGATCAACATCTATATTGGGGGGCATTAAGCCAGAAGTTGGAAAGGATTCAATGCCATCGGCTGGCTGGGCATCTGCGATGGTTTGAAACGTAGTTCGGAGAACGTTTAGGGCATTCGGCTTTAGCTTTAGTGCTTGGCAGTACTGCTGTAGCATTTTGTCTTCGCTAGTGGAGTAGTCTTCATCTGCCAATGCCACCATGACGGCAGTTCTGAGGAAATTTTCGGCTAAGTCGCGATCGCCCCCCAAAACCCTTGCCAACTCATCAGTAGAAATTGGCTCCATGGCGATCGCTTTTTCTTCAGCAGTCAGGTCTTTGTGGAGCAAGGCAGAAATCATTGCTTGCTCTTTCGTATCAAAATGCCCATCTGCCCACGCTAAGGAAACCAAGCCCCGAATCCAGACAGCGGTTTGCTCTTCGGTGTAAGCAGACTTAGTGGTGCTAGCCATGTTTCGCCATCGTCCGATTAAGTTCCGAGTCGATTCTAGCCCGTTCTTCTAATAAATTATTCAACGACTTAACGGTAAACTAAGAGACTGAATCCATCGTGGAAACCTTGCCAGTGACCCTCCAAGAGTTTTTTCTGTTTCTATCGTCAATCTTGATGGCATCCGGGGGGCAGTTCCTGCTTAAATTAGGTGCAGGGAAACTTGGCAAAGTGAATGCCAATAATTTTGTCTCTCATATTTTAAATATTGCGTCAACACCTGAGCTAGTCGCGGGTTTAGGGCTATATGCTTTTAGTTCCATTTTCTTTATTTTGGTTTTAACCCGTGTCAAGCTGAGCGTGGCAGGTCCAGCGATTTCTATTAGCTATATTTTTTCAGTATTGCTAGGTTATTTCTTCTTTCAAGAATCGATTTCTCGTCACCACTGGATTGGGCTAGGGCTAATTGTTGCCGGAGTGATTTTGGTTGTGAAACGGTAGATTGTTAGGGCGATCGCCGAATGTTGAGACAACACCATTCCCCTCGCTTCCACAATGCAGTCACCATCCATCCGTTCGCTTCTAGAGTGTCTGCTACAGGTTTTGCCTGTTCGACCAAAATACCGCTGAGAATTCCCCAAGTTGTGGGCTTCATGATGGGGGTCATTTGAGGAATCAAATCAATAATCACTTCTGCCAAAATGTTACAGACAATGCCATCCACTGGAGCCTCAATCATCTCAGCAATTTGGTCTACACTGCCCTGAGCGACAATTAACCGATTATGCTCAATCTGGTTGAGATCACCATTTTCGCGGGTTGCTTTAACCGCTAGGGGATCAGTATCAACGGCATAAATTTGTTTGGCTCCCAATAAAAGTGCCCCGACCGACAAAATGCCAGAACCACAGCCAACATCAGCAAGCGTCAGATCGATGGGTAAAGGCTCACTGGCGAGGGCAGGCGCTCCCAGTCTCATTTCTAGGGCTTCTAAGCAGAGTTGGGTGGTGGCATGTTCTCCGGTGCCAAAGGCAACCCCTGGCTCCAGTTTGAGCAAAACGCGATCGCCCATGTCTGGAATAGGTAGCCATGCCGGATTAATCAGCAGGCGATCGCCCACTTTTTGGGGCTTCCAGTGCTGCTTCCAATTACTTGCCCAGTCCTCCTCTTCGATCAAGTTCCATTGAGCAACCGGCACAGGCAACCCAAGACACAGAGCATCTTGCCGAAATAGCAGGGACAGTGCCGCCAAATCCAACAGTTGCACTTGGGACTCAGGAACATAAGCCCGTATTAGGCAAGACAATCCCTTCATCTGACTGGATGATCCCAAACAGCCAAACGCATCTAATCGCCAAAAGAGCGTATCCTCCAGCAATGGATCAGCAAGCATCTGAATTTCCCACCAGCTATTTGCCATGATTTAAGGGAACTAGAAGATAGGAAAAACTCAATCAGGGAAATGACCCTCATCCCAACCATTCTTCCACTGGAGAATGGCTTTCGGAAATATCCGGTTCCCTCTCCCACTGGCAGAGGGCTAGGGTGAGGGTCTTGGGCTAGGGTGAGGGTTATCTAGTAGTCTCAAGCGCTCCTATAGGGTAACGGTGTAAGCATCTCGGATACCGGGAACTTTGAGAAACTCAGCCAGAACGTCATCGGGCAGTGGATCATCAATACTGAGCACCATAACAGCATCCCCGCGAACAATCTTGCGCCCCACTTGCATACTCGCAATGTTGACATTAAAGCTACCCAGCAAAGAGCCAATTTTGCCAATAATTCCTGGCATGTCTCGGTGCATCGTAAAGACCATGTACTTATTGGGGGGAACGTTGACTGGAAAGTCATCCACGCTGGTAATGCGAATTTCGGAGTCGCCCAGCAGCGCCCCAGCGACGGAATGTTCACCCAAAGACCCCTTCGCCGATAGGTGCAAGGAACCCGTATAGTCTTTGATGGATGCATCACGAGTTTCTACAACCCGAATGCCGCGTTCTTTCGCTTCAATGCTGGCATTCACATAGTTGACTCGCTCTTGCAGTGCGTGGGAGAGGAGTCCTTTGAGTGCGGCAACGACAATAGGTTGGCTTTGGTTCGTGGCAAGCTCCCCTTGCAGGCGAACATTCAAGGCTTCCACTCGTCCGCCGACCAGTTGGGCAACCAGGTTCCCCAGTGTTTCCGCTAATTCTAGGTAGGGGCGCAGTTGTTCTAGCAGGTCGGGGCGCAAACCGGGAATGTTGACCGCAGACCGGGCAGGCAAGCCCAACAGCACATCACGAATTTGTTCGGCAACATCGATCGCCACATTTACTTGAGCTTCTTCGGTCGAAGCGCCTAAATGGGGAGTCAGCAGCAACTCTTTGCCCACTCCACGCAGGGGTGAGTTTTCTTCCAGTGGCTCTTGCACAAAGACATCTAAAGCGGCTCCTGCCAACTTGCCTTCCTGCAATGCTTGAACGATCGCGGCTTCATCCACAATGCCACCCCGCGCACAGTTGATAATGCGAGTGGTCGGCTTCATTTTGGCGATCGCTGCCGCATTAATCAAATTCGCGGTTTCTGGCGTTTTGGGCAGATGCAGCGTAATGTAATCGGCTTCTTGGAATAAGTTATCCAGTTCGACCAAACGACAGCCGAGTTGCTCAGCCCGCTCGTGAGAAACAAAGGGATCATAAGCAAGCAGTTTCATACCCATCGCATGGGCAACGGTGGCAACATGGGCACCAATTTTACCCAGCCCCACAACGCCCAGCGTTTTTTTATAGACTTCAACGCCCATATAACTTTTGCGATCCCACTTGCCGCTTTTCACCGATTGGTTCGCCTCGGCAACGTAGCGCGACATCGATAGCATCATCGCCAGCGTATGTTCAGCGGCAGCAATGGTGTTGCCTTCAGGAGAATTGACGACGACGATGCCCTTGCGAGTGGCGGCTGGAACATCTACATTGTCTACGCCTACGCCCGCTCGACCAATAATTTTGAGTTGGCTAGCAGCCTCGATCACTTCTTGGGTAACGCGAGTGCCAGAGCGAATCATTAAGGCATCGTAGTTTGAAATAATGCCGAGCAGGTCTTGAGGAGACAGGTTGGTTTTCACATCAACCTGAGCAACCTGGGACAGAATATCAATCCCGGCTTGATCAATCGGGTCAGAAACAAGAACCTTCGGCATAACAGGCAGATGGGGTTAAACAACAGGGCTTCGTCAACATTCCGGCAGAGTCCGGCAGCGATCGCCTTACACAGAGTTGCCTCACACAGGGTTGGAGAAAGCAAAGCTTGTATATTGGCATTGAACCGACTCCTTACGATACGGCATTTTTGAACCGAATCAATGAAATTTGCTGGATTTCTTTAAGAAGTGCGGAGTACGGAGTACAAACCCTGAACCCCAAACCCCGAACCCTGCCAAAGATTATTCACAATTTTCAGCCATTCTTGGAAATTATTGTTACTATTCTGCTGCTCCAGTCGTTTTCACGCTCAGTGATGGGGCGTGTTGAAAAAGTCCGTGTAAGATAGTAACTCGCTTCCTTCTCAGCCGAAAAAAGTCAATCCCAGCTTAAAAAAAGTTTCTAAACAAAAAGGCTACCGCTGGTTATGGGTTGTCACTGGTTTGACGGGGGTGGCGTTATTGTCAGCGACCGCAGGAGCAATTTTAGCGATGACGATGGCAAGCGCTCCCCTCTTGCAGCGCAAACTGAGTGCCCAAGATGCGGCAGTGTTTTCTAAAGGCGACCTTTCCAGTATTAGCAACTTGCAGTTGCCTGAGTTGACCCGTCCGGTCAATGTTTTGGTGTTAGGAGCCAAAGTGTTGACCAGCGACCTATCGGATGAGCCACCGCCGGGGCAAAAAAATCTGGGGTATCAAGCCTTGGTAAACTCCTTTGAAGGGTTAACCGATACGATGATGCTGGTTCGATTTAATCCTGAAGCTCAGAAGGTGGCGCTACTGTCGATTCCCAGAGATACCCGCATTGAAATTCCGGGTCACAGCGTTGGCAAAATCAATGAGGCAAATTCGGTTGGAGGACCTGCATTAGCGGCTAGAACGGTGAGCCAGCTATTAGGCGGGGTTGGGGTTGATCGCTACATCACCATCAACGTTCAGGGTGTGCAGGCGTTAGTCGATGCGTTGGGCGGCGTAACCGTCTATGTGCCAAAAGACATGAAATATAGCGACGACAGCCAACATCTATACGTCAACTTAAAAGCAGGGAAGCAGCACTTAAACGGTAACCAGGCACTTCAATTACTCCGTTTTCGCAATGATGCAAATGGTGATATTGGGCGGGTGCAGCGCCAACAAATGGTGATTCGTGCCCTCTCCGAGCAAGCGCTCAATCCCATGACTCTGGCTCGATTACCGCAAATTATTTCAGTGATTCGGGCTTACATCGATACCAACTTGACGGTAGAAGAGATTTTTGCGTTGGTTGCCTATTCTAGCCGGGTCGATCGCTCCAAGATGGAAATGTTGATCACTCCGGGTGAATATGGCGATATCGAAACTTACGGCACGAGTTACTGGCTGCCAGATTTAGCAAAGATTCAGATGATTATGGCTCAGCATTTTAATCTGGGTCTCAACCCAACGGCAAACACTATCGCTAGTGAAAAAGTTCGGGTTGCGATTCAAGATACGACGCAGCAAGGCGCACCCAACTCTTGGATTGCTCCCCTGTCTAAAGCGGGCTACAGCAATGTTGCGATCGCCGAACCCTACAGTGAACCGCTGGATACTACGCGCATCTTGGCGCAACAGGGCGACGTTGCCAGTGCTGAAAACATTCGCCGCCTCCTAGGGTTTGGCGAAGTGCGCGTCGATGGTAATGGCGATCTCGAATCGGATGTCACCATTCAGCTTGGCAGAGATGCGTTGAGGCGTTGAGGCGTTGATAGGCGTTGATAGGCGTTAAGAAGAAAGAGGAAAGAGCGATCGCCCGCTCGGCAAACAAATCAAGTAAAGAATTATTGAAGTTAACAGGAATTTCCCCTTGGAACAGAGTAGGAATGGGAGTTAGCGGCATGGGCTGTCGCGATCGCCTGTTTACTGTGGGGAGAGATTATGAAATTGGGCAAACGCTTCTTGCTGCCGATCCTGTTTTTGTGCGGACTGGTCATCACCGTCAGCTTTTCGGGCTGTAGCACCACCACCCTCACGAAAGCGCCAGAGATGCTAACGGCAGTGACCGCAATGGAAAAGCCCACTCTGCCAGACTGGATTGAGGAGATTAGCCCAATCGGAGATGCCAAACCTCAGGCTCAGATTCGGATTCGGTTTAAAGAGGCGCTGATTCCCGTAGAAAGCTTGGAAAGCAAGGATCAGCAGCAACTTTTGCAGAAGTTTGAAGTAGTGCCAGCGTTGAAAGGACAGTTTCGCTTTCTCACGCCGCGTATGGTGGGCTTTCAAGCCGATGAAGCGATTCCCCAAGCAACACGGGTGCGGGTGACACTGAAAGCAGGACTGGCGGATTTGAAGAATCACAAGCTAGATCAAGATCTTGCCTGGACATTTCAAAGCGATCGCCTGAAGCTGACTGACCTGCCGACCTCCTACAGTGCGGATAGCCCCAAAGTTGCCACCGAGCCTATAAACACCCAACCCGTGCTGAAAGTTTTTTCTAACGTGGAACTTGATCAGGCTTCGGTGAAAGAACACGCCAAGCTGAAAGAAGCAGGACAACCCGATGGCGTAGCGCTGAAAGTAGCGTTGGAGAAGCAGCCGGAAGTCCGCGATAGACCCGACCCAGAGGCAGAGTTTGATCCCTCCACCCAAAGCTGGGTGTATACGCTGGAGCCGGAAGCCGCCCTGCAAAAGGCGACCCCCTACACGCTGGAGTTTACGCCCGGTTTGCGTCCGCTGCGGGGAAATTTGCCCAGTGAAGAGTCGTTTACGAGTCGGGTAGAAACCTACGCGCCGCTAGCGTTTCAACAGCAGACTGCGGTTGGCAAACCCGATGCTGGCGGTGCCTACGGACGCTTTGTCAATGGCACCGCGCAACTAGAATTCAACAATCCGATCGCGGCTGAATCTGCCCTTGCCAACATCTCTATTTCGCCAGCGCCAAAAAATAAGAATGTGCCGCTGGTCAGAGCTTACGAAGGCGATCGCGTCGTCAGCTTAAACCCGTGGGCACTGGAACCCGCGACCAACTACACCATCACCGTTGGGGCTGACCTAAAGGATAACTTTGGGCAAACCCTGGGCAAACCGACGACGGTTAACTACCAGACGGGCGATACGGCACCAGACCTCTGGGCACCCACCGAGCTACACATTTTTCCCACTGCCCAAACCAAAGGGGACTCGCCTTTGCAACTGAATATTTCGACGGTGAATTTGTCAGGATATCAATCGGCGTTTGCGATCGTCCAGCCGACGGATTTGGTCTACGTCAATTCTGCCTATCCCCAAAATAACGGCACCGACTTGCTGCCCGATCTGGCTAGCTGGAAAACGACTAAAGTGCCAATCCAAAAGAATCAGGCGGTGGAATCAACCGTGCCGCTACAAACGCTGCTGGGGGCACCAACCGGAATGGTGGCATATGGGGTGCAGGCGCGCACGTCGCAGTATCAGGAGGAAGGCAAGCAAAAGTGGGGAGAATCAAAGTTCTACGGCATGGTGCAGGTGACGAATCTGGGCGTGTTTGCTCAGTGGTTTCCCGATTCTGGCTTGGTGCGGGTGCATCGCCTGTCGGATGGCGCTGCGATCGCCAATGCAACGGTGCAAATTTATAAATCTCAACTGGAAGCAAAGCAGCGCTCCACGCCCACAGCCTGCGCCACGGGCAAAACCGATGGGGCGGGAATGCTGATCTTAAGCGATGCCCAGTTTCAGGGATGTCGGACTGCTGGCTCAGAAGCCGCACCGCCCCTACTCGCGATCGCCCAAGTGGGCAAAGATTGGGCATTTACCCGCACCCATGAATACAGCGGTGCCTATGGCTATGGCATAGATGCGGGTTGGGAGAGCGGCAAGCCCCTGTCGCGGGGGACAATTTTTAGCGATCGCCAGCTTTATCAACCGGGCGAAACTGCCCATTTCACCGGAGCCGCCTATTACCTTCAGGCTGGAGCATTAAAGCAAGATAAAAACGTCCGCTATGCCATCACTGTGGAAAGTCCTGATGGGCAAAAGAAAAAGCTGGGTAGTCAAAGCACCAATGCCTTTGGCACGTTTTCAGTGGAACTGCCGCTGGAAAAAACGCAGCCGTTGGGAACTTATACGATTCGGGCGAAAGGGGACAGCGGCGCTGAAATTACCGGAGATTTTCGGGTTGCCGAGTTTAAGCCGCCCAACTTTAAGGTGAAACTGTCGCTGAGCGGCGTGAGCGATGGCAAAGGCACCGCTGCCAATCGAGAGTTGATACCTGAACCGGATGCGCCCTCTGCCCCAGTGGGAATCGCGCTCCCCGATCAAAAAATCGATGCGACTGTGCAAAGTAATTACTTGTTTGGGGCACCTGTGGAAGGCGGCGAAGTCAAGTATTTTGTCACCCGCCAACAAACCGAGTTTGCGCCCCAAACCTGGGAGGGCTACTCCTTTGGGCGACGCTGGCTGTGGCCCGAAGAGGCACCGGAAGTGCCTAGCGACGTGCTGCAAACCACTCAAACTTTAAGCAAAGAGGGTCAGACTAGCCAAAACTTTACGATCGCCAAAGATTTGCCCTATCCCATGACCTACCGGGTCGATGCGCAAGTCTCGGATGTGTCGAATCTGTCGGTGGCGGATTCCCAAACCGTGGTGGCGTTGCCCAGCGATCGCCTGATTGGCTTGAAGACTAACTTTGTTGCCGAAGCAGGCAAGGAGTTTCCGGTCGAGGTGATTGTCACCGATCCAGCAGGCAAACCCATCCAAGAAAAGGTGCGCTTGGAACTGCAATCTATGACCTACAGCAACATTACCCGCGTGGTGGAAGGCAGCCGCACTCCCCAAAACCAAGTGGAATACAAAACCGTCGCCACAACCGAGGTGCAATCTGGACAGGATGCCAAGGACATTGAAAAAGCGCAACTGACCGCGCCTAAGTCTGGCTCTTATCGGATTCGGGCAATGCTAGCAGGAAACAGCAACGAAGCGGCTGCAACCGAAGTACAACTGTGGGCAACGGGCAACGAGCCGACTTTTTGGGGCGATCGCTACACCAACGATCGCCTAGAGGTGAAGCTAGACAAAAAAAGCTATCGTCCGGGTGAGGTGGCAACGGCGATCATTCAGTCGCCCTATCCCGATGCGGAGTTGTACTTTGCCGTCGTCCGACACAATACGATCTATCAAACCGTGACCAAGGTCAAAGGCAGCGCCCCCCAAATTCAGTTTACGGTGATGCCCGACATGGTGCCCAACGCCGCCGTGCAAGCCGTGTTAATCCGTCAAGGCAAACCCCTGGAACAAACGGAACCGGGTAGCTTGAATGGTTTGGTAAAAATCGGGTTTGCGCCGTTTAATACCGAATTGGGCGATCGCTATCTCAAAGTTGAAATCCAGCCCGCGATCGGCTCTGAGGCTGCATCACCCGCCCAACCCGGCACCGAGCAAACCCTGAACCTGCTGCTGAAAGATGCGGCAGGCAACCCGGCTAAAGGGCAATTTACCGTCATGGTGGTGAATGAAGCAGTGCTGCAACTCAGCGGCTACCGTCCGCCGGATCTGGTCAAGACCGTTTTTGCCGAACAGCCGATTTCCACTCGCCTCGCGGATAATCGCCCCGATGTCGTGCTGAGTCCGATGACTTCGCCTCTGCAAAAAGGCTGGGGCTATGGCGGCGGCGAATCTGCTGGAGCCGCCAACACTCGCACCCGCACCGACTTCAAAGCGCTGGCATACTACAACGGGGCAGTTGTGACGGATGCCAACGGCAAAGCCCAAGTCAAATTCACGTTGCCCGATGATCTGACCACGTGGCGCGTCATGGCAGTGGCAACCGATGGCAACCTCAACTTTGGCAATGGCGACACCACCTTTATCACCAGCCAGCCCGTGGTCAGCAATCCCATTCTGCCGCAGTTTGCCAGACCGGGCGATCGCTTCCAGGCGGGAGTCTCAGTCACCAACAACACGGGGCAAGCTGGAAATATGTCCGTGAATGGCACCGTCACCGAACCGCTCAAATTTGATAATTCCAATGGTTCCCAGCAAACCCAAGCAACCACCGGAACCAGCGCCAGTCGCTTTCCCGTCGTCGTCGGTCAACCGGGCACCGCGCAGGTAAAATTCACGACTGAGCTTAATGGCAAAACAGATGCCTTTGAAGTGCCGCTAGAAGTGAAACCGCTCGACATCACAGAACAAGTCGTGGAGTCTGGCACCACCGAAAATCAGGCAACCATCCCCCTAAATGTGGATACCAACGTCGCCACGGATAGCGGCGGATTGGACATTTCCCTAGCGAGTTCCTTAATTCCCCAGCTAGCTGCCCCCGCCCAGCAGGTATTGGCAGACCAGAGCTTACCCTTTGCCGAACCTGCCGCCAGCCAACTGGCGATCGCATCCAGCCTGCAAACCCTCTCCCAAACCTACGGACAAACCTTCAGCAGCTTTAACTCCAGTCAGCAAACAACCCGCGCCCTCGATCAGCTAAAAGCCTTGCAAAAGCCTGACGGTGGATTTGCCGCCTATCCCAGAGCCGAAAAATCCGATCCCTTTGTCACCGCCTACGCCGCCCAAGCGATCGCCCAAGCAAACCAAGCGCCAACCTTCCCCACGCTGCGGAATTACCTCAGCAAAACGCTTGCCGATCCAGGACAATATGACTTCTGCAAACAGACCTTGTGCAAAAATCAACTGCGGCTACACACTCTGATTGCATTGGCAGATCTCGGCGACAAGCGCACGGAGTTTTTGGCAGATATCTATGCCCAACGCGCTCAGCTTGATTCGATCGATCAAATCAGACTAGCGCGGTATCTATCCCAATTCCCCGACTGGCAGCAAGAGTCAAACGCCATTGCCGCAGAGTTTCGAGAAATCACCAGCGAAACCGGGCGATCGACACAGGTGAATTTGCCCCAGGGCTGGCATTGGTTAAGTTCGCCCACGGCAACCCAGGCAGAAGCGTTAAAGCTGGCGATCTCCCAAAAAGCGAAACCTGACACAATTGCAAAACTCACCCAAGGACTGCTCAACCAACGGCGCAACGGCACCTGGCAAGGGTCTTACGATAATGCAGCAGCTTTGACAGCGTTAGTGGAAACCAGCAAACTTCAGCCCATACCGCCCAATTTTTCCGCAACAGCAAGCCTTGCCGGAAAAACCTTGGCGATCGCTCAGTTCAAGGATTACCAAAACCCCAGTAAAAGCGTGTCAGTCCCACTCTCTGAGTTGCCCCGTGGCAAAAATGACTTGACCCTGAAAAAAACGGGGAATGGCATCCTGCATTATCTGGTTGCCTATCGATATCGACTGCAAGGCAATCAACCCGGTCGCCTGAATGGATTGCGAATTACCCGCAGCCTGCGCCCTGCC